>JAYWGJ010000076.1:0-44653 GCA_043778315.1 Saprospiraceae bacterium | reverse complement strand
AAAAATATAAATGAGACAGTTAAAAATCACGAAATCGATTACCAATCGGGAGAGCCAATCGTTAGAAAAATACTTGCAAGAGATTGGCAAAGTGGATCTTTTAACGCCCGAAGAGGAGGTTGATCTCGCCAAAAAGATAAAACAAGGCAGCCAAGCCGCCTTAGAACGCCTCACCAAAGCAAACCTGCGTTTTGTGGTTTCGGTAGCCAAACAGTACCAAAACCAGGGCTTGTCGCTGAGTGACCTTATCAATGAGGGCAACCTCGGCTTGATAAAAGCAGCACAACGGTTTGACGAAACGCGCGGTTTCAAATTCATTTCGTATGCCGTTTGGTGGATACGCCAGTCGATATTGCAGGCGTTAGCCGAGCAGTCGCGTATTGTGCGCTTGCCGCTCAATAAAGTTGGCTCGCTGAACAAAATAAATAAAGCATTTTCGCAGCTCGAGCAAGAGTTTGAGCGCGAGCCGTCGGCGGAAGAATTGGCAGAAATGCTCGACATCGCTACCGACGAAGTAGAAACTACACTCGGCGTAGCGGCACGGCACGTCTCGGTCGATGCACCTTTCGTAGAGGGCGAGGACAACTCGCTGCTCGACGTACTTTCAGACGGTAGCACAGGTGCTACCGACGGGCAACTCTCTTATGTCGAGTCGCTCCGCATAGAGATAGAGCGGTCGCTCAGTACGCTTACCGACCGTCAGCGCGACGTGATAAAACTGTATTTTGGCATCGGCGTAGAACACGCCTTATCGCTCGAGGACATCGGCGACCAGTTCGGATTGACCCGCGAGCGCGTCCGTCAAATCAAAGACAAAGCCATCAATAAACTACGTTCTACCTCAAAATCCAAGTTATTGAAAAATTATTTGGGCGTGTAATTTTTGCTTTTAATATTACAAAAAATATGGCTAGACCAAGTGCGGTAGTGACAGGCGTGAGCCGATTGAAAGGAATTGGTAGAGCAATTTGTGTGGAATTAGCCAAGAATAATATTGATATTTTTTTTACTTTTTGGCACGACTATGACAAACAAATGCCTTGGAGCGTAGCGGATAACGAACCTGATTTAATTCAAGCAGAAATAAGAAGTTTGGGTGTGCGGTGCGAAAAGTTGGAATTAGATTTTTTAGCACAAAACAGCGTAGCTATTTTATTTGAAGCCGTACAAAAAGTGTTAGGTTTGCCTACCATTTTAGTGAATAACGCCACTTACAGCACGGCTACAAATATTACGAATATAACTGGCGAAGAGCTTGATAATCATTATATTATAAATCTGAAAATACCTACTTTATTGATTGTTGAATTTGTGAAGTGGTTTGAAGGGCAAAAAAACGGCAGCATTATCAACCTAATTTCGGGTCAATCGTTGAGTTTTATGAGTGACGAAATCGCTTACGCTGCAACAAAAGCAGCCATAGAAGACGTCACGCGAACGCTATCGCAAGTACTTGCGGCAAAAGGCATAACCATAAATGCGGTCAATCCAGGATTGACAGATACGGGTTGGTTAGACGACAGTCAAACAGAAATATTCCTACAACGATTTCCAATGGGACGACTCGGGCAGCCGCAAGACGCAGCAAAATTGATTGCTTTTTTGGTCAGTGAAAATGCAGCTTGGGTAACAGGTCAAGTCATTCATTCGGAAGGTGGATTTATAAGAGAAAGCTATAATACCTAAGATATTACCAATAGAAAAAGCGACCGTTCCAATCTAGGAACGGTCGCTTTTTTAGAATTATTTTGAAATACAAATTTGATTAAGCAGGTTTCAATATCAATTTTTCGCGCTCAGGCCCAGTCGATATCATCGTAATTGGAGTCGCTAATTCCGTTTCCAAATAGGTAATATAGTTTTGTAAATGTACAGGTAATTGCTCAAATTGTGACACTCCGTCCAAAGACTGCTCCCAACCCTTGTGCGCTACCAAAACAGGCTCGATAGCAATATCACAAATATCAAATGGCAATCTATCCGATATTATATTATTATATTTATAATGTGTAGCAGTCTGTATCTCCGCAAAAATATTGAGTACATCAGCTTTTGTGATGCAAAGTTGCGTCACGCCGTTGAGCATAATCGTATATTTTAGCTGCGGAATATCGAGCCAGCCGCACCTGCGCGGTCTGCCCGTCGTAGCACCAAATTCGCCGCCTTCTTTGCGTATTTTCTCACCGAGTTCGTTGTCTAGTTCGGTAGGAAACGGACCGCCGCCTACTCGCGTACAGTACGCTTTTGTAATGCCAATCACCTCTGCTATTTGTTGCGGCGCAACGCCCAGTCCGTTGCATACACCCGACGTAATCGTATTAGACGAAGTCACAAACGGATAAGTACCAAAGTCCACATCGAGCATCGAGCCTTGTGCGCCTTCGGCGAGTACGCGCTTTCCGTTGCGCAAAGCATCGTTTATAAAGTACTCACCATCAACCATTTGTAAGGTTTTGAGTACTTCTACACTCGCAAAAAAAGCGGCTTCGCGCTCCGCCAAATTGAACTGTGCTACATCGTAGCCGTACAGATGCGAAACCATAGCTAAATGCTTGTCTTTCAAGACATTATACTTATCAATAAAATTAGGCAACAATAAATCGCCTACGCGCAAACCGTTTCTACCCGTTTTGTCCATATAGGTAGGTCCGATGCCTTTTAGCGTAGAACCGATTTTCGCACTGCCCTTCGCTGCCTCCGAAGCGGCATCTAATAAGCAATGTGTAGGCAAAATAAGGTGTGCTTTTTTGGCAATAAATAGACGGTCGCGGTATTGCACACCTGCGGTATCCAAGTTAATCAATTCTTTTTGGAATGTGACAGGGTCTAATACCACTCCGTTGCCAATAAGGTTTTGCAAATGCGGGCGAAAAATACCCGACGGGACGGTATGCAAGACGTATTTTTTGCCGCCCAAAATGAGCGTGTGTCCTGCATTCGGTCCGCCCTGAAAACGGGCAACCATATCGTAACGTTCGGCGAGGTAATCTACAATTTTACCTTTGCCTTCGTCGCCCCATTGCAAACCCAAAATTACATCAATCATTTTTTTGTTGAAACTTTAAACTGTGAAAAGTAGTAAACTTATGTGGGCGAGGCGCAACGGTGTGCGGGTTTAAACCCGCACCTATTTTATTCCCTCTGTGCGGGTTTAAACCCGCACGCCGTTAAACCTAAACTTTTACTCTTGCATTTTTTCGCCATACGCTAAGTCGCCTGCGTCGCCGAGTCCGGGTACGATATACGATTTTGCGGTAAGCTCTTCATCTATCGCGCCCACCCATAGATGTGCTTGTGGCACAAAGCGTTGCACTTGCTCGATGCCATAAACGGAGGCGATAGCGGTAACGATATGCACGGCTTCGGGTGTGCCGTTAAGCAATAATTTTTCTAATGCGACGATGATAGACGAGCCTGTTGCGAGCATCGGGTCGGCGACGATGAGTACTTTTCCGTCTAAGTTCGGACAAGAAATATATTCGGTCGCTATCTCGAACGTGCCGTCTTTGTGGTGTTTGCGGTAAGCAGCCACAAAAGCATTGTCCGCCGTATCAAAAATATTCAATAAACCTTGGTGCAACGGCAGCCCTGCGCGCAAAATAGCGGCGAGTACTATCGGCGACGCGACAAGCGTAGTCTCGGCAGTCCCGAGCGGTGTTTCCACTTCGGCGGGCGTATAAGTGAGCGTTTTGCTGAGTTCGTAGCCCAAAATACCACCAATTCGCTCCAAATTGCGCCGAAAACGCATACGGTCGGTTTGTATAGCCACATCGCGCAACTCCGCAATATAGTGATTCGCTGCGGAATTGTGTTCGGAGAGGTTGAATATCATTTTTTTTCGTTAAGCGATAAGCTATGAACTGTAAGCAATAAACTTTTGACCGTTATTGAGGTAAAGCTGTAAGCGATAAACTTTTTTAAGCGATAATATCAAAACGGTAAGCCGTAAACTTTTTTAATGCTGATTGTCGCCGCGACGCGGCTCTACATACGTCCGCCACCGCTCCAAACATTTCTGCATATCGTCGGGCAGCTCCGACTCAAAAAACATTTCTTCGCCTGTACGCGGGTGAACAAAACCTAAGGTTTTGGCGTGTAACGCTTGTCGCGGCAAGACCTGAAAGCAGTTTTCTACAAATTGTTTGTACTTCGAAAAAATCGTTCCTTTTAAGATGCGGTCGCCGCCGTAACGCTCGTCGTTAAATAAGGTATGTCCTATGTGTTTCATGTGAACACGGATTTGGTGCGTCCGCCCTGTTTCCAAACGACATTCTACCAAACTCACATATCCCAAACTTTCTAGTACCTTATAGTGCGTAATTGCGTGTTTACCTTCGCCTTCTTCTTGTACCGCCATCAACATTCTGTGGCGTTCGTGTCTGCCTACGGGCGCGTTTATCGTGCCTTCTTTTTCGGTGGGTTCGCCCCAAACGATAGCGTTATAGGTGCGTTTTGTAGTATGATTGAAAAATTGCGCGCTGAGGTGCGCCATCGCAAATTCGGATTTCGCGCAGACCAATAAGCCGCTTGTATCCTTATCTATTCGATGCACTAAACCTGCCCGCGTACCCAAATTACCAGGTTTTGTGGGCAGCGAGTCGTGGTGAAACGCGAGTCCGTTCACGAGCGTACCCGAATGTACGCCTACGCCTGGGTGAACCGCGATGCCAGGCGGCTTGTACACCACCATCAAATCGTCGTCTTCGTAGCGAATATCGAGGTTCATATCTTCCGCTTGCAGCACGCCGCTACTTATCGGTTTGTTTAGCACAACGGTAATCACGTCGTGCGGACGCACCTTATAGTTAGGGCTGACGGGCTGGTCGTTTACCCTGATATTTCCCGCCTCGATGCCATCTTTCATGCGCGTCCGAGTGACGCGATAAAGATGATCCATCAAGTATTTATCGATGCGATAAGGCGTTTGCCCTTTATCTATCACGAGGCGATGATGCTCAAAAAAGACATCTGCATCGTCGGTATCTTCTATGATATTGCCGTCCGCGCCGCGCACGACTTCCGCCGCTTTGGGTTCGGCATCGGGCAAAATGTGTCCATCGTCTTCCGTAGGATTATTTATATTCATGATATATGTTTTAAATTAAGCGACATTATCGGGAGCGATAAAAAATAGTTAAAACGTAGCCTGCTACCCTCCTTTGGAGGGGCTGGTAGGTTTAACCTATTTTTTGAGCGTACATAAAAATGTCGTTTAATTTATTTCAGCTATATATATAGTGTACGAAATTATCGTTTTTTCTGGTTGCGCTGTTGCGCCATACGCATCGCCATTGTAGAGTCGGTGTATTGTCCGCTCTGTTTCATCGCCTTATCGAACTCGGCTAAATGCTTCAATACGTCCGCATTCGTCGGCTTGAGGGCGCGGCATTTTTCGGCGTGTTTTTTCGCCACATTAATATTACGTTTATTGAGTGCGATGAACGCAAAATTGAGTTCGGCGATAGACGCTTGCTCGTCGGGCAAACCGAGTTCGGTCGCACGGCGCATATTCTTCTCCGCTTCCGCTACGTTTTGTTGTTGCATCTGCATCATACCGAGGTTAAACAGCATAACCGCCTGCTCCGAGTCAGAGTTGCCGCCGAGTGCTGCGGCGCGTTTCATCGCCGCTTCCGCACCTGCCGCGTCGTTGCCCATCATCGCTATCATACTATCTACCGCGTGGTAATTGGTACGAAACGGCGTATATAACCAGTTCACATTCAGCGTTTTAGCGAGCATCGCTTTTGCACCTTCCAAGTCGTTCATCTGCAATAACTGCGACGCGGTAGCGGCAGTTCCTACAAATATATGCGCTAAAAGTAGTATCAAACCAGGCAGCCATATCAGCCATGCCCATTCGCCACCAATAGCAAAAATCAAGGCGATACCGCCCAAAAACATCGCTAACGACACTGGAAAGCGGTATTTCATAAATTGTATCATCCAAACGGGCAATATCATATTTATTGTGTTTTATAGTTTAAAAAAATATTTTCTTTTTCTTTCAGACCGCAAAGGTACAAAAATTATACGGTAGTAAAATATTTTTACGCTACTGATTTTCGTTTTTAAAAAATGAAAAAGTTTATTTATTTATTTTATAATTTGTTATGATTTTGTTAAAAATAATATATAACTTTGCAAGTATTACCTACGGTGTTGCTACCACTCAAAAAACAGCAGGCGGTATCGAAAAGCCTACGAGTAGAAATTTTTACTTTTTTTATTTTTTTAAATCATTTTATCTTATGAATCCGTTTAGTTACTTTACGAATGCGATCCAAAACCACTATGCCGACTTCAACGGTCGTGCGCGCAGAAGCGAATATTGGTATTTCTTTTTATTCAATATGATAGGTTCTATCGTTATTGGCATAATTGCAGGCGCAATCAAATTTCCAATTTTGTCGTCTATCTACTCAGTCGCTTTATTACTACCTGCTATTGCAGTTGGTGTACGTCGTATGCACGATGTAGGCAAAAGCGGCTGGTTTTTGATTATCCCGTTTTACAACTTTTACTTAGCGGTTTCGGAAGGCACGGCAGGTTCGAACGAATACGGCGCAGATCCGAAAGGCGGCGGCACTGATATTACCGACCATTTTGTAGCATAGCAAAGCTCAATAAACCTAAAAAAGCCACCTACTCGTAACAGAATAGATGGCTTTTTTTATTATTTTAGATATGAAATTTACTTAATTTAAAGTAATAGTCTGTTTGCCAACGCTGTAGCCTTTATTGAAAATCTCGATTTGATAGTCGCCTTTTTCGAACTTCGTATCGCGCCATTCCATCACTACTTTCGGTGCATCATTATTATAATTAAATGCTTTGAACACGGTAAAACGCACCTCAGTGCCTACATTATCTTTGAACGTACCCGAACCCTTGCTTTCTACAAACAAAGTTTCGCCACGCGGATTGATGATGCGACCTATAAAATAGTTTTCGCCTGGTTTAGTCACTTTATTCTCGATGACATCAAACTCGATTTTGATTTTCTCGCAGTTTTTCGCCTTTTTAACCCAGTCTTCTTTGCCTTTACGCTCCCACATAGGCGTTACTTTGAGGTTGTTTGACTTCAAAACAGAGCCGATATCAACTTTTTTCTGCAAGTCTGCTTTTTCCTCTTCTATTTTTTTGCGGGCTTCTTCGCCTTGCGCAATAGAGGATTTATTGGTTTCTACTTCGGTTTTGAGCGAGGTTATTTCACCCGTTTTCTTCTCTACGTCGGTTTTGAGGATACCGTTTTCTTCTTGCAATTTTTTGACCTCCGCCATATAGCCTTCTACCTGCGACTGCATATCTCGCATTTTAGCCTCGATAGCGGCAGTCGCTTTTTTGTCGTTACCGCTGCGTTTAATCATGCCTGCGATTTCATTTTTTGCGCGCGCAAGTTCCGACTTACGTTGTTCAATCTGCTTATTGAGTTCAGCACTTGTACCCTTTTGCGCCTCCAATTCCTTCATTGCGTCATCGTATTGATGCGTCAATTCTTTGTTGAGTGAGTCGCTTTTTGTGAGCGCAAACTCTTGTTTTTCAATCGTTTGTGTTTGTTGTGATTTGTTGTACAACAAATACACGTTGAGTCCTGTCATACCTAAAAGGGCTACACCGAGTATAGCTGCCAGCAAACCGCGTTTGCTATTTTCCTTTTCTTCTTTGTTGTTAGTTTGAAAACTGTCGTTTGCCATTGATTTTTGATTAAATTTGAAAATAATTTGTAAAACTGATGCGCTGCAAAAGTAATTAAAAAATGAGATGATGTATATTTTACAATCAAAAAATTTGAACTTTTTTATCATATATAGTATTACGAATATCAAATACTTTGCCAAAACCCTTTATTTACAAGGCACAAGCCCTTTTTTATTACAAATAATATTATTTTATAATGTGTAAATAATTGTGTGTGAATAGAGTAGCGCATTAACTAAAATCATTTATTATTGTATTAAATCTTAGCCCATTATAAATATTTTTTGGTTTGCCAATTAAAATTCTATCTTTTTGAAGACTTTTCGCTTTCGCGCAACTGCTCTGCGTAACCGTTTAGATGCAAATAATTTTCTCCTTTTACTTTCCAATTATGCCCATGTTTTTTGGCGATAGCGGCAACGGTTTTGATGTCGAGACTGCCGTATTTGTTGAGCTCGACGCTCAGTTCTATCAGTAGCGAGCGGTTGTCGGCGAGTATTTTGCGCGTATCGACCACCTGCATTTGTATCATCGCCTCCACCGATTTGTCGGTCACGAGCATACCCATTGCGTTTTCGCCTGACGATACATAATACGCCTGAAACTCAGGGTCAAACCCGTATTTACGCAAGTAATCGGTAGCGAGTGTGACCGTTTGTTCGCGGTCGTTTTCTCTGCCGATAGTTGCGTTTGCTTCGCCAAAAATCAAGTCTTCGGCAAGTCCGCCAGCCAAGTAAATTTGTATTTTGCGCTGCATATTTTCCTTCGTCATGTATATTTGATGCGGAAAAGTGAAGCCGCCAGCGTAGTTTGATGCCACTTTCGACTTCAATTGCAACGGCGAAAGCCCAAATAACACGCCGTAAACCACCGCATGACCCGCCTCATGCACCGACACATTCGCGACTGCATCGGCGAGATTGCGCTGACGCACCATATCTATACGCCCGATATACGGCAACACGACCGCTTCGCCGTTCTCGAACGTGCCGCTTAACACCTGTTTCGTGAAGTCGTAATCTACCGAAATACTGCGTTGCTCGGTCATAAACGCCTCGTATAAAAACTTCGTCAAGTTCGCCTCCAAAATATCGATAACCGACGAAAAAACAGGGCGAACGCCTTGCACAGGAAACACGCCGTTTTGGTACAACAAGCGATTGATACTTTTATCAACGACGACCGTTACGCCAAAAAGACGCAGATTTTTTTCTATTATTTTCTTGATTTCTACTGCTATCAATTGCTCAAAATCCTTCTTTTTCAGCGACTTATAAATCAAATGAATATTGCCAAAACGCGCCACTTGCTCGGGTTTGAACCGCGTAGAAAGTGATTTTTTGATATTAACAATAGAAATTTTTTCAGTATAAGCATGAAAAATATCCGCGTCCACGTCCGACTCCGACGTTTCCGTCGACATCGAAAACGCATCATCTAAGTTGCCGCTAATAATCAATAACGCCTTAGAATAATCGACCGCTTCGTATATTTTTTTCTCTTTTGTAGCGCGCTCGAGCGTTTTTATAATGTCCTCTTCCTTCATTTCGGCGAGCTTGTACAAGTCGTCCTCGAAGCCAAAAGTGGCTTTCAGACGGCGGGCATTCCACAACCCAAGCGTATCGTTCGAGTACGGGTCGTATTCGTCAGTATTATCTTCTTTTTTTGGCGGCTTCTTTTTGCGCTGCATAGACGCAAACAAATACCTATCCATCATCTCCTCCATTTCGTCGCGCATAGCCCGTTTTGCGAGTTTGCCGTCGCTCAGTAGCTCCCAAAAATCGTTGAAAGAGGTATTCTGAATGGGCTTGCCCTCCACGTCAATCGTACAAAATCGCTGTATTTCGTCAAAAAGAATTATCGACGGTTTGCCGTCGTCCACTCGGTTATTCGTCAAAATATTCGCCACCGTGTTATAATGTTGATAGCCCGACGCGCCCGCGCTCGAGTTGCTCAGTTCTACCTCCACAAAGCGGTCCTGATAGTTCAGTTTATTGACCAATTTGCGTACCAAATCGGTCTTGCCCACACCCGTCATACCCCAAAGGTTCACGATAATCGGGCGTGTAAGTACTTCGGGCATTAAATACCAAATCTGTATGTAATCGACCAGTTCGTCTATCACATAATCGATGCCGATAAACTCTTTCTTGAGTTCCGCCTTCACCTTTTCGAGGCTTTTTTTCTTTTTGGCAATTAACTTTAAGTCAATGATAATTTGGGGCTGTGTTTCGCTCATTTTTTTAGTGTTGTATAAATATGTTGTGTTGTGACAAACAAAAAATCAGTGTCACAAATATAAAAAAAATATTTCTATTTTGTCACAAATAGATAAAACAAATCACAAAAAATCAGCTTTCTCTACAATAAATACCGCCGCGCAACTCCTCAATATAGAACTCGTATAATTCCGTAGCAACTGCATCGCTCCACTGCGGCTTTAAACCCGTTGTTATACGAAAATAATCGGCGATAATATCGGCTTGTTGCTCAAAATTGAAGGCACGCAAACCCATTTTTTGGTGTTCGATGAGCCCCATCGTTCCGCCGTAATTGTAGCTTTCGGGCGAGTGTTGCGCCTGCAACGCATATAATATATAAGGTGCGCCGACGCGCTCGTATTGCCAAACGTGCATGAGTTCGTGTATCAAATGCCAATCCTCTATGCGTCCGAAATGATTGACAATATGGAAAGAAACATACGCAAAATTGCCTTTTTTACAGGCGATAGCCGCATGATTATCTATCAAAATACGGTCGTAATTTAGGCTTTCGCCAAATACAGATTCTGCCGCCAATCGCTGCGCTGCGGTTAGTCGCCCAACGCCAGGCAGCAACCACCGATTGACCATTTCGTATACATCAAATACGCCCAAAAGTTCTGCAATAAGCAGTGATAATACTATCCACCAACGTACCTCCCGCACGTTCGTTTTACGCAAATGTAGCAACAAGCGCAAGACACGCTTAGGCGCATCTTGCGCGAAATAGCTTGGTTTAAACCGCACGTTTTGAGTCAATTAAATATAAAGAACAGAACAACTTAATCTTTATTTTTCAACACAGAGTAATAATAAATAATGTAACCAAAACCCAACATTCCGTGAATTAAGCACCAAAGAATAGATTTATTGCGACTCCACGAAATCACTATCGCAATTACCGCAAAAATTCCGATGCCTTTGTCCACAAAAAAATTCATCTGACCGCCCGTAGCAGTTTGCGCCATTACACTCGCCGCTACTAAGCAGCAAAAAACTAATAAAGAGATTTTTTTAGACATATTTTTTTACAAAAGTTAAAAGTGTGCCGAAACGCTGTTTCGGCGTGTATATCAACGGAACAGCGTTTCGGCGCATTTATCGTAGCTCGTTAAGCCACGCCATCGTATCCATTCGGTCGGCGTAATCCCAGAGTTCTGGCTGCTGCGTTTTACCAAATGGCAAGACCTCAATATCCGCCAATTTGACATTGCCAACCACACACTGTATCGCGTCATATTGCGCCGTAATAGCGGTTTGTACTTCCTCGAGCGCGTCATAATACTCATAATGCAGCATCGCGATACGCGAATGCAACACTTTTTCCTCGACCAAAATAGTGCAGCCGTTGCTGAGATGCGGGACTTTATTGAGTATCGTCAGCGTGAAATTATAATCAAAATTATTTTTGTATTTATGATGTAAAACCAACGAATTGAAGTCGTGCAATTTCTCTAATAATAAGTTGAAATCGTAGCCACGCGGGACGTACAATTTAGCTACATTGCGACAGCCCAAACCAAAATAACGAAAAATATCGATGCCTAATTGATGGAATTCTTCCTCTGTTTCGCTGCCGCGCAATACCGCTACGGAGGTTCTATTTTTGCGAATAATATGTGGTATTTTGCTAAAATAATAGTCAAAATAACGACTTGTATTTGTACTACCTGTCGCAATTAAAGCATCAATTTCCTTTAAATTATCTTGGAAAACAACCAAATTTGCCATTTCAGGATAATATTCAGTTAGTTTTTGCACCAAAAACGGCAAGAGACGTTTGTCTTTGTCTGATAACTTTATCACCGCACGGCAGCCACTTACAAATACGCACAAAAAATCGTGAAAACCCACCAACGGCAGGTTGCCCGCCATCACTATACCGACCGTTTTTAGTGGCGTATTTTCACTATAATTTTGGTCGTTTTCGCTAAAATCATATCGGCTCAACCAACCGCGAAGCTGCTGCTCGTCCAAAAAATGATTGGCAATTGCATCTAACGCAATCAACTGATTTTCGCGTGTAAACCATTGATTTTCAATCGTTGTGCGTGTCATTATCGCGTCGAGTTCGTCGGTAAGCGGCGCGCGCAAGTAGTCGGCAAGTTGCAGCAGTGCGTTTATTTTTTTATCCATAAAATTAAGAGTGCTTACAGCGTTTGTATGATGTCGTAGTGAGAAATAACGTGCAGCGTACCCGCCATGTCGCGAGTTAGAACGGCAGGCGTATTTTTATTCATGTAATGTGACAATTTATCACACGGCATCTCGATATCGACCATCGGAAGCGGCTCGCTCATCACCGCCGCTACGTCGTCGCTCATGCTGACCGAGTGTTCGAGCAGCGCGTTGAGGAGGTTTGTTTCTAACAGTGTACCGACCGCCGCGTCGCCTTCCATAACAGGCAGTTGCGACACATCGTTGTCTTTCATCAACTGCAAAGCGTCGCGCAATTTTGTTGTTTTTGTGACATGGAAAAAATTGTTTCCAGTCCGTTTTTCTACAATATTGCGCACCGTAAGTGCATCGTCCAAAAAGCCGCGTTCGCGCATCCACGCATCATTAAAAAACTTAGCGACGTAGCGCGACGCATGGTCGTGAAACAACACAACGACTACATCGGTCGGCTTAAAGCGGTCTCTCATCTGCAAAATGCCAGCTACTGCCGAGCCTGCCGAGTTGCCCGCCAAAATACCCTCCATTTGCGCGATTTTGCGCGTATATATAGCAGCATCTTTATCGCTCACTTTTTCGAAATGGTCGATAAGCGAAAAATCCACATTTTTGGGCAAAATATCCTCGCCTATACCTTCGGTAATGTACGAATAAATTTCCTTTTCGTCAAAAATACCCGTTTCGTGGTATTTTTTGAATACCGAACCATAAGTATCGATACCGATAATTTGCACGTCAGGATTTTGTTCTTTGAGGTATTTCGCGACACCCGAGATAGTTCCGCCCGTGCCTACGCCTACCACAAAATGAGTAATTTTCCCTTCGGTTTGCGCCCAAATTTCGGGTCCAGTACTTTCGTAATGCGCTGTTCTGTTCGATAAATTATCGTACTGATTTGCCCACCACGAGTTAGGCGTTGATTTATTAAGTCGCTCTGCCACAGAGTAATACGAGCGCGGGTCGGTCGGCTCGACGTTTGTCGGGCAGACGATTACCTCTGCGCCAGCCGCTTTGAGCATATCTACTTTCTCCTTCGATTGCTTGTCGGAGGTAGTAAAAATACAACGGTAGCCACGCACACACGCCGCTATCGCCAAGCCCATTCCCGTATTGCCAGACGTACACTCGATGATAGTCCCGCCAGGTTTGAGCAGCCCGCTCGCCTCCGCGTCGTCAATCATTTTGACCGCCATTCGGTCTTTCACCGAGTTGCCAGGGTTGGTCGTTTCTATTTTCGCCAAGACCAAAGCGGGTATGCCTGCCATGATTTTATTGAGGCGCACTAAGGGCGTATTGCCGATAGTTTCTAAAATATTATTTTTATATTGCATTGTATATCAATAGATTATGTATTATAATAAATAAACCGTTCGTTTTATAATACAAAGGTAGTATCTTAGCCGTCGAAATTATAGTTTTATAAGATGTTTTAAATTAATTATAATTCATAGCACGGCAACGCGGCTTAATTTTAATAGAATTTATGTACACTATTTGCTTGCCAGTTTATAATTACGATATTTGCGGACTCGTTGCCAGCCTTGTAAAACAAGCGTTAGCGGCGAATATGCCTTATGAAATATTGGTGATAGACGATGCTTCGCAGGGTGATTTTGTAGCGATTAATAAAAGTATTTTGGCGTATAAAAATACACGATTTATTGGTTTAGATAAAAATATTGGTCGTGCCACTATCCGTAATTTATTGGCGCAAGAAGCGCAATACGACTACCTTATTTTTATGGACTGTGATGCCGAAACTGTTGATAATCAATATCTTGAAAGGTATATTGACTTGATAGACGGTGCGCAAAAAGTGGTTTATGGTGGTCGCGTTTACACTGAAAAAGTGCAATTTGAGGCTTGGTATTTTCGTTGGCTCTACGGTGTACAGCGCGAATGTGCGCCTGCCCGAGTGCGCGAGTTGCACCCGAATAGGTCGTTTATTACGTTCAATTTCATGGTATCAAAAGCCGTTTTCGAGCAAGTAAAATTTAACGAAACGATTACGAATTACGGACACGAGGACACGTTATTTGGCTACGAATTAGGTCAAAAAAATATCATTATTCAGCATATAGACAATCCGTTAGTGCATATTGGTTTGGAGGACGCGCCTACTTTTATTGCCAAAACAGGACAAGGTATTATTAATTTATTGCAATTATATCAATTGAATTTATACGAAAATGAATGGTTAGCCGAGGTCAAATTAATGCGTTATTTTTTGATTATAAAAAAAATAAAAATGATTAATTTAGTGACAACTTTTTTTGGGGTCACAAAAAGTTATTTATTACGAAATTTAAACAGTTCCAAACCATCACTTTTAGTTTTTGATTTGTGGAAATTAGGTTGCGTATGCAGCAACAGTTTAAAACTAAAAATATAAGTTAAAATATAAAAATATGAAGATTTTATCGTGGTTAATACGCTCTTTATTTGCCATATCTGCATGGGTAGTATTGCTGAGTTCGCTTTTAGCAAATTTAGCACCCTATATTTCGCCAAACACCGTTTGGTGGTTGCCTTTTTTTGGGTTAGCTTATCCATTTATTGCTTTGGGACAAATAATTTTATTTTTTTGGGCAATACTTAAGTATAGAATGATGGCATTTTACTTATTTTTTGTTTTTATTCTTGGGCTGTCACATTTTAATGGCATATTTCAATTTCGTGCAAAAGCACCTTCGCCGCCGCCTGGCATTCGTTTATTAAGCTATAATGTACATGGTGACCTCAGTTTGAGGTATATTTATGATGTCACAAAAAATCTAAATCGTCCGCGCAAAGCTATCGAACTCATTATGCGTCAAGATGCAGATATTATGTGTTTTCAAGAATCTAATTATACGAAGCAAGTTCCTTCGTCCGCGACCGAAAATCTGCCACACATCGACCACGAGTATCATGCGTCAGATTTCACAAAGTCACAAAATGAAATATTTTCGCGGTTCCCAATAAAAAATTATAACGGTTTCCGTTTCCCGAACTCCTCCAACAGCGTAATGTATGCTGATATCATAGTGGATACCGATAAGATAATTAGAGTATATAACGTTCATTTACAGTCGTTTAGACTCGGTAAAGATGCCGATGAATTTGTAAGCGACTTGGACGAACTGATGCACAAAGATGAGCAACAAACCTACGCACGCACCTTGCACAAACTATATAGAGGCTTTGTAAAGCGTGCCGCACAAGTAGAAATGTTGTCTGATTCTATCCGAAACAGCCCGTATCCAGTCGTTGTTTGCGGCGATTTTAACGATACGCCATCTTCCTACGCCTATCAAACCCTCGCGGGCAGCTTGCAAGATGCGTTCAAAAAGAGTGGTAGCGGATTCAGTTTTACCTATGCAGGCAAACTACCCGCGCTCAGTATCGACCATGTTTTGTTAGACCAAAAACTAAAATCTTCGTATTTCAAGGTGTTGCGCGAAGGCGGCTCTGACCATTATCCTTTGTTATCAGTTTTTCAGTATTGGTAAAATTATTAGTCAAATCAGTATTACAATATTACATACTTATAATGTTTTGTTAAGTATGATTTTTGGTATAAAATATGCAATTATTTTAAAGGTTGTTACAATAAAAAATAAGGCTGTCACGTTTTTATTTCAAATATGTACCTCATTTCAAATTTTTGGAATACATTTGCAACAGATTATACAGCTATAATATTATAAATCAGTACTCAATGTCTCATCATTTTTAATTTTCAATAAAAAATCATGCAATTTATCTCAAAAAAACAGTTCGTAGCGACTTTCGCAGTCGTTGTATTGATGGGCGCGACGGCGCAACACGCTTCGGCACAAGCAGACCGCCGCGATGCTAAAATGGCAGCAGCCAAAGGTACGGCAGGCGCAAACGTCGACTCTGACGGCGACGGCGTAATGGACGATAAAGACGGCTGCCCCAAAGTGAAAGGCGATACGGCTTGTATGGGCTGCCCCAATCGCGGAAGTGTGGACTTGGTCAAACTCCCCGAGTTTGTGAGCGCACCCGAGCCAGTAGCGGCGGCTGCACCCGCCAAAGGTAAAAAAGGAAAGGGAAAGCCAAAAGCGGCTGCGGCGTATGCCGAGCCTACCTTCGACGAGCAGTTCAAAAAATCATTGGATGACATTTTGGCAGCGGCACAAGGTAATTTCATTGCCGAAAAAGGCGCGGTCATCGGTAAAGAAGGCTCGGGTATGTTCGAGTCGAGCCTCACGCTGCCGCAATCCGCCAAGACCGACATCAGTGCAAAAGCAGCGCCATCAGTACATCAAAGCTACTTCGCGCAAAATGCCGCAGTAACCAAAGAGGCTGCCGAAGTCACTTACTTGCGACTCGAGAGCATCCTGCGCGACTCGTACAAAGACGCGACTTTTGAGGAACGCCCCAACAAACGCATGATTAAACAACTCATCATGAAAACCGCTACGGGCGAAGAAGCGCAACTCATTTGGGCAAATACCAATTTCGGCTCGCTCCAAGACAAACGCAAACACGACATCGTATTAAAGGTATCTAAACCAATAGCAGGCGGCGCGGCAACACCCGTGAAAACGGGGAAATAAGTTTTTTTCAGTGAACAACTAACAGTGAATAGTGAACAGTTGCGCACGAAACCGCGTGATAATTTATAAATACTATTCAATTGTAATTAAAAAACGCTACGCAGCAAAGCTGTGTAGCGTTTTTTATGCTATAAAGTATTGATAACCGAAATAATACCGTATGAACTAACGATGCCAAAGAGAACAAATAATATTTTTTTTGATATTTTTTTTGATAATGGGCGTAATAACTCTATCTAAACCACTCTTCTGACGCGTCGGAGAATACCTCTATTTGCCTACGGCTACTCAAAATAACCGCGTTGCCTTTGCTTTTTGTTAAAGTGTCGCCTACTTGCACCGATTCAAATAAAGATTTAGGCACAGCCAAAAATAACGAATCTTCCTTAAAGTGATAGTAACTACTGTATTGATTATCTATAAGGTTATCGTAAGTAGTGTCGTGTTTGACGTGAATAGTTAGTTTGTATTTACCAATTTCGCAATTCTTATAATATTTTTTTGATACGACTGCGCCGCGAAAAGAATAATCGTGCATGAATTTCTTGCGTTGGACAAATTGCTTTTTACAATCTTCTTGAACGCCTTTCGCAAAACCATAAAAACTATGCAAAGTATTGATAACCAAACCGATACCGTATAAACCAATAATGCCAAAGAGCATAAATAGTATTTTTTTCATGGGAATAAAGTGAAATTGATAGGAAACGCCTGACTTATATCGCATTATTGCAATTCAAAATCATCTATTTGCAGTATAGTTTTAGAATATGGTGTATAATAAATGACCTGTATTTGATTGTCTATTACGTGTTTCTCCCATTTATATTTTGAATTAAAACTACTTGCATCAATTCTAATATTTCCATCATTAATGGTAATAGGTATCATAGTTTCACCTTCTCCATCAGATTCATGATAGGATAAAATGCCTTCACAAACTATCTTTTCTCCATTACAAATATCAATTATCAAAAGCACGGGGCGCAAAGTGAGTATAATAAACCAACCAAATAAAAATATATTTTTAAATCCCTTGAAACCATCTTCCGCGCTTATAAAGTGAGTCAGAATAGCAACAATAGTACCTATGATTAAACCGAAAAAGAGGTGAAACCGCAACCCTCGTTTTAATACGCGAAAGTTTGCAAACGATAAATTTAATCTAAACATAGATATTTCAGTCAGATAAATATTTTAATTATAATACAATTCATCGCCACAATATTCGTGCCAACGAAACACCACATCGCTTGTTATATTACCATTATAATTAAAATAAGAAATAACACAAAAAAATAAAATAAAAAACATTTTGTTTTAACTCAAATTGCATATCTTTGCACTCCGAACATACACATATATATAATAGCGGAAACAAAGATGGAAGACAACGAAAATAAACACGCCGACGTAAAGTATAACGACGACAGCATTCGCTCCCTCGATTGGCGCGAACACATGCGCTTGCGCCCGGGTATGTACATCGGGAAGCTCGGCGACGGCAGCAGCCCCGACGACGGCATCTACGTTTTGGTCAAAGAGGTTATCGACAATTCTATCGACGAATTTGTGATGGGCAACGGCAAAACTATCGAACTCACGATGAACGAGGGCGAGGTGACGGTGCGCGACTACGGGCGCGGCATTCCGCTCGGAAAAGTAGTGGATTGCGTGTCTAAAATCAATACGGGCGGCAAATATGATAGCAATGCATTCAAAAAATCGGTCGGACTGAACGGCGTAGGTACGAAAGCCGTGAACGCGCTATCGCATTTCTTTTCGGTGCAATCTATCCGCGACGGACAAACTAAGAGCGCGGAATTTGAGACGGGACACCTCAAAATCGACCATAAAATAATAAAAAGTACAGAGCCGAACGGCACATTTATCCGTTTTCGTCCTGATAATGCGGTGTTCAAAAACTACCGTTTTATACCCGAGTTTATAGAAAATCAGATTTGGAATTATTGCTATTTGAACATCGGTTTAAAGATTGTTTTCAACGGCAAAACCTACCAATCTAAAAACGGTTTGCTCGATTTGCTGACCCGCAAGACGCAAAATGAAGCCCTCCGCTATCCGATTATTCACCTGCGCGGCGACGATATCGAACTCGCTATTTCGCACAGTAATCAGTACGGCGAGCAATATCATTCGTTCGTGAACGGGCAAAATACGACGCAAGGCGGTACGCATTTGCAGGCGTTTCGCGAAGCGATAGTCAAAACAATCCGCGAGTTTTACAATAAACAATTCGAGGCGGCAGACATTCGCGCCTCCGTTGTTGCGGCTATCAGCGTGCGCATCGAAGAGCCTGTTTTTGAAAGTCAGACCAAAACAAAACTTGGTTCGCAAAATATTTCGCCCGACGGCATTTCTATTCGTACTTTCGTTAATGACTTCATTAAGAAGGAGTTAGATAATTTTTTACACAAAAATCCGACCGTTGCGCAAGACTTATTGAAGCGCATACAACAGTCGGAGCGCGAGCGCAAAGAGATAGCAGGCATCAAAAAACTCGCTAACGACCGCGCCAAAAAAGCAAATTTGCACAACAAAAAATTACGCGATTGCCGCTTGCACCTCAACGAAGATGCCAAAAATCCCGACCGTTTCAACTCGACGCTATTCATCACCGAAGGTGACTCCGCTTCGGGCAGCATCACGAAAGCGCGCGACGTGCAGACGCAAGCCGTGTTTAGTTTGCGCGGTAAGCCGCTCAACTGCTACGGATTGACCAAAAAAGTGGTGTACGAAAACGAGGAGTTCAACCTCCTGCAACACGCCTTAAATATAGAAGACGGCATCGACGACCTGCGCTACAACCGCATCGTAGTAGCGACCGACGCGGACGTAGATGGTATGCACATTCGGCTGCTTTTGCTCACTTTTTTCTTGCAATTTTTCCCCGATACCGTGCGCGGCGGTCACTTGTACATACTCGATACGCCGCTTTTCCGCGTTCGCAACAAGCAAAAAACATTTTATTGCTACACCGAAGAGGAGCGTAAAAATGCGATAAAAACATTGGGCGGCAAGCCCGAAATTACTCGATTTAAAGGACTCGGAGAGATTTCGCCGAACGAATTTGGGCGGTTTATAGGCGAGGACATTCGCCTCGACCCCGTTTTTCTGCCCGAAGGCATGTCGATAGAACAAATATTAGATTATTATATGGGCAAAAATACGCCTGCCCGACAAGAGTTTATCATAGAGAATTTGCGTGTAGAATTGGACGAAATAGCCAACTAGGATTTGCAAATTTTGAGTTGGACGCTCGTTTGCGAAATTTTTGGAGTTTCGTAAACGTTGGATTAAGTACATACCCACACAATGACAAATATTTACAAATAAAAAACCATAATAAACTCAAAACGTAGCCGACGTAGATGAAAATATAGACTCACAGGCAACCGACGACGACCAAAATACCAGCGTAAATCCGTCGCCGCCGACCGCCGCACCTCAAAAGCGTACTGCTTTTGGGGCGCGACTTTTTGTGTTGGTGCTGCGCGTTTTTATGCTCGCGTTTTTGCTGCTTATCGGTGCTTATATTGCGTTGCAATCGGTATGGGTGCAAAATTATTTGCTACACAAAACGACCGCTTATTTGACTGCCGAACTCAAGACTAAGGTCGAAATTCAGCATATCGAAATCAGATTATTTGATAAAATACGCGCCGAAGGCATTATTATACAAGACTTGCAACACGACACTTTGTTGTACGCCGATATGGTGCAGGTGAACCTTGATATGTTCGCGCTCGCGTCGCGAAACCTTCGTATAGAAGATATTACGATTAATGACGCGAAAATACATTTATATAAAAAGGAAACGGACAGCGTATTTAACCATCAGTTTTTGATAGATTACTTTACACCGAAAAAGGATAATAGCACCAAAGGAAAGGATTTGGTTATCAGCGAACTCAAAAAAATTACGCTGCAACGCATCAACTTCCGCTACGAAGATGCGCGTAAAGGACTAATACTCGCCGCCGAACTCCCGCGCATCGATGTTGCTACAAAAAACGTCAGTTCCGCGACGCAAACCCTAGAAATAGAGCGGCTGCTATTGGAGCGACCGAGCGTCGCACTTACAAAACTGCCGCACACCGAACAACCCGAGCTGCTCGCATCGGTGCGTAGCACTGCTCGTATAGATACCATAAAAAAAGCACTGCCCGAGCAGATAGCGGCATTCCAAAACTTACAAATAAAAAATGGCAGCTTTGTATTTAATAATATGATGCAGCAGGCGATTGTGCTGCCACAAACCATCGACTTTAATCACCTCAATATCAGCAATATAAATATAGAGATGAACGATTTTAGTTGGCGAGAAGCAAGCCTTGACGGGACGATTACCAAAATGCGCGCGCAAGAAAAAAGCGGTTTCGACTTGCAGCAACTCAAAGGCAAATTGCATTTGACAGAAGGAAATATTGCGTTTAAGCAATTCCGTTTGGAGACAAATGCAAGTTCGATTGGCGATAGTATAGCGATAAGATTTCATAAATGGGCAGATTTTGCCGATTTTGCGCACCGCGTAAATACAACGGCTAACTTCCGAAATGCTGAAATCGCGGTAAGCGACGTAGTCAGATTTATACCAAATGCGAAGCGCAATAAGTTCATTAGCAAGTATTTAGATGATAAAATACGACTAACGGGTCGCATCAACGGCAATATAGATAGAGTTTCGGCGCAGGGCTTGCGCATTGGTTTGGGACGAACGACCGAACTCGCGGGCGACTTGCGGTTGCGTGATATTACTGATATCGAAAAAGTAAATATCACAGGTAATTTGGAGTATTTGCGGACGAATATGCGTGAAATACACGACTTATTACCTGAAACCGTCCAAATTCCACCAAAATTAGACCAACTCGGCAATATCAACTTTACGGGAAATTGTAGCGGCTTTCTCAGCGATTTTGTGGTAGCGGGCGAACTTCGTACCGACATCGGGCGGCTAAAATCCGACCTCCGTTTGGTATTAGACAAGGGCATGAAAAACTTGGAGTACGAAGGCGATATTGCGCTAAGCGACTTCAATTTGCGCGCAATGACGGATAATAAAAATTTTGGTAAGGCGAGTTTTACGGCTACCGTGAACGGACGTGGTGTAGATTTGGACAATCTAAATGCGCGGGTGAAGGCAACCGTTACGGAGTTTTTCTGGAAAGATAAAACCTACTCGAACATTAATATAGACGGTACGTTTGACCGACGACAGTTTCAAGGCAGCATTGTAAAACACGACGACGACCTCGACCTCGCGATAGCGGGCAATGTGGACTTAAATAAACCCGAGCTGCCACAAGCAAAAGTTACGCTAAACGCCAAAAAACTTGACCTCTACACTTTAAATATTACGAAAGAACATATTGCGGTAAGCGGCGCAGGCGAAATAAATTTTGTTGGCTCTAAGCCAGACGATATAAAAGGCAAGTTAGCGTTAAGCCAAATAAAAGTAGTCCGAGACGGCAAAACGTTTGAATTGGCGTACCTAAATGCCGAGTCAGACATCACGCCCGACGGCAGAGCTATCGACCTCAAATCTGATGTGGCGAGCGGTCACTTGCAAGGTAGGTTCAATTTTGCGACGCTGCCCGACGCGTTTGCCGAGTATTTCGAGCGAAATTTTCCGTCGTTCGCCAAGCAACTAAGCATCGTGCCGCGCCGTTTCGATACACTATGGACGGCGAACCGTGCGAGCTACTCGGTCGCATCGCACAGCAGCGCGCAACAAAATATAAAAGCGCAGTTTAACGTAGTAGATACCAAAAATTTATTGGATTTCCTTCGGATAACTACCGTTCAGCCTATCAAAAATCTGCATTTAAACCTTGATTTCGATAATATTCGTAACAAATTGGCAGGCAGAATAAATATGGACGACCCCGACTCGCTCACTATAAATAACGTCGCGCTCCACGATGTCGATTTCAATTTGTATCCGCAAGACAGTGGCTCGGCGGTATTAGCGCAGATGGAATTGAGCGTACAATCTACGCGGATAGGTAAGGACGTGTATATTCCGCCCGTTAATATTTTGGCAAATGCCGAATACGACCGCATTAATTTCGGGGTACACGCGCCGACGATATTCCCCGACATCACTAATTTATATGCAAACGGCACGTTGAGTGTCGAAAACGACTTTTTTAAAGTGCATTTCGACCAAGCCTTAGTCAAAATCTACAAGCAGGACTGGACTGTCCCGAGCGGCAACTTGATTGCCTTCCGTGCGGATAGTATAAAAACCGATAATTTTAAGTTTCAGAGCGGCAATCAATATGTGCAGCTCTGGCAAAACAAGGGTAAAGGTTTGAGTTTAAAAACAAAAAATCTTCGTGCAGGGTGGATAAGCCGTGAAATTATTAAATCAAAAGGGCTTGATTTTGACGGCTTGATTAATGCCAATTTCATCGCCGATGATTTAGTCAATCTCAAAGGTATGAGCGTGTTCGGACGGGTGGACAGTCTGAGTATTAACGGTGTACGCTGGGGTGAACTCTCGGTAGCCGCCAAAACGAACTCGCTAAAAGATACGCTCCGCATCAATTCTGGCGGTACTTATTTGCAAGACCGTAAGCAGAACCGCGTGAATGTGGGCGGCAGAGTTATTCTGCCAAAGTCCCCGTTAGACGTAGCGCGTTTAGACCTCACCGCTACTGCTAATAAATATCCTATCGAGGTGGCACAGATGTTTTTGGTGGACGAAATATCGAAAGTAGAGGGCGAATTTGATGCGAACGTGCATATTACAGGCACTTCTACGCTGCCACACATCGAACCCGAGAGCAAAATAACAGGGCGCAATGTAGGCGTGACGATTAACTTCCTGAAAATACACGTTCGCGCACCCGCAGTCGCTGCGCGTTTATCAGACCAAATTTTTGACTTATCAGGAACAAAGTTAGTAGATAAATACAATAATATTGCCTTTCTAAAAGGCGGAATTACACATGACCACTTTAAAAATTTTGGTCCAAATCTAAGTATTTCCGCCGCAAAATTCCTGCTGCTCGATACGCAACAAGGCGACAACTCTACTTTTTATGGTAAAGGCGTGTGCGAAAACGTGAGCATCGATATTTCTGGTTTGTTCGGTTATACCGACATGGATATTCGCGCTACCACCGACGAGCAGACCCGTATCGTCTTTCCGCTTCGCGAAGCGCGAGACGTGGGCGCAGTCAATTTTATCAAATTTGTTAGCCCCGACTCCATAAATATAGTCAAAAAGAAACGTGTAGCCGTGGGTAGCAGTCAGCGCGCAAAAGTAGAACCGAAGGGTTTAAACCTTTTAATGACGCTCAATATTAATCCGAAAGCGCAGTTCGAGCTAGTTTTTGATGAAAACACGGGGGAGAAAATGACGAGTCAGGGCGACGGCAACATTACCCTTGATTTGCGGCGTATTGGTGAGTTTGCGATGCGCGGAAAATATACGGTGAAGCGCGGAAGCTATCTTTTTACTTATCAGAGCCTTATCAATAAGCCGTTTGATGTGCAAGACGGCGGCACGATAGTATGGGACGGCGCGCCTTACGATGCCGACATCAACCTCACCGCAATATATAAAAACCTGCGCGTTGCGCCCTTTCAGATTCTACAAGAATACACCTCGAACAACAACCTCTCCGCTACGGCGCGTCAAAGCACCGAGGTTGCTTTGCTCATGGACTTGCGCGGACGCTTGCTAAAACCCGATATTTCCTTTCATGTGGATATGCCGAACATTGATTCACGCCTCAAAACCTATTGGGAAACCAAGAAACGCATATTGGAAGAAGACCCGAACGAGATGAACCGTCAGGTTTTTGGGCTAATGGTGTTGCAAAACTTCTTGCCCGCGACGGGCGGTTTGGTGAGCGGCGGCAACGGCATTGCGACGGGTGGAATTAACACGCTCACCGAAGTCCTTTCTAATCAACTTTCTAATTATGTCAATAATATATTGAGTGACGTAATTAAAAACAACGGTGGGGGAGTGCTTTCTAGCGTTAATTTTGCGTTTAACTACAAGATGTATGATGCAACCGACGCGCTCACAAATGCTGGCGGCACGGGTACAACGGGTGAGACTTCGCCTGCTGCGGCAGCGAGTGGGGGAGGAGCGTTTGGACAAAACAGCCAAGTGCAAGTCGGCTTGAAAAACGCGCTATTCAAAGACCGCCTATTGGTGGACATTGGCGGGAGCGTAGATATTGGCAGCCAAAACGGGCAGGCGACCAGCCAAACATATTTTGGTGGTAACTTTATGATGGAATACCTCATCACGCCTGATGGTAGATACCGCTTGCGCGCCTACGCGCGTCCCGAGCAAACGATTGCTTCTACTTTTCAATATCGTTGGGGTGTGGGCGGTTCGTATCGCCGCGACTTTGACAACTTAGACGAGTTTTTGCAGGGCTTTCGCAAAGAATTACTATTGCGAAAAGAAACGAAGCCGCAGTAAATAGTTACAAAATAATTATAATTATTACCAAAACAAAAATGCCACGTCTCTACTCTTCGGTAGAGACGTGGCGTTTTTTTATTGCAGCGTAACGCTGTTTTGTTAATACATACGACGGAACAGCATTTCGTCGCACTTTTATACCGCGTTCATTACAGTTATGACCGCCAAGTCGCTATACACACCTACTTGATTGCCTTTATAGCGATAAATGGCTTTATACTGCCAAACGGCTGGCGAATTGTAGGGCGGCATGGCGGTTTTGTCAATAAAAACACTACCTGCCGTTGCCACGCCAATTAGCGCAAAGCCACTACCAGTGTCTTTAAACACCTCAATACCTTCCATCTTACCTTTGGTGTAGCGAATGCTTACCGAACCTGCTTCTATTGCTACTTTTATGGTAGGTTTCATGGTAGCGAGGTTTGGCGGCGTAGCAGCAACGGCGACTATGCCGAGGTCTAAACCGATTGAGTTGGTATAGTTAGCTTGCGCCTTACAGTATTTAGCAAAAGCCCGAAACCGCCCTTCTACGTCCACCGCAACAACAACGGGTTGCGGTGGAAAAGTAAAGTTAATGGGCGCATTGCCTAATGGCTGCCCGTAAAACTTAGCCGACGGCGAGCGCAATTGTTCGTAATACGCTGTTGCCTCTAAGTTTTTCTTGTGAATGCTGTGGCAAACATTGTATGTCCATTCAAAATACGCCGCATCGTTGGCGCGTTCATCAAGGTGGTTTTGTTGCAGGTTAAGCACGGTGGCGTGCTGCACCGCTTTGGTAGCGGCATTTTGGAGCTGGGTAGAAAAACCCTGCGCATCTGTTTTTACAAAATCTGGCATGATAATAAAATTTAGTTGTGAGGAAATTATTTATTTATGGTAACTAAGGGATTTATTTTGGCAACTATCAACCTATAATAGGCAAACATTGATTTATAATAGGCAAACATTGATTTACATTAGGCAAACATTGATTTACATTAGGCAACTGTTAGTTTTATATTGGTAACTATTAGTTTGCATTAGGCAACTGTTTATTTGTATATAAATACTTTGCAAATGTATTGCTAATATTTTATATTGCAAAATAAAACTATTATTTTTATTGTAAAATAATTATTATTTTTATTATAATTCAAAAAATTGCTATTATAAACTAAAATATTACTATTGTAAACTAAAATATTGTTTTGGAAATCTGCTTACTTTCTTTGGAAATACAAAACATTTCTTTGGAAACCTTCAAGGTTTATCTGGAAATAAAATACATTACATTGGAAATAAAATACTTTTCTTTTATAATTTATTTACTGCCTTTGGAAATAAAGTAGTTTACAAATGTAATACTATTATTTTTTATTGTAAATAAATGATTTATTAGTTAGAACAAAAAATATTATTTTACAAAAAAATTCTTCGTTTTAAATTTTATTCTCGATAAAATAATATTTAAAAAGAAATTATATATCTTTGCAAAAATTTAAACTAACAAATATTTGCTTATCTAAACAAAAAAAATTATGCTCCTTGCTCCTTGCTCCTTGCTCCTTAGTAAAAAATGTTTTTAAAACAATTACTTTGAGCATATTTTTATCACTATTCTGCCTAAACATTCTTTCGGCACAAGCACCTTACACCGATTTTAGTATAAGAACACTAAACAGTGCTTGTGCGATAGGGAAAACTGCAGTTATGAATAGTGTGAGCAATTCAGGCGCAGCAATTACATCTATACCTATTGTTTTACCCGACGGGCTAAACGATTTTGCACCTGAATTAGCTATTACTTACAGTAGCTCTTCGGGTAATGGTTCGTGTGGTTACGGTTGGAATCTAACTGGTTTATCTGGCATAAGCCGTATCGGTAAAGATTTTTATCACGATGCAGACTTAGTTCCCGTTAAGGGCAATAGTACCGATTTTTTTGCTCTTGATGGCAATAGATTAGTAGCTACATCAGGTACTTACGGTGCTGACGCGACCACTTACGGGACGGAAGTAGAAAGCTATCAACGTATTACTTCTTACGGTGTGAGTAGTGCTAGTAGCGGTGCGAGTCCCCTATCTTTCAAGGTAGAAAACAAGGGTGGAGTACAAATGGAATACGGCAATACCGTTGATTCTAAATTTAGTAGTTTAGGCGGAAGCAATCCCGCTACATTATGCTGGCAAATTAATAAAATGACTGATGTTTTTGGTAACAGCATCAACTATGTTTACGAAACAGTTAGCAACGAGTAGCGTATTAAAGAAATAGCCTACACTAGTAATAGTAGTTCGGGCGAAGTAGCTCTGAATAAAGTAAAATTTACTTATATTACTCGCTCAGATAAGAATTTTTTATACACGGGCGGCGGAACTACCGTATCTACGGTATCGTTACTATCAAAGATAACTATAACTGTTCAGAATGCACTTGATGGTACAGTTCGCACATTTAGCACTTATGACTTGGTGTATGCTACTGATGGTACATCTTACAGTCTTTTAAAAGATGTAGTTCAAACGGGACCAGACGGAGTTGCTAAATACAATAACACTAGTTTTAAATATGGTAGCCAACCTGTAAATTTTGAGACTAACACCAATACTACTGTGTCTTTATTTGGCGTAGGTGCGGGTAGCTATAGCAATGCGGATATTTTTGAGGCGGATTTCAACGCCGATGGTGTTACCGATATACTAGTGGCAGATTATGAATATAGGTCTGTACCGAATTGGACAACTTTACAAAAATGCCACAGAGCTTGGCGCGTTTTTATCAAAACTGCAACTACTGGTAATTATGTACAAACTGCCTCGGGTAGCTTATCAGATGCTAACTGGACTTTTTCTGATAACCCCATAGGGTTTGGTCGGCAATCTTTTATCACCACCGATTTTAACGGCGATGGTCGGGCAGATTTGTTATTGGTGCGCATAGAGCGCGATGCCTCTAATCAAAACCCAAATCCACGGTTAGTCAGTTTGAAGATTGAAACTACCACCACTACCACTACATATAGTATAAGTCCACTATACAACTCGTGGCTACCTGCGCGCTCGACAGACATAATAGTAACCAAACAACGAGGCACGCAACCATCATTTACCAATCAGTTGCATTTTAATTATAATGCTAACGGCTCGATAAAAGACAAAGAAGATTTTTATAATGTAGGCGGCGGTGTCAAAACCGCTTACACTTATCAGCCTACGGGTTTTATTTACGACGAAACCAGCACCACTACTTATACTGTGGTGGGTACGGCTACGCCCATCACTACGGTACACAATGAATTTCGAGCAGCGAGCTACGGAAGTGATAAATACGTTTCGGCAACTGGCAATACATGGGGAGATTTGGAAGTGTCTGCATCTTGGGTACATCACCCTTTATTTGGTAGCGTACTACGCAAAACCAAACCTTTTACGGGTGCGGCGTATAGCGTACCCACCGACAATTGGGTCACCAATTACGAGTATGATGTAATGGGCAAAATCAAAAAAGTAATATCGCCTACGGGTGTCACCACTACCACTACTTGGACTTGGGATTTATCCAACCCCGCCAACCCTAACTACTATTCTACCGTACTTACCGACGGCGCGCCAACCACAAAAACTTGGTATAATAAGTTTGGTTTAGACTACAAAGTACAAATGGAGGCTCGCGGGACGCAATGGACAGAGTTAGTCCGCACCTATGATGCGCTTGGTCGGGTTATAACCCAAACTATACCTTATTTTCAGGGAGAAACGCCACTCGTGAACACTACCAATACCTACGATGCCTACAATAGAATAAGTAGTACGGTAGTGGGTGCTAAAACCACCACATACAACTATGTTTATGGTGCGCAAAATACGACTATCGCGATTACTACGCCCGATGGTATCGTTACAAAAAAAACAACCGACATCACAGGTGTAACCATCAGTGATGAAGATAACGGAGGCGTTTTAAATTATACTTACAACAGTCAGCGCAATCAAACCGCCTTGAGCATGAACGGGGTAGTAGTAACTACTTTTGAGTATGATAATAAAGGCAGACAAACCAAACTAATAGATGCGAACGCAGGTACTACTACCTATCAACATAATAGTTTTGGGGAGTTGGTGTATCAAAAAGATAGTAAAGGTGGGATTTCTGTCCTAACTTACGATAAATTTGGACGTGTCACCAACCGAACTGCGCCCGAAGGCATCACTACCTACGAATACTACCTTACAGGTACGGGTGTTAGTAAACTAAAAAAAGTTACAGGTTTGGGCATGACCCAAGAGTTGGGTTACGATAGCTATGGTCGGCAAAATCTTATCAAAGAAACACTGGCAGACGGTACTATTGCGCAAACCACGACCACTTACGATATTTATGGTAACCTAATCGGCACTACCTATCCGTCAGGGTTGGTGGTAAATAGAACCTACGATAGCCGTGGCAATTTGCTGACGGTCAAAAATGCTGCTGGCAATTTGCTGTTTGATGCACAGGTCGCGAACGCGACTAATGCATTGGGTAGATACACCAACTACAAATTAGGTAATGGATTAAGCTCCAATATTACTTATAATAGCTATGGCGTAGCCACCGACTACAAGGCAGGTACTGGCTCGGGAACAAGTATAACACCTACCGTGCAAAATTATCATGCCGAATGGAATATTTTTACGGGTAATTTGAGTAGTCGGACAGATGTCCTCAAAAATAAAACCGAAAACTTCACTTACGATAACCTCAACCGCCTCACCGCTTGGCAGGTAGCAGGCGGCACTTTGTATAATAATACTTACCCACAAAATGGCAATATAACGACCAAAAGTGACGCGGGTAGCTATTCCTATAATCCAACCAAAACGAATATGATTGCGCAAATAGATGGATTTAGCAATATTAGTCCACAGACGCAATTGGTGACTTACACCACTTTCAATCAGCCCAATACTATTACCGAAAATAACTACGCGCTCACATTGAGCTACGCCCCAGATTACCAACGGCGCAAAACGGTAGAAACCCTTAACGGTACTGCTAAGGAGATACGCTACTTTTTTGGTAACTACGAAAAACAAGTATTGGGTAGCACCACCAATGAAATACACTATATTGATGGTGGCAATGGGCTTTGCGCAATAGCGGTGCGTACCAATGGCATCGATACTTACTATACCGTTTATACTGACCATTTGGGTAGCATCGTCACCCTCACCAATAATACGGGTAATATTATAGCGGAGCAAAATTTTGACCCGTGGGGACGCAGGCGCAACACCACTAATTGGACTACGACTACCGCACCCGTAGCTACGCCTACCTGGTTGTACCGAGGCTATACAGGGCATGAAGACCTACGCAATTTTGCGCTGATTAATATGAATGGCAGGCTCTACGACCCCGTAATGGCAAGTATGCTTTCGCCCGACAACTACGCGGGCGCGGGTACACAAGGCTATAATCGCTATATTTACGTCACCAATAACCCATTAAAATATACCGACCCTAACGGCGAACACCCGCTACTGATAGCAATGGCAGTAGGCGCGGGGATAGGTGTACTCAGTAATTGGGACAATATGTTTGATGCCGACGGTAAATTTCAATTCAATACCTTTGCCAAATCTTTTGGGCAAGGCGCGGTTATAGGCGCGGTCGGCGGCTTAGTAGGCGCGGCGAGCGTGGCGGGTATAGCGGCTATACCGGGCGCAGGTGTGGTATTTACCGCAACTAGTGGTGCTGTCGCGGGAGCTACACAAGGTGCGATAAGTGGCGCGGCAAGCGGTGCGGCTTCGGGTGCATTAACGGCAGTATTTCAAGGAAAATCAGGGCAGGAAGTATTAGGCGGTGCTGTGCAGGGTTTTTTTATGGGTGGCTTTTCAGGCGCAGTCACGGGCGGAATATTAGGCGGACTAAAAGCCGTATCGGAACGCAAGGATTTTTTTACAGGTAGCTACCGTACCTACCGCATTCCTGAGCGGTACTACGCATCTATAGATAAGATGGATGCTGAGGTCGTTTATAATGAACCTAAATATAGGATTATCAATGGCAGCAAAATCTAGAGTACCCTACAAACCAGGCGACGAGGCACACTCCACGGGTATAGGGGACTTTGTAGAACCAGGTCATACTCTGGGCATAGAATGTGAAGTAGATGGCATCGCCACTAAATACTCTCAAACACAGGTGTATAAAATGCCAGATGGTACCCGTGCGCATGTTTTATCCGATGGCAGGGTAGAGTTGTTCGGTATGACTGCTACAACTGCTAATGAGGCGGATATATGGAGCCGGTTAACTAACCGGAATGCTCCTTATGAATATGGCTGGGTAGGTAAGAAATTTTTTGAAGCACATGGTGGTGTAGGAGAGTGGCAAACGCTTTTTGATGCCGCTAAACTATTAAAATGATAATGATGAATCAAAAAAAACTAATAATGGTATCTCTACTAAAATACGCCTTGTATTTTGGCTTTATCGTAAATTTATTAACCATATTATGCAATATAGTAATATACTTCATATCTATTTCAAGCCTCGATTTCTACACTAAAGAAGATTGTGAAAATAATCTCGGGATATTTCTTATTTTAAATATTGTCTCGTTTTTATTGGCACCTATCGTAATATTGGTGTACAGCCGCTGCATTGTCTCGCCCAAAGCCCTGAAAAATCTGGGTATTATGACCTGCATCTATTATCTGATATGGATATGGAGTATGGCGTTAATATGTAATAAATATGATTAATCTAAAATATATGCGTTTCATCTCTTTTATTCAAAAAATCCCTATTACTGTCATTCTATCTGGAATATTGGTAGTGGTAGTAGATAATTTGCATTTCAGGCTGCTTGGCACTGCCTTTGGCTCCCAACACCTCGATACAATCATGCTACTTAAAGGTATATCGATTAGTATATTTTTATTGCTTAACCTATACTATTTTTATACTATCGAGGAGGATACAGATAGGTATCGTATCTTAATTGGGGGTATCAATATACTTTTTTTTATTTTATTCCTTATCCCTATCATTAGGGGTGTAATAGAGTATATATTCAGCTTTTTTCACAAATAAATTCGTTTAATCTTTATGTTATTCCCAAAAAACAGTATTATTATTGGCTTTCTATTTTGCTTTGCCTCTGTGGTAGTAGCACAAAAAAAGCCAAACACAGGTGCAAAATCTTTTTTTCCACAAAAAAACTGCGTGGTACTCGGCGTACATTTCGTTTATAGCAACCATACTCAGCACCTAATCTTGGAAGATACACCTACGCTACAGATAGCGGGTGACTACCGCGATGCAGGTATTTCACAATTAGGGATTGGTGCGCAAGTAGGCTATAAATTTGCGCGGCGGGTTATGCTCGGCGTGAACGCTGCGTATTTATGGCAGCCCAAATATTCTAGTCGGAGCGATACCATTACAGCGACGCACTGGAATGTAGGGCTGCTTGCGCGCTACTATATAGCGGTCGGCAAGCGGGTCGATGTATATCCCGAGTTTTCGTATGGCTTAGGCGGTACTGACCAAAACCATATATATACTAATCAAGCATTCGGTCTCAACAAACCAGATACGCTCAAAAAAACATATCCGTTATTAGGAACGAACGGCTATGTAGGCGCAGGTATAGCCTATCATATTTCTCCTAATGCCACCTTAGACTTCTCAGGACACTATCACTGGTCGTCGGAAAGCGGCACAGGTAGGGTTCGCATATCCTACTTTAACTATACGGGCGATGTTCCCGCCGTACTTACCCGAACTGGACTTGCGTTCAGATTAGGTTTTCACCGTTTTTTCTAAGATTTTTTTCTACTTACCTTATAAATAAATACAGTTATGCAAAAAATTAAAATCGCCTCCGCTTTTATTATCAGTTTTATCCAATTGAGCGCAGTATCCGCACAGCTACCTACCGCTTGCTCTCCTGACCAACAAACAGTTTGTGTTATAAAACTAAGCTATGACGCGGCGGGTAACAGAACTAAACGAGAACAAGTTTGCACTTGTATAGGAGCAGCAAGTCGTGTTGCGCCTACCGCAACAAATCCTAAAACAAAAGAAAATAGTGCAACAACAGACGACAAAAAAGCTATAATAGGGTCTTTGCAACCTAATCCTACTCGCGACGCTGTAAATGTTTTCTTTGTCAATACCGTTGAAAACGCAATACTTAGCATACACGACGCTATGGGTAAACAGTTGGCAACATATATTGTTTCAGGAAGTGAATACGTTTTGGAGCTTACACAGTTTTCATCAGGTGTGTATTATATTACTATACAAGACAAAGAAAAAATTGAAACTAAAAAAGTTTTTAAAGTTGATTAACTTATAAGTATTTTCATAGAAACCTAATTGTTGCATCAATATAATTAACGATAAATAATTGCTAATTACTACATAATTTAGTTTTTTATAATTTTTTACTCGGGTAGTATCTCTCTATTCTCCACAATAAAATAGCCAATACAGATAATACTGTATTGGCTATTTTATTGGTAAAAGTTTACTTTTATAAAGTATTAACCTGCACTTATTTTTCATTGGTTTGTAATAGGCAACTATTAGTTTACATTAGGCAAACGTTACATTATATTTAACAACTATTAGTTTACATTAGGCAGTCATTAATCTACACTTGTCAGCTATTGATTTTTTATTATCAGCTATTGTATTACAATAGGCAGCTATTTATTTACCTATAAATACTTTGCAAATGTATTACTAATATTTTATATTGCCAAATAATTTTACTATTTTTTTTATAAAATAACTATTATTACTATTGTAAACTAAAAAATTAGTATTGTAAACTAAAATATTTTCATTATAAACTAAAATATTACTTTGGAAACTCAAAAAAATTCTTTGGAAAGATTGTAGGTTTGTTGGGAAATAAATTCAATTACATTGGAAATAAAATACTTTTCTTTGTAAGACTGCTTATTTTCTTTATAAATCTGTTAGTTTACAATAGCAATAAAGTTTTTTATAATTGCAATATAACGGTTTTTTATTGCAAATAAATATATTATTGTAATAAAATAAGGGTTTATTAGAGTGTGCCAAAACGCTGTTTTGGTGGCGCGCACGTCGGGACAAGTGTGCCAAAACAGCGTTTTGGCGATACGCACGTCGGAACAGTGTTCTGACGTACTGGGACACAAAAAAAGCCGCACACGTTTTGCAACGCGGCGGCTTTTTATTGTCAAGCTAATCTATCTATCTTTTTTTCAGTGAACAGTTTATAGTGAACAGTGAACAGTTTTTTACAGTGATTAGTAAACAGTCACAAAATTTTAGTGAACAGCTAATAGTAAATAGTAAACAGTTACTGCAAGGTTAAATATTTTTAAACTAAATTATTTACTAACATTTGTAATAGTTTGTTTAACTGTTCGCTGTTCACTGTTAATTATTCATTTAAAAAATACGGTTAGTTATTTACTTAAAACTATTCACTATTTACTGTTAGTTGTTCACTTAAAATTCTTCACTAACCACTACAACTTGGTTCTAACAAATTTCTGCGCTGCGCTATTCCACGACTCGCCAAATATACGCACCGAATAGCTGCCCGTAGGTAAATCTGCCAAAGGTACTTTAATAATATTTGCGCCCGTAGTTATCGGCATTGTAGTAATATAAGCTGTACGTCCTAACACATCTGTAAACTCTATGCGTATCGTTTCGTCACCGTAGGTGGTATAAAATTTCATGTTTACAAACGTTTCGCTGCTCGGGTTTGGATACATGATACTGATGCCGTTAGCGGTTTCGTCGTAGCAACCAAAGGTATTGATAGATTTTGCTGCTGCAAACGGAGTGCTTGTTCCATCAAAATCGTACTGAACTAAGGTATAATAGTTGTTGGTTTTGGGTGCTTTATCGCTAAAACGATAATAATGCGTGACCGCCGTTGTACCGTTGCCGTTTACCTCACCTATTATTGAGTAATTCTTGCCGTCTGTGCTGCGCATGATTACAAATCGTTTATTATTAAGCTCGCTGGCAGTTGCCCATCGTAATTCCACTTCGCAATTATTGAGTTTAGTCTCAAAATACAACATAGTTACGGGTAAAGGCGTTGGAAAAAAGCCTGCGTCTATATCGAGTCTAACTTGGTTTAAACCTAACGTAAAGTTTTGTGTTCTTCCTGTGAGTGCGTCCGCGTCAGAGCCGTCGGTAGTATTTGGTATCTGCGGCGAACCTGTATAACTTATTGGCTTTTCAAATACAATATAATAGTTTCCTGCAGGTATCTTAGTAAACAAATAGTTTCCGTTAGCGTCGGTTGTATCAGTAGAGATAAGCGCATTTGTCACCGAGTCGTAAAGTTTAACAATCACGTTAGCGATAGGTGTCACTTCGTTAGCATTTTGTACACCGTCTTTATTTTCATCAAACCATACGCGGTCACCAATGGCAGAAATAGGCACGAACCCTGCATCTATCGTTAAATTATCTTTAAGTAAGCCGCCTGCTGCTATATCTATTTGTATGATATTTGTTTTGCCTGTGGTAGGACTTGGGTCAGAGTTATTGTTTATGCCTGACGCGGTGTTTTGCGTAGTCAGTCCGCTTGTACCCACAAACGCGGTTGGGAATTGCACATAATACACGCCGTTTGGTAAAGGCGTAAACAAATAATACCCTGGATTACCGCTTACGTCATTAGCTGTGTTTTTGAAACCAACAAAAGTATCGTCGCTCGTACCTGGCGTAAGGTCTGCGCCTGCATCAAAAAGCTCTACTCTAATGCCGTTAATACCGCGTGCGGGTGCTTCGTCGTTGCTGCCATTAGCATTGTCATCGTACCATACATAGTTACCGATACTACCTTCGTAGCGAGGACAGTCCGCCAAACTAACTAAGTGAATAATCACTTCCTGCTCTGCGATGCAGCCTGTGCCACGGTTAATAAACACTTTAAATATCACATCTTCACCGAAAGCACCTGGTTTGCTAAATGTAGGATTAGAAATATTAGCGGCATTAAGCCAAGAAAGTGCGCCCGTAGTGACTGCCGTCCAAGTATAAGTGTAGCCAGGTAATGGTTTTTCGCCTATTTGTATGGCGATAGTGCTACAAGTAGAGAGTTCGTAGCTTGCTGGTGCGAAAGGCACGTTGGTAGTAGTTACCGCCGTTTGATTGCAATAGCAAGCCGACTCTTCTATAATTGCCAATAACGGACAAGCCTGACCTGGCGGAACGTCTATATTTATATTTTTAACCAAAGTAGCACCTACCAATATGGTTGCCGATACTGGCGAAGTTGCTAATAATTGGTCACCTGCGGTAACAGTTCCGCTAAGGTCAGCGTCATGGTAAAACTTCACGTTGAACGGTGACGAAGCCAATATTGGCAATACGCCATTGTTTTTGAACGTTACGGTAGCGTGTACCGTTTCGCCAAGCGGCGGGTTTATCTCTGCCGTAGCGGTCAAACTTTGTATAATTAATTTGGGACGCAAAAGCGGAATATATGCGCCATCGTTGCCTGTTGTTTTAGCTAAGTTGCAGCTCTGACTGGTAGTACTGCACGTTGCCGAAAACAAAGTATTGGTACTTGCGTCAATGCGAATGCCTGTAAAACCACAAGCTGGCGGTGTTACTGTCGCTACATCTACCGTAAACACAACTGAGTCTCCAACGGCTACACCTGCTGGCATTTGGTAGCGCGCTACCGTACCGCCTGACACTGTTTCTATATCGACGGGTGCAGTAGGCGGGTTGTGCGTCGCTGTTAATCCACCTGGCAAAGTAATATTATCATAAAAAACAAGCTCTATAAACTCGTTGCTGCCTGAAAGTCCTAAGCCACCTTGATTGATAGCCTTAAATTTTACCGTGCCTGTTGTGCCGTTGCAGGGTTGCATTGGCGTAGTTTGCAATATTACTGTGTAGCTGTTTGTGTTGGTAGGCGCGCCTGCTACATTTACTGGCGTAGTAATTTGGTCGGTAGAAAATATAGTTTCGTTGCAGCCTTTTTTGCCATTTGTTTGAAACAAAAATACAATACCCGACTTAAAGTTGCACGGTGTAGTAACCGCCGTGAACCGTAAATTGTATCGGTTTTTACCTACCAGAGCCGAGTCCACACCGAGCAGTCCCTTTGCGCCCAAAGTAGCCGCAAGCGCGGCATCGTTAGTAGGTACCCAAGTATATACATTAGCAGCGAAAGAAGGGTCGGCTACTGTTATCCACGTTCCGCTGCCGTTAGGATACTCTACCTGCGAGCTTCCCGCAACTACCGTCACGCCTTGACCTGGTAAGACTGCAAATCTATTAATAATACTGTTTACCGAACCTTTTTGTACACTGCTTACCGCAATATTATAGTTAAAGGTAGCACAAAGATTAACGTCAGTAGTCGGCTGCGCCGTAATGATTTGTTGTAATTGCGTTTGTACGGGTCTGACGTAGAGTTTTTGTTCTGCTGTTCCGCAAAGGAGCGCAGGGTTGCTGATGTCGGTAGGGTATCCCGTACACGCAAAACCTGCCCAAAGATTGATACTATCTTTTACACAACTTTGGTAGGTTGCTTTAATCGCAAAGCATTTACCGCCACCGCCGATGTTGCCCAATTTATAATAGCCTTTGGCATCTAACGGAATAGCCGCACCCGTTGGCGCGCCTGTTGCACAATCTAACGGCTGAATACTTGTAATAGTCACACCGCTAATGCCCGATTTTTTAGCCAACCAAGTATTAGGCAGTAAGCCACTACCTGCGTTCGCTACTTTTAATTTCCATATCACCGTGTCGCCCGTAGCGGTAAGGTCGCTGTTGGTAGTCAAAAAGAAACCCGGACCACCCTCGAGGCTATTTTTGAACGAAAAATTAGTAGTTTTTTGCTCGCCCGCCACTACACTTGCAATAGGATTATTAAATATTCTATTGCTTGTAAACTGTTGCACCGTAGTAAGTGCGGCGCAAGCAGGATTTCCTGTATTGTAATATATTTTAAGCTGAACGCTGCTACGGTCTTCCCAGTTTGGTACTGTTCCGCCAAACTCGCTATAAAAAGGTTGAAGGTTAAAAGTAGCTATATTATTGATGGTGCTTGTTGCAACGATAGGCGCGAATGTTGTAGCTTGACGACCGTAATCGCCCGCAAACAAAACTTCTGCACGGTCGTAAGTTACGCCCGTTGGCAGATTTACTGCCCATGTTGTTTCGTAGCCTATTTTACGCACTTCGTTGTCAAAAAGTTCGCCGCCGTAGTCCACCGCTAATTTCGCCGTAGCTTGCGCCAAAATATAACCTGTTGTACCACAAGGGTCAGCACTTTTGTTTACGGTAGCCAAAGTCGTTACATCGTAAGCGTGCATGTATATATAGGCAGGACGGTAGCCGATGCTTACGCCTGTAAAAGCGGTGCGTGGCGCGTTGCCCATATCCGCAAAAGTATTTACTTTTATCAATGACGCGCCTATGCCTTGCGCGGTAGCGTGGTAGGTAGCATAAAATCTGATGGTGTCGCTTACCGCAAACACAAAACCCGCAGGCAATGCCGCCGATAAATCATAGACTATCAAGTCATTAGCACCAGTTTGCGTATTTACTATCGGTGTCAAACCAGTAATAGTAAGCCAAACGCCCGCCGAAAAGTCATAAATTTTTGCGCTTGCCGCAATAGGCACAGGGTTTAGGTTGCCTGCCGAGTTGCGAAACTTAACGCCAAAGTAGCCGTTACTAAACGTAGTGCCGCCTATTGCATCTTTTACAACCGCACCCGACTCGAGCGCAATAGTATCTCCTAAAATAACGTCTTGCTTACGCAAAATATTGGTATTTAGGCTGCCGCTAACATCGGGAATATTATCATTATTATTGTCGGCTGCGCCAAACGAAGTGCGCTCCAATTTCAAGTCGAGCATTTCTGCGCCCACCACTGCGGGCGGACCGCCGCATTCTATTTCTGTTTCGAACGGAATGCGGTTGCCACCGCAATACAAACTTAACGCACAGCCCGCACAGCTTGTCGATGGAGTGTAACGCGCCGACATAGTTGGCGTGACATTGAATGTACCGTCGCAAGGCGAAGCGTCATTAGGCGCAAATATCGGAATACATATATTGCGGCGGTGACGCGCTGCAATACTAAACCCAGCAGGCATATCCGCTAAGTTGAACCGTGCTATAATAGTATCGTTTACTTTTACAGGGTAGCCAGCCGCTACGGGCCAGTTGTTGCCCGTGATACCCGACATAGTTGCCGCGCCGCCCGTAGTCAAACTTGTGCCTGCGGGCATTGCTAGTTTAAAATCTAAAAAGCCAGTATTGTCGCCCTCTGGCAATATTAAATCTATATCGGCGCAGTACGAACCCGTCGAGCCTTTTTTAAATACCGTCAATATATCTCGTACTATAAATCCTTCGATTATTTGTGATTTGTAGCTGTCGGCAGGTACACCGTACACGCCACCGCCAGCACTTTTGCTCACCGTACAGCCATCGCGGTAAGTAGCCGAAGCCACAAAACCCGCGTATATTGTACCCGAGGCGCGGCAGAAGTTGCTATTGCAGCAACGCGCACCTTCAAAACTAATAGTAATGCTCGTTCCCGAAGGAATATCAGAAAGTACTAAATAACCTTTTGCCAACGCGCCGCTCGGCAATGTAGTAAAGCAGCCGCTCACACCCGAAGAGGGCGCGGTAGTAACAGTAGCAGTAGCGGGCGCACCGTTCACTGTAAAATTAGTGAGGTATTGCGCGTTCGCATCGCGAGCGTCAAAATAAACTTTTACGCTCTCCGCCGCGTCCGTACCATTATTTGTTACCGTTAAGGTATAAGAAACGTTGGTAGAAAAACAAGCATTTGCTGCCGCTATCGGCGCACTCAAACTCAAGCCTGCGCCTGTACCCGGCAATGCGCCAGACCACGACACCGTAGCGGTCGTCGAGGAACTAATGTCGGTGCTGTTAGTAGTCGGGCAAATCGTTTCGTTGTAACAGCCATAATAGGCTTTGTAGTTTGTCAATGCCGAGCCAGCCGTTCCGCCACACGCGGTAGCAGGAAGTTTGAGGGTTTCGGTAATGGTAATTGTTTCGTTATTATCAAATTGTCCGTTGCCAGCAAAACCAGCCACCGTATAAGTAGTGCTGCCCGACGGCAAAGTAGCAGACGACGTGATAGAAGCCGCGCCAGCCACCGAGATGCTCTCGATAGTCATACCGCCAGAATTGGTCTCGTCCAATTTTATTTCGGGTACAGACCCGAAACCACCGTTCAGCACTTTTATAGTGCGCGTAAACGTCGTTCCAGCCGTGCCGTTGTAAGAGTTATTAGTGATGCCAACAATATTCATAGCGGCATACCTCACGTTGTAGCTCGGATTAACCGCCGTTCCACCTGGGAATAGCTGCGTTCCCGCCGACGATGCTAAGGTGTAATCGGTCGAGTTCACGGATTGATTGATGCGCCGACAGTCTGCCGTAGCCTGATACGTCAGCTCGATGCTGCCGCCAACCGCTACATTAGCAATATCGAAAGTAGTCAATGAAGTATTAACAGCCGTTTCTGTGATACTACCTGTAGCACCCGAAGTGTAGGCGATAGTATTCGGAACGTAGCGCACACCTACAGGCAACTGCACCGACAAGCGACCGTTATTTGCCGCTTGCGGACCAACACCCGTAATTTTTACGCTAAACAAGGCGGGCGCACCGCAAACATTGAGTGCCGCAGTAGAAGGCGGCGGCGTAGCCGTGATGTTCACTTGCGCTTGCGCGGTAGTCGCTGCGATTGCAAATAAAAAACCAACGAGGTATAATTTTTGTAGCATAATTAAAATATTATGATAAGATAGATAGAGATAGATAACAAGTAATATTAACAATTTGTCAAGGTGCAATGTACTGATTCGGAATTGCATCTAAATAAACAAACGTATGATTAGACAATTTATATAGTAATTGTTTAATCTATGTACAATATTCGTACCAATAAAATATAATTAAATACCTTTTTTTGTTTACAATACTAAACAAAATGATATTGAATAGTATTTATACATTGTTAATCAGTATTATAAATATTATAAATATTATTAATATAAAATAAAAAAATCTATTATTATTTAATAATTTATTTTTTGTGACAGCATTATAAGTGTAAAATAAGTATATATTAGTGAACAACTATATAGTGAACAGTTTTTTAGTGAACAATGAACAGTGCCGACGGTAGAGACAAGGCATGCCTTGTCTTGCGTATAAGACATACTTTGTCTTGCGTACACAAGCCGCCACAAAAAAGCGATGCTTTTTCTTATTTCTAAGAAAAAGCATCGCTTTTTTATAAAAATTAAATTTGATTTTTTAATCTATTTCGCTGCGCATTTCGCGGTAAAGGGCTTCTACTTTGGTGCGCGCCCACGGCGTTTTTCGCAAAAACACTAAGCTCGACTTCACACTCGGGTCTGCCGTGAAGCAGTTAATAGGAATGATTAGCCCGAGTTGCGCCCAACCGAAATGCTCGTGCAGTTCGTTGAGTATCATCTCGAGTGTTTTGCCGTGTAGCGGGTCGTTAGAGCTTTGCTTTTCCATATTTTTTTATTTTTTTAGCTAACTACCGTCTTTCTTGTCCCATAAATACTTTTTTGAGTAGCTCGGTGGTGCGCGCTATTGGGTTTTTGCGAATATTACCCTCTTCGCGTTCCACCATCTGAAACAGCGCGTCCATCGCTTTATGCGTGACATGGTCAGCGAGGTCAGGGTTCACTTTGTTTACAAACGGGATAGAATTGTACTTGCTCATCACGTCCGTCCAAGTATTCATCGCGCCTACTTTATTCAGCGAATTGAAGATAACAGGTTTAAAACTCGCGTACAACTGGTCGGAAGTGGCGCGTTTGAGGTAATCTGTTGCCGAATTAGGCTGCCCCATCAAAATATTTTTGGCATCAGTGAACGACATACTCGTGATGGCATCTACGAAAATCGGGCGCGCCGCCGTCGCTGCGTCTTCGGCTGCATGATTGATGTCTAATAGCGATTTATCCACCAAATTCCCCAAACCGATAGCGCGGAGTTTGCGCTCTACATCTTGCGCCTCTGGCGGAAGCAAGATACGGGTCGCCATATCGCCCCAAAAACCGTTGCGCTGCGAAAGAATATCTACGCCTTTGCCCACGCCGTTTTCTAAGGCTTCCTTCAAGCCGCGACCAATCAAACCCGACGACATTTCGCCGCCGCCGCCGTTTTGCGCTGCCATATCAGTCGCCTGTTTTAACGCAGAATTAAATTCTTTTTCGGTGCAGCTAACGCTACATAATTGCACGAAGAGCAATAAAGCAATTGTTTTTTTTACCATAATAAAAGATAAATTGTAAAATGATTGGTAAGTTAAAAAAGTTGGTTTGGCTGTCGCCAATGATGAAATTACGTTACTATACTTCCTGCAAAAGTGGGGAAAAGTTAGGGTATTTTTGTAATTTAATCGTAAAATTATGCTTATAAATGTATTTCAACTAAAAAATAACTAATCATTATATTTTTTAACGTTACAAAACAGCCAAAACCGTACTCAACATTTCATCTGTAAAGTCCAAATGTGTGACAAAACGGACGGTTTGTACGCCAAAAGCTGCCGCTTTGATGCTGTGCTGCGCTAATTTTTCTAAATAAATAGCGGCTGTGAGCGGTGGTTTTACATCAAAAATAAGGATATTCGTCATCGTCGGTCTGATGTTCGTAATATAATCCAACTCCGCTAACCGAGCCGCGAGTTGCCGCGCACGAGCATGGTCGTCTGTAAGGCGCGCCACATGATTATCGAGCGCGTAAATGCCTGCGGCAGCCAAGTAGCCTGCTTGTCGCATACCGCCGCCCATCACTTTGCGGAACCGCCGCGCCCGATTGATAAACGCTTGATTACCAACTAATAACGAGCCTACGGGCGCGCCTAAACCTTTGGATAGACACAAGGAAACGGAGTCAAATTGAGCCGCTACGTCCGCAATATTATCACCTGTTTCGGCGAGCGCGTTGAAGAGTCGCGCACCGTCCAAATGCAGCGCGAGTTGCCGCTCGGTGCATACGCGACGTATCGCTTGCAGTTCCGCAAGCCGATAATACGAGCCGCCGCCGATATTTGCGGTGTTTTCTATCACAACTAAGCTGCTTTGCGGCAGCCAATCGTGCAGCGGATTGATAGCAGCCTCGATTTGCGCGGCAGTTATTTTGCCGTTTTCGCCTTGTAGTAACTTGGTTGCGAGCCGCGCCTGATGCGCCGCGCCGCCCGTTTCGGCTCTATATATATGCGATAATTCGTCGCAAATCACCTCTTGCAAGGGCTGCGTATGCACCTGCAACGCAATTTGATTGGTCATCGTTCCCGAGGGGCAAAACAAAGCGGCTTCTTTTTGTAATAAATGTGCTACCTTTGTTTGTAGCGCGTTCACGGTCGGGTCGTCGCCAAACACATCATCGCCTACTTCGGCTGCAAACATCGCTTGTAGCATCGCTTCGGTCGGGCGCGTGACGGTATCGGAAATTAGATTTATCATTTTTAATATAATATTAACACTGCATTAGCAGCAAAATTTCGTATTTTTGCGTTTTAATAATAGTAATTTTGTTGTTACACAAATATCACTTTTTTTCTACAATAATCAATTACCATTCTTAATAAACAATTTATACCTTTGATATATGAAAGTAATTACAAACAAATACCTCGTACTTTTTCTACTTTTTATTTTAATCAATAAAAAAGTAGCGGCGCAAATTCCTGGCTCAGGCACGAACGACCTCATTCAGTTTACGGGAATGGTGCTGACCGAAGAAAAGGGCAGACTCACACCCGTGCCTTTTGCGACGGTCGCGGTGAAGGGAACTACACGCGGCACTTACGCCAATTACAAAGGATTTTTCTCTTTGGTGGTTCGACGCGGGGAGACGATTCAGTTTAGCTCGTTAGGTTTTCGCGACCACGAAAAAATGATTCCCGATACCCTTACGGGCAATAAATACGCGGTAGTAGAGTTGCTCTCCGCCGATGTGATTAATCTACCCGAGTTTATCGTGTTTCCGTGGCCTTCACGCGAACACCTCAAACAGGAGTTTCTCGCCTTAGACGTGAGCAACGCGCTCGCCGACAACGCTGCGGCGAATCTCGCCGAAGACCGTATGGCTTCCGTCCGCTCCGCGATGCGCATGGACGGACGCGAAAACGGCAACTTATACCTCCGCCAACAAGCACAACGCAATTACTATATCGGACAAGCGCCGCCAATGCCTATTTTTAACCCGATGGCGTGGTCGCAGTTTTTTCAAGCATGGAAAAACGGCGATTTTAAGGACAAGCGGAAGAAGTAGTTTTTTTCAGTGAATAGTTTTTTTTCAGTGAATAGTGAACAACTAACAGTGAACAGTTTTTTCAGTGAATAGTGAACAACTAACAGTGAATAGTTTTTTTAGTGAATAGTGAACAACTAACAGTGAACAGTTTTTTTAGTGAATAGTGAACAACTAA
>JAYWGJ010000075.1:0-3214 GCA_043778315.1 Saprospiraceae bacterium | reverse complement strand
TTTGGGTTTGTTTGCACAACTATTTTATGACCAAAAATTATACCCAAAATTTGGTTCGGCGGAGCATAGCAATGCGAGCTACGTTGCGGCAAGCGAAGCAATGACCTTATTGAAAAACAAAAATAATACGTTGCCGTTGGCTAAAAACAGCAAAATTTTGGTTTGTGGTGCTGCCGCAAATTCGCTCAATTCCCTCAACGGCGCGTGGACGCATACTTGGCAGGGCGTAGATACGGCGTATAATAATCCAAATAAACTGACGATTTTACAGGCTTTACGCCAAAATTTCGGCGTTAATAATGTGCTTTACGCAAAAGGGAGCAGTTTGGATAGTTTGATTGACTTAAAAAACTGCATCAGACAAGCCAAAAAAGCGGATAAAATAGTGATTTGTTTGGGTGAAAAACCCTGTACCGAAATGGTAGGCAATATTGATAATTTGGATTTGCCTGCGGCGCAACGCGATTTGGTGTTGGCGTTAAGCAAACTCGGCAAGCCGATTATTTTGGTTTGCAACTTCAATCGTCCGAGAATTATACACGATATAGTACCGAAAGCTGATGCTATTTTGTACGCTTACCTGTCAGGCGACGAGGGCGGACGTGCTATCGCCGACTGCCTCGACGGAACGGTAAACCCAAGCGGCAAGCTGCCTTTTACTTACCCGAAAGCGAGCAATGACCTCGTGCATTACGACCACAAAACGACCGAAGAGGCGGACATTGATTTTTCTATGAACGGCTACCGTCCCGAGTTTGATTTCGGTTTTGGGCTGTCATACGCTACATTCGCTTACGCGTCGATGCGTATTTCAAGCAATTTTTTGGCAGATGGCGAAGAAATTACGGTCAGCGTCACGGTCACGAATAGCAGCGCGCGAAAAGGTAGCGAAGTGGTGCAGTTATACTATAAGGATTTGGTTGCGGCTATCACGCCTGCAGCAAAAAAGCTATGCGGATTTCAGAAAGTATCGCTGAATGCTAACGAAACGAAAACGATTGCATTCAAAATAAATAAAAACGATTTTTCTTTTATCGATAAAAAATTAAACCGCATCACGGAAGCAGGGGAAATTGAACTGCAAATCGGTGGTCAGAAGAAGGTGGTCACGGTGAGGTAAGATTTTTGTTTTTTAGACGCGGAGATTGTTTTTTAAACGCAAGCGTTTTTTAAGATTTTTATTAGACGCGGAGATTGTTTTTTAAACGCAAGCGTTTTTGGTTTTTTTTAAACGCGGAGAGGCAGAGAAGCAAAGAGGCAGAGTATATCTGTGGTTTTTCTATACGCAAAGAAAGATTTTTTTAGATGCAAAGAGGCAGAGTGTAACGGTTTTTTTTAAGCAGAAGTGTAAAAGCAATTAATTTTTTTCAATAAATTATAAATTTTCCAAAATGACAGAAAATGAGTTGAGTACAATAATTATTGGTTGTGCCATAAAAGTGCATACCGAATTGGGGGCAGGTTTGTTAGAGTCTGTATATAAGGAATGTTTGTTCTACGAATTGCAAGAGGCTGGGCTTCATGTACAAAAAGAGGTCGAGATGCCGTTAGTGTATAAAGATATAGTATTTGAGCGGGCGTATCGGCTCGATTTATGGGTAGAAAATAAAGTGATTATAGAGGTGAAAGCAGTGGTAGATATGCACACCGTGTTCCAATATCAGCTACACACCTATCTGAAATTATGTGATAACAAACTGGGTTTAATCCTCAATTTCAACGTACCGAAAATGAAAGGCGGCGTTCAACGAGTCGCTAATGGTATGTAAAAAATCTTACGCTCCGCCTCTTCGCGTTTGAAAAACAATCTTCGCGTCTCAAAAAATCTCAAAAATTTCAATATTTCCGCCTCTTTGCTCCTCCGCGTCTCCGCGTTAAAAAAAAAGAAAAAACGCTTGCGTTTAAAAAACAATCTTCGCGTCTAATAAAAATCTTAAAAACGCTTATGCAAAAAATAACATTCAAAACATTGCTACTTTCCATAGTCGTCTGTTTATCAGCCTGCTATCAGCCCGACCCTATCAAAATTGAGACAAAAGAGAAAGGCGACCTTACCTTTTCGGGCTATCAGTGGAACATAAAAAGTAGTGCCGCAGGGCAGGTAGTAGGACCCGGTCCCAATATTTTCTCGAAGTCGTCGGATAACGTATGGATTGACGCAAACGGTATGCTGCACCTAAAAATAACAAAAGTAGGTAATCAGTGGCGGTGCGGCGAGGTTGTTTCGACCAAAGTATTTGGCTACGGCACTTATATTTTCACTACTGCGAGCAACCTAACGACCATCAATGATAGAGCTATTTTCGGACTTTTCACCTGGGACGACTACTCGTTTCAAGCGCAAGCGAACAGCGAAGTAGATGTTGAGTTTGCACGTTGGGGTGATGCAAACGACTCATTGCTAACCACTTATAGCGTACAACCCGTTTGGTTTTCACAACCCGCACCTTATATCGAGCGTAGTAAACGTCCTATTATGCAAGTTAAAAAACTCAAAAATACTTGTATTCATGTGTTTAAATGGACTCCCGACCTCATAACTTGGGAAAGCTACGAGGGCGAAGATTATCCAAGTAATAAGCAGCCGCTATCTTCGTGGTCTTACGACAAAACCAATCGTACCCGACAAAAAATAGAGGGCAACAGAACCTCAAACCCTTTGGTGATTCCTGCGCCAGCCGACAGCACAAACGTGCGTTTCAACCTTTGGTTACTCGGCGGTTTAGGACCCGCTAATAACACCGAGACCGAAGTAGTCGTCAAAGCTTTTCGCTTTATTCCACTATAATATAATATCGTAAAATTCATACATTGCTCAATTTTTAATTTCATTATTTAATCTTTTAATTTAATTACTTAACTTTTCTATCATGAAAAAAGTATTACTATCGATGCTTGTTGTCGCGTTTTGTACAGCAATGAGCATCGCGCAAAACGCAATGGTCACGTTCCAGGTTAGCGCGCCCGACTCCACACCCGTTTATGTATTCGGTAGTTGGAGCGGCTGGTCGAACTATCCTGGCACACCGATGACCTCCATCGGCGGCGGATTTTACACCGCCACATTACCCTTACCTGCAAGTGCGGGTTACGAGTATTTGTTTGTGAACGGCAGTGCCGCTTCACCTGTAAAGGAAGTGTTAGACCCCAGTTTCCCATGCACGAATGGGAATGCACAGTACACCAATCGCGTGTTTAATTTGGGTGCAACTGA
>JAYWGJ010000074.1:0-3218 GCA_043778315.1 Saprospiraceae bacterium | reverse complement strand
CGGTCAAAGTTTTTAATTTTTAGCTTCTCGCTTATAGTTCTTTGCCTCAATAACGGTCAAAAGTTTACAGCTTATGGCTTATCGTTTACAGTTTACTAAAAAAAACAAAATGAAAATAATCGTATTGGGGGCAGGGGAGAGCGGCGTAGGTGCGGCTTTATTGGCGCAGCAAAAGGGTCATGACGTTTTTGTGAGCGATGGCGGAAACATCAAAGACAATTTTCTTAAAGAACTGATTGACAATCAAATAGCGCACGAAAGTGGCGGACATACAGAAGCCAAAATATTGGAGGCGGAGTTAGTTATCAAAAGTCCTGGCATTCCTGACGCTGCGCCGCTTGTCAAAAAAATTGCCGCACAAGGCATTCCTATTATTAGCGAAATAGAATGGGCGGCGCGACACACAACTGCCAAAATAATCGCCATCACTGGCAGCAACGGCAAAACAACTACTACGAATTTGACCTATCATTTACTGAAAACGGCGGGTTTTAAGGTCGGCGTGGCAGGCAATGTGGGGTATAGTTTTGCTAGAAAAGTGGCGACGGAGGCGCACGATTGGTATGTACTCGAGGTTAGTAGTTTTCAGCTCGACGGTTGTTTTGGCTTTAAGCCTAATATCGCCGTGCTACTCAATATTACGCCCGATCACCTCGACAGATACGACTACGAACTCGCTAAATATGTGGCAAGTAAGTTCAGAATTACCCAAAATCAAGACAAAAACGACCATTTTATTTACAATACAGAGGATAAAAATATGAAAAAATGGTTGCGTGGAAAAAATATCGCCGCAGAGCGGCACAAAGTGTTTCCGTCGGCACTACTTCCCGACGGCGACAGCGACGATACCGACATAGAGCTAATGGGATTTGAGTTTGAGGAGAGCGACTTGACGATACGCGGCGCACACAATCTTTTTAATGCGAGTTGTGCGATTATTGCGGCGAAACTTGCGGGCGTGAAGAACAAATATCTGCTCGACGGACTCACTACTTTCGTCAATGCGCCGCACCGTTTGCAGGAAGTAGCGACAATTAACGGCGTTGATTTTATCAATGACAGCAAAGCGACGAACGTTGATAGCGTCTTTTACGCGCTTCAAGCGATGACAAAACCCATTATTTGGATAGCAGGAGGCACTGATAAAGGCAACGATTACAGTCCGTTAGACGAATTGGCGGCTACAAAAGTGAAGGCATTAATTGGTATGGGTGTGGATAACGATAAACTCACAACGCATTACAGTCCGATAATTAAGGTAGTGGAAAGTACGCATACACTCGCCGACGCGGTCGCGCTGGCAGTCAAATATGCCGAAGCGGGAGATGTTATACTGTTGTCGCCCGCTTGTGCGAGTTTCGATTTATTCAAAAATTACGAAGATAGAGGCGATAAATTTATGGAATTAGTGCGTTCTTTGGAGTAAATTGCTTGTTTGATAATAAATAGTAGTCGTTTTAGACCTCAAAATATCATTTTTATATAAAATGGTCGTATTTTTACACTAAAATTTTGTCGTTTTATACAAAAAGTAGGCAAAATAGTTGTCCGAGGCGGTCGTATTATAAATTGTAGTGCTCATATTATAAACTGAGGCGGTCGTATTATAAATTGTAGTGCTCGTATTATAAACCGAGGCGGTCATATTATAAATTGTAGTGCCAATATTACAAAAAATTCTTACTTTTTATGAAAAAATCTATTCATTTTTATAAAAAATCTACTTTTTTTGGTTTATTATCATAAAAAAAGAAAAAAACAGGTACGGTTTAAAGAATAATTAGCCGTTTACGAAGCCTCGAAGGCTTCGCAAACGCCGCTTAAACAATCCAAATTCATAATTTATAATTAAAAATTCATAATTCAAAAAGGTGTCTTTTACTTCTCGCATATTTACAAACCTCAAAGGCGACCGAATTATTTGGTTGTTAGTGGCGTTACTGAGCCTCGCCTCTATGCTGGCGGTGTACAGCAGCACGGGTACGTTGGCGTACAAGTATCAAGGCGGCAACACGGAATATTATTTTTTCAAACACGTTATATTACTGATAGGAGGGTGGTTTGTGATGTATTTTGCGCACTTAATACACCACAGAAAGTACGCGCAATGGTCGCCGTATTTATTGGTTTTGGCAGGTATTTTGTTGGTGATAACGCTGTCGTTTGGTGGAGATATTAACGATGCGCGGCGTTGGATTACCATTCCATTGATAAATTACTCGTTTCAAGCGTCCGATTTAGCAAAAATTGCCTTAATACTCTACGTTGCGCGGCAAATATCGGCAAAACAAGATGTAATAAAGACGTGGGACGCGGCTTTTGTGCCAATAATAGCACCAATAGTTATTATTTGCGGCTTAATAGCACCAGCCAACCTCTCTACCTGCTTAGTTTTGTTCGTGACGTGTATGCTGATGATGTTTGTAGGACGGATACATATTAAATATATAGGCGGTTTGTTTTTGGTAGGATTGATGGCTTTTGCGCTGATAGTGACGTTGGGTGCGCTGTTCCCGAACATTGTTCGGGCAGAGACGTGGGCAAACCGTTTGGCAGATTTTTTGGGTAATGGCGAAGGCGCGTATCAAGTGCAGCAGGCGAAGATTGCGATAGCGAAAGGCGGCTTTTTCGGAGTAGGACCTGGCAACTCGATGCAGCGAAATTACTTGCCGCACCCGTATTCCGACTTTATTTATTCGGTTATCATAGAAGAATACGGCTTGGTAGGGGCGTTTGTGATGATATTCATGTATTTATTATTGCTGTATAGAATAGTGCGATTGGTGACGCTGTCGCCAAAAGCGTTCGGCGCGATGGTCTGTGTCGGTATCGGCATGCTCATCACGATACAGGCGTTGGCAAATATGGCGGTGAGCGTTCACTTAGTCCCTGTGACGGGGCAGACGCTGCCGTTGATAAGTATGGGCGGAAATTCGGTGTTGTTCACCTGCCTCGCGTTGGGAATTGTGCAATCGGTGTCGAAGTATGTGATGGCATTGCGGGACGAAGTGGAGTGAAATATAATTATGAATTATGAATTATGAATTATTACATCGGCGCGAAGGCAATTTAATTATGAATTATAAATTATGAAACATAAGTTCGGCGTAGCCAATTATTACATCGGTGCGAAGAAAATTATGTAGTGGTGACATATTGTTAAAATAATGATTAAAATATTAAAATAATGATTTACAATATTATATTACCAACAA
>JAYWGJ010000073.1:0-9098 GCA_043778315.1 Saprospiraceae bacterium | reverse complement strand
CCACTAAAAATCATACCCAAACCTTGTACGTTTTTGTACAATAAATCCATGCCACGAGCCGCGCCCGCAGGTACGGCTTGCGCGATGCTGTACGTTTTTGTTCTCAATTTGAAATAATCGTCGGGGTTAATATTCGTCATGATACCTAATTTACCGTATTTATCGACTTTGAGCGGAACAGTAAGTGTATCGCTGCCGCGCAATACGAGTACCGAAATTGTTTTGTCGGCTCGCGTCGCGTAATACGCGCGAAACGGCTGCGCAAAAGGCATTATTTGCCCAGTTACGCCTATTATTTTGTCGCCTTTTTTGAGGTCGGCTTTTGCATTTTGGGAAGTTGCGCCTACTTCGTCAATGACAAACGGCACTAACGGGTCGAAAAAACCTGCTTTGTTGCTTGCAAAAGTAGCCACCATTTCTTTCGTAACGGGAATGTCTTGCTTCGCGCCAGCGCGGTCAATTTGTATGCTTTTAGGGCTGTCGAAGATGATACCGAGCATGAGGTCGCGAGTTGATTCCGCTTCTTTTCCGTCCAAACCGAGTATTTTGTCGCCGTCCTTGAAGCCGAGTTTTTGGAGTGTGGTATCGGCATAAATGCCAAAAGTAGCGTCTTTCGGCGGCAAATATTTTTCGCCCCAAACCCAGAGCAACATTGCAGAAATGCCCAAGCCCAAAAAGAAATTGACGGTCACGCCGCCCATCATCACTATCAGTCGTTGCCATGCGGGTTTTGAGCGGAACTCGTGCGGTTGCGGCGGGTGCTTGAGCGAATCCGCGTCTTGTGTTTCGTCCATCATGCCGTCTATCTGTACATATCCGCCGAACGGAAACCAGCCGAGACCGTATTCTGTATCGCCGATTTTCTTTTTAAACAAAGAAAAATTGAGCAAATTACCGAACGGAAATAAAAAATCGAAGAATAAATAAAACTTATTGACGCGAATACCGAACCAACGCGCAGGTAAGAAGTGACCTAATTCGTGTAAAACGATTAAGATGGAAAGGCAAAGAAAAAGTTGTCCTATATTGGCTAACATGGTTTTTTAACGATTGTTTTGTATAATGAAATGATAATTTTTTTATTTTTTTAAACGGCGCGCGGATTTTAACCCGTACTTATCTTATTTTATTCGGGTTGAAACCCGAATATCGTTACGCTTTTGCTTTGACATTCTCTGCGAACCACAATTTTACTTGCCTCTTATTAATTGAATGTAGCCGCTTAATGGTTTTTCGCGCTTCACTTCGCCGCCGAGCCGCAGCTCAAAAACTTCGCAAGTATAATAATATACAGCTTCGGCAACCGTTTTGCCTGCGAGGTCTCGCCCATCCCAATTGAGGTTCGGGTCGGTTGTTTGAAACACCAAACCGCCCCATACATTAAATATTTTCATATCCACTTTGGATACAAAACGATACGGAATGATAGGTGTATAAGCGTCGTTCAGATTGTCGCCGTTCGGCGTAAATACGTTCGGTAGCTCGTAAATCGGGCAGTTATCTACACACACAATATTGCTTTTTCGACCTTCGTTTCCGCCGCCGCCGCCCGCAACTTCTAAGGAGTCTATTGCCGTTATGGCGTAGCAACCTGCTACACTTTGCAGGTTCTCGTGTATAAATTGGCGGATATTGCGACTGTCCACCGTTGCTATTTTTACGAACGTACCGTTTTGTTTTTCAGCATAATACACATTATATTTTTCTATATCTGATGAACAGGGCAGGGCTTGCAGCGTCCAGTTGAGTGTGTTTTTGAACTGCGTAGCCGCCGCGCCGTCGCCCAGTTTTCCGCAGTCGCTATCTACGGTCAGTATCGGCGGACACGGCGGAACGGTGTCTATCGGTGTGCCGCAACGCTCCTGCGAATAGTTGAGGAGCGGCGACGCGACAAACGGTGTCGAGAAGTAATTACCCACACTTTTTACACGATAACAATACTGTTTGGCATTAATCAAATTGACATCATTATAGCTGCGCGTAGTGCTTTGCCCGATGCTATCCCACGCCGTAGTAACGGTATTTTTTCTTTCTATTATATAGCGTGTGTTCGTCCACGGCACGACTTCGTTCCACGTCAATTTATTTTCTTTGTCGGTAGAGGCGATATTGAGATAGACCGACGAGGCGTTGCTCGACACGCCGATACTGTCATTGCCACGCACAAAAAACGCGACTTGATAATGGTAAGGTTGGTCGGTTGTATTGAGGTTCGTATCCAAAAAAGTAGTGTCGACGGCTTGCCAAAACTGTGCGCGCAACGGCGACGTATAGATGCGAACGGGCGCGCCGCCTGCAAAATTCGGTGCGCGAAAGAGCGCGTAACGGTACGGACCCGGATTGGTAATAGTGTCCAATTTTTCGCGGTTTGCACGCGACCATTTTACATTCATTTGTCCTGCGGTCGTGCTTGTTGCGGCTACATCTACGGTTGTCATTAAGGGCAAAATACGCGGCAATTGCGCGCAAACCTGGTCGGAAGGCAGACTTTGTACGATATTGAACGGAAAACCGCTCGAGTTCACCTCCGTAAATTCCGCCGTCACGCGGTAACTATATGGCGTGCCTTGAAGGGCTAAATTATCTATATAATTATAGGTATTCGTAATATTATTAAAGGTTTTGATGCGCGATGCGATTTTGACATAACCTAATGCCGCCAAATCCATACCGCAAGTATCGAGATTAATAGGCGTACAACCTACCTTGCGCCAGACATTAAAACCCTTAAAACGATTTTGGCTGATGCCTTCACATTTATACGGTTTTTGCCAATTTAACTCCACCGTAGTTGGATTTTGCGTAGCGGTTAAGCCAAGCGGAGGCGGCGCAATGACGTGAATTCGCACCGATTTGAGGTCGGCAGACCCGAGTGTGTCGGGTGTATTTATCTCAAAATTATCGACCGCCCTAAACACCATTTGGTAGTATTGTTCGCGGATATTTTCGCAGGAGGTTTGCCACCGAAATACGCCCGTTACGGGTGGAAAACGATAGCCAGGCGGTTTTGTGAAAGTCGCTGCGATAGGGTTGAGGTTAGCATCTTGCTGCAACGGACCGCCCGTAGCGGTCAGTTTTACGCGCTGCCCGGGGTCGGGGTCGGTTCCCACTACATTAAATTGGAGTACGTCCCCTGCCACAATACAGTATTCATTTTTGGTCGTTACTTTCGGTGGACGGTTTTGTTGGTCGTCAATCGTGATTTGCATATCGCGCACGATGGCACTAATAAGGTTCCCGTTGCGGTATTCTTTCACCATAAAAGCAATATTGTATTGTCCTTTTTTCTGTGGTGAATTCCAGACAAAATCGCCTGTCACTTCATTAAGCGAAATCTGATTATTGGGTCCGGGAATAATCAAATTAGGGTAAACATAACGTGGAACAGGTGTATTTACGTCCGAAAGCGGCTCGATAAGTTCGTAAGCGACGCTGTCGCCTTCGATGTCAAAAGCATTCGGATTATGTGTAAATACCTGTCCGACATAACCAATATCGATAGGACTTTGCAATAAAACGGGCGAATTATTAGTACCTTGAAACTGCGCATTGAGTATCACAATCGTCGTTTGCAAGTAAAATCGCACATTATCGGACGCAGGCGCGTTTACATTTAATATATTAGCGGCGCGGTTAGGGTCGTTTATGCTCACTGTATAGGTAAAGCGTCCAGGAAAGGTATGTTTACCTTGATATTGATTGAATTTCACGTCATTTGCCTGCGCCTCGCCCTTGCGAAACCCACCTATGAAAGGCCCGTTTATGCGTTCAATTTTATCTGATTTGCCGTCACCCCAATATATTGTTAGCGTATCGCGGTCAGCACCCGTGCTGCTCGTGCGCGTATAAGTAGTTACGGTGACAACGAACTCGAGCGGATTGGTGGTACTTTGCGTGTACGTTATTTCGCCTGCGCGATTGTGCGTTGCCCAGGCAGTGCTTATCGCTAAACCAAGCACCATCAATATTGCAATTATTTTTTTCATAGGTTTTTGTTCGTTGCTGATATTATTGCTTTATAGAACGTAAAGATAGGTGTTTTTATTCTATTATTAGAATGCGTAATTTATTTATTTATCGTACCTTACAGCCGCATTGAAATAACAAAATATTATGTTCCGAAATACTTTTTTAGCCCAGGTTTATGCGCATTCACGCGGCTTGTTTATAATAATCGTAATAATTATATTAGCGAATATCGGTGTACAAATCACGGGTGTACAAACCGCGCCGTTTATGTCGTGGGCGATGTTTTCGAAGCCAGAAGCGGTGTCACAAAGGTACCGTATTTTTGAATTAGTGGCTGACGGCGATACCTTAGATTATACCAATTTCGCGACCTCTAATTTGGTTAGAAATACCATAATTGGTACTTTAACGGAGTACGAAAGTTTTGTTGTACCCACAGCGCAAGAATACCGAATAGAAAATCACCTACAAGAACACCCTGTTCGTAGTTTTCTCAAAGCAAAATTGAAGGGAGGCTATGGTGCAATACAAGGCATCGCGGAGCGAGTGACTACCGATAAAGCGACCGCTTTGCAGCAATATCCAGCATGGCTACGCCACTATATTAGCCATCATATTACGCACCAGCCAATCTGCCATTTTCAGGTTTTGCAGACTTATTTGAAGCCTTCGGGCGAACGTTTGTATAGCGATATTTTATTGCAATAGTCGGCGTAATCGGCGCATAGCCAACTGATTTTCAGGCGTTTGCCACGCATTAATCACGTCCTTTTTTTCGCCTTTGGTGAGGTGAAAAGAAAGCGATGCTTTTTCTGCATTTTTGCCAGGTCGGTAAGCAAATTGTACAATATCGACCTTGTCGCGACCGAGTTCGCGCACCAAATAATTCATCATATCGTCTTGGTGGAATTCTTGCATTTCCAAGAACAAGGTTGCCACCGAAATTGGGTTCAGAAACCGCGTGATTATCCCTAACGGACGCGCCTCTAAGGAGTCGCGGCGTTCAGATTGCAAAACTTGTAATAATACTACTCCGTCAGTATTTTCTTTTATCCAATCTTTATAAACATCAATAAAACGCGCTGCTGTGGTTACGCCATAATTATCGATTACGCCTGCGTCCATCACCTCAATAATAGGAGAGGAGGGCAAGTGAACATTCGGCAAAATATACGGATAAGTCGCATTCATGCGCAAAGCAGACGTGAAACGGAGGTTTTGCGCGCCATGATTAGCAAAAAAACGACCAAAATCGATGCCTTCCACATCGCCGTATAAGTTGCTACGGAATGCCTCGGGTGGCTTTGTCATGTACGTCATGCCTTGCGGGGAAATGATTATGTGCCGCCCGTCGTTTACGATAGCAGGCGTGAGCAACATCATCGGTATTTGCGCATTTTGCTCGGGACGGCGGTAGTCGGCTATCGATTTATCGAGCATACCGTCGGTATTTTTAAGGAGCTGCTGCTCAAACATATAGCCTCTGTCTTTATGTACTTTTTGCCCGTGATAGTTTACTTTTAACCATGGCACAAAAAAGTCATTTACTGCCAAAGTAAAGAGTATCGGATTAAGTAGGTCGTGCGAAAATTGATTGATAAAACGACTATTATAGGGCTGCTCGGGGAGGATTTTTTGTTGCTTACGCAAATACAATTCGCGGTAATATGCTGCGCCGAGCATTCCGCCAGACGCTCCTGTCATAAGTGTTGTTTTTTGTAGCAACGTACCGTGTAGCAGGCTGTCGGCTTTTCCTAAAATCGTCATTGCCCATACACCCGCCATCATTCCACCGCCGCTCGTGCAGACAAAAACCATTTTTGGTTTTTTGCCTTCGGTTATAGGTTGTCGCGATTTCCATCGCTCCAAAATTTTGAGCGTAGCGGCGTAATCCGTTTCGTAATTTTCTACGGAGCTAAGGCTGTCTAACCTGCCGTAACTTAGCCGCTCGGGTTTTATATCGTAATTTATGCCAAACACCATATTATGTTCGGTTAGGATAGGTGTACCTGTTACCCAGTCCATAACGCCTAAAATAGCAACTAAACCGACAAAAAAGAACCCGCGCAGCCAGTAAGCTAGTGCGCCTGAAAGCGAAACGAGCATCGAAAACAATAGTAATCCGCTACCAATAGCAGGTATCATAAATGGCTCATAATCAATCATTAAACCTAATAAAAGTAGTAGTAAGACGGATACTATTTGTATGACAAAAGCGTTAGAATGATTTTGTCGATAGACTTCTACTAGTAAATCGGGGTTGTAGTGTTGCACGTTGCGAACTCGTCTGATGCCTAAACCCGAAGTCAAATAAAACCAAACCTCCCATTCTTCACCATAAGGGTTGTCGTGATTTTTTCGGTCTGCTTTTCGGCGACGACGGAAGTCACTGCGCATAGAAACAGACGTTTTTGGTCGTTTTCGACGCAAAGTTTCATTTATTTTAGTAATATTTTTGTTAATTGTCTGCAATTCATTCAATATATCATTGCGTAAGCTGACAAAACCTTTTCTTATACGTCGTAATTCTTTCACATTATCTATATAATGATAAATATCTCTATTAGTAGCATAAAAATACAAGGAGGAAATGGCTAAACCGCTACTTAAACCGACCAAAAAGCCAGAAATATACCACAAAATAGAACTTAATTGCGCATCTTGTGTCGTAGTTTGAAACCAAACTACTTTCGTTAAATAGTAAACAGACCATGTAATAGGAATAATTGCGTTATTCAAACAAAATTTGGAGAAAGGACGATTTAGCGATGCTAAAAATGGAAAGTGATGACTGTTCATCACATAAGTACTCACGTTCCACGCCATTAAAAATGTACTAAAACAAATCCCGATAAAGAAAAACGACCAAAAACTGACCTCGCCCAAATATTCGGGGTCTAAAAATAAGTACCAAACGCCGTACTTTTTGCCAAATGCGCCGCCTGCCAACAAAAAAAGTAACGCCCAAAAAAGGAGGAGGAACGGATTGTTGCGAAAGTGCATCAAAAAAAGCTGCACGGGAAAGGAGTAGTAGAGGTTTTTGAAAAACTGATGCATCGTGATTTTTTTACAGAATCATTTTTTATTTATTGACAAATATAGTGATTTGAAAACTTATTTTTTAATAAAATTGAATTACCTTTATGAAATAAATTTGATAGTAAAATAAACATTACAAAAATGATTTTACACCCTTGGCATGAAGTTAGTCCAGGCGAAAACGCGCCGCAAATAGTGAACGCTATCGTCGAGATACCTGAAGGTAGCCGTATAAAGTACGAGATAGACAAGCCGAGCGGCTTGATAAAAATGGACAGAATGCTGTTTTCGTCCATGCAGTATCCTTGTAATTACGGTTTTATACCGCAAACTTACGGCGGCGACGGCGATCCGCTCGATATTTTGGTCATCACACATTCGCCCTTAGTGCCGCTTTGTTTAGTCGAGGCGATACCGATAGGCGTGATGCGCATGAGGGATAAAGATGAGGTAGATGACAAAATCATTGCAGTTGCCGCCAAAGATATTACGGTTTGTCACTATAAAGGTATCGCTGATTTGCCCGAGCATTTCATCGCCGAGTTGCGCAACTTTTTCGAGGTGTATAAACAGTTGGAAAACCGAAAAATAATTGTCCAAGATTTTTTGGACAAAGCTGCCGCAGTAGAAATTATCAGACACGACCTACAATATTATCAGGATTGTTTTGTTAATAATAAAAAATAAGGCAACTAAAATCAATTTTTTATTTACTTTTGCAAATTAAGCACCTAGCAGCATATAAGCACGGATATATCGACGCTTTTTTTTGTACAAAGCCTTTGCTACGCAAGTATTTATATAAAAACACCACTTACAGATAACCTTGTTTATTTAGCGACATCTACTTGTATCCCGTAAAATATTGTCATAAAGCTATTTTTATATAATGAAATATTTATATTTGTTTATTTATCTATGTCTTGCTTATGCTAACACGGCTTTCGCACAAACTTTTCCGATGCTCACTTATGATGCGCGTCGGACGGATAAAGGTTTAGTTATCAAGAAAATAACTGTAACTAAGCAATATACTATTTGCGATATGTTTTACACTTATTCACCAAAAGACAACGAAACTGCCGAAAGTTTTATTTATATCGTGCAAGATATGCACATTTATGACATTAAAACTCAAGCAAAATATTACGTCATTAAAACCGAAAATATACCAATGCAACCAGGTAATCACGGCTTCAAAAAAGAAGGGGAGTTTTTGCGGTTTAAAGTCTTTTTTCCGCGTATCGACCCCATGAAAACGCTTATTTTTCATATTTTAGAGGATAACGATAGGGGGTTTAAGTTTTACAATGTACGGTTGATGCCTGTTGCTTAGAACTGAAAGTATGTTGTAGCAATAAAAAAAACGCCACCGAACGGAAGTTCGATGGCGTTTTTTTATTGCTACAACTCGTAAACAACTATTTTTTTACTAAAACTTTTACCAAAACTTGTGTCACAGCTTTTGCTACCGCAGCTACTATTTCATGCACTTGTGCGTCGGTGAGGTGCGGATAAACGGGCAGCGATATTTCTCGCTCCCAGTTAGATTTTGTGACAGGGTAATCATCTATTTTATAATCCAAATTTTTATAAACTGTAAGTAGCGGCAATGGTTTATAATGCACATTCACGGATACACCTTGCTCAAATATCAAGCTGATAATTTCGTTTCGCTGCGCGAGCGTACATTTTTTGATGCGCAGCATATACAAATGATACGACGATTCACGAGAGCCAGTGTTGCAAATAGGCAATTCGGCCCATGCAAAACCGCCGAGTTCGTCTTCATACATCTCGCAAATATCGCGCCGCCGCTCTAACTGCGGCTTATAAGACCGCATACCTGCCAGACCAATTGCCGCCAGTACGTCGGGCATATTCCACTTATAACCCGCCTCGACCACGTCGTATTCCCACGAGTTTACGCCCGTCGTTTTGGCGAGTGCGTCTTTTGTTTGTCCGTGTAATATTTTGATATACAAGGATTTATAAATTTCTTCGTTATCAAAATCATCTTTTGGTAAGTTGAGTGCGACCGCGCCGCCCTCCGCCGTAGTCAGATTTTTTACTGCATGAAAAGAGTAAAC
>JAYWGJ010000072.1:0-3221 GCA_043778315.1 Saprospiraceae bacterium | reverse complement strand
GCAGTTTTTTCGAGAACGTAGAGTTCAACTTCGATAAAGCTGCACCATTCACAGGGCTGCCCGAAGGCTTGTTGGAGCAAATTCGGGTGTGCAACGCGGTGTATTCCATGCGTTTCCCTGTAAAAATTGACGATAAGTTTCAAGTAGTAGAAGCCTACCGCGTACAACACTCGCACCATAGACTGCCCACTAAAGGCGGTATTCGCTACTCGCTGATGGTAGAGCAAGACGAAGTGATGGCACTCGCAGCCCTGATGAGCTACAAATGCGCTATCGTAGATGTGCCGTTTGGCGGCGCGAAAGGCGGCGTAAAAATAGACCCCAAAGCATACACTGAAAAACAATTGGAGCAAATCACACGCCGCTATACGACGGAGTTGATACGCAAAAACTTTATTGGACCTGGCATCGACGTGCCTGCACCCGACTACGGCACAGGCGCGCGCGAAATGGCGTGGATTGCCGATACTTACCAAACTTTTAAGCACGGCGAACTCGACGCTATCGCTTGCGTGACGGGCAAACCGATTTCGCAAAACGGTATTCGCGGACGCGAAGAAGCGACAGGGCGCGGCGTATATTATGGCTTGCGCGAATGTTGCGAACACGCCGACGATATGCAAGAAATTGGCTTGACCAAAGGCATAAAAGGCAAAACGATGGTCGTGCAAGGCTTCGGTAATGTGGGTTACAATACGGCGCGGATTTCGGAAGCGGAGGGCGGCGTAAAAGTTATCGCTATTGCGGAATGGAACGGCGCGGTGTATAATGAAGCGGGTTTAGACATCATGGCACTCGACCGTTACCGCAAATCGAACGGCGGCTCTATCGTCGGTTTTCAAGGCGGAACGGCGATGAACAGCGCGGACGCGCTCGAGTTAGCTTGCGATATATTAGTGCCTGCCGCTTTGGAAAACCAAATCACGGAGGAAAACGCGCCGCGCATCAAGGCGCGCATCATCGCGGAAGCTGCAAATGGACCTACAACGCCCGAAGCAGAAGCGATTTTACTAACAAAAGGCTGCATCATCATTCCCGATATGTATATTAATGCTGGCGGTGTGACGGTGTCGTACTTCGAGTGGCTCAAAAACTTGTCGCACCACCGTTTTGGTCGTATGGAAAAACGTTTTGACCACAATTCTTACGAAAACTTAGTGGATTTAGTCCTCAAAATGACAGGCAAAACCTTAGACCAACGCGACCGCGATTTCATTACGCGTGGCGCGGACGAGGTCGATTTGGTGAACTCAGGCTTAGAGGAAACCATGATTACGGCGTACCAAGAAATTCGTCGCATCTGGAAAAACACGCCTGGCGTGACCGATATGCGCACCGCCGCTTATATTTGCGCGGTGAATAAAATAGGCAGCGATTACCTCAGTTTGGGTATTTTTCCTTAGTAGATATTGATTTTTAATACAAAAAGGACTATTTTCTGTATGAAAATAGTCCTTTTTTGTGTTTCCGAAACGGTGTGTGGTTTAACTCGCACAAAATAAGATAAGTGCGGGTTGAAACCCGCACGCCGTTTACTTGCGGTGCGAATCTATAAAATCGGACGGGTCGACCGCGCCCACGGCGTTCGCGTTGCTGTCGTAGCCATGTCCGATATTGCCCCACATCTTGTATTTCGGCGTATGCACCTCAAAATGTAGGTGCGCGGCGTAAGGGCGCGAGTCGCCACACGGGTCTGCGCCGTCGCCCACAAAAGCGATACGTTGCCTGCGCTTCACTTGCGACAAATACGGTATCATACCGCGTGACTGAACGTGTGCATAAAACGTTTCTACCTGTTCGCCGTTCGGTAAGCGGTGACGGACGATGACCACATTTCCCCAAGATTTGTGCGCCGCCGCCGAGTAAATTACTAAGCCGTCGGCACACGCTAATACGGGTTCGCCGCAGTCACGCGACGCACCACCCTCTCGGTTCCAGTCTTCGCCCATGTGCCGATTGCGCCGAAAATCCTGTATATTATACCAGCCGTCGCCGTCGTTGCGCTGCGTATATTGCGATTTTTCGCCAAACGGATAGTCGAAACCGTCCGTGACAGGCAACGCCAAAGTCGGGTTATTATCCACGCAAATACTAAAATAAGTGCCGATAATAGAAGCCGTATCTTGCCACAAATGCTCGTCGAGCGTCATTGTTGCCGACGGCATCAACGGCTTGTCGAGCCACTGCATCGTAGTCGTTTTGCAGGCGGTTTGGCTGCCGCCAACCATCGATACCAAAAATAACCATCGAAACGGTTGCGAAAATGTCATGAGTAAAGAAAATAGAAACATGGTAAATATATTTTATTTATTACAAAAATTGTACCTTTGTGGATTGATTATAAACCGTTAGGCAAAATAACTGTTTATAAGTGAGATTAACTTTATACGAAATTGATTTTTTATATATTATAGTAATAACTTATATATTATAATAGACTACAAAAATCAAGTTGAGGTTGCATGATATATGTAATATTGATGCAATTTTGAATCACACGAACCTTTTTATTTTTTTTCATGAAAGTAACCGAATGCATCGACGCAGCAAAAGGTAGTACCTTAGTGTCGTTCGAGATTTTGCCGCCGCTCAAAGGCGGCTCTGTCCAAAACATCTTTAAAAACTTAGACCCTTTGATGGAGTTTAAGCCACCGTTTATCGATGTCACCTATCACCGCGAAGAGTTTATTTATAAGCAGCGTCCGAGCGGTTATTTTGAGAAAGCGGCGATTCGCAAGCGTCCAGGCACGGTTGGTATTTGCGCGGCAATTATGCACCACTACGGCGTTGATGCCGTGCCGCATTTAATTTGCGGCGGATTTACTGCATCGGAGACCGAAAACGCGCTTATCGACCTCGATTTTTTGGGTATCAAAAACGTGTTAGCATTGCGTGGCGACGCACGAAAATTTGAAGGTACGTTTATTCCCGAAGTAGGCGGTCACAACTACGCGGTCGATTTGGTGCAGCAAATGGCGGACATGAACGCGGGTAAATACTTAGACGATAGCATCGCAGGTGTAGGTAGCGATTTTTGTATCGGCGTGGCGGGTTACCCCGAAAAACACTTCGAAGCACCCAATTTTAAAGCGGATTTGCAACAATTGAAAGCAAAAATAGATGCGGGCGCGCATTATGTGGTGACGCAAATGTTTTTTGATAACCAAAAATATTTTGATTTTGTGGCGGCTTGTCGCAACGAAGGCATTAACGTTCCTATC
>JAYWGJ010000071.1:0-9187 GCA_043778315.1 Saprospiraceae bacterium | reverse complement strand
AATGCGCCGCGAGTGCCTGCCCACTATTGATGACCGAAATCGCTTCGGCGGTACTGAGCGTTGCGGAAGGCGATTTTAGCTTCGTTTTGCCGTCGAGCGTCGCGCCTTCGCGCAACTCCCTGAACATCGTCACTAGGCGATGAATTTCGTTTATCGGCGCGAGTTCGGGCGGCAGCGCGAGCGTCTTGCTCATCGCGGCAACCCTTGTTTTTACTATCGTGACCTCTTCGTCGAGGTCGGCCGGGAGCGGCAAAATAACGGTATTGAAGCGTCGGCGCAGCGCAGAACTAAGTTCGTTTACGCCTCGGTCGCGGTCGTTCGCGGTTGCTATGACGTTAAAACCGCTTTCGGCTTGTACCTCGCTGTTCAGCTCGGGTATCGGTAGTGTTTTTTCGGACAAAACGGTGATAAGCGCGTCTTGCACGTCGCTCGGTATGCGCGTGAGTTCCTCTATGCGGCAGAGTCGCCCTTCGCGCATCGCGGTCATTATCGGGCTGGCGACGAGCGCGGCTTCGCTCGGACCCTCGGCGATGAGGCGGGCGTAATTCCACCCGTAGCGGAGCGCGTCTTCGCTCATGCCCGCCGTGCCTTGCACCAAAAGCGTCGAGTTGCCGCTAATCGCTGCCGCTAAATGTTCGCTGACCCACGTTTTGGCAGTGCCGGGAACGCCGAGCAGCAGCAGGGCGCGGTCGGTGGCGAGGGTGGCGACGGCTATCTCCATCAGGCGGCGGTTGCCGTAATACTTAGGCTCGATGACCGTGCCGTCGGGCAGCGTGTCGCCCATGAGGTACGCGACTACTGCCCACGGCGATAGCAGCCAATTGGTGGGTTTGGGTCGGTTATCGTGCTGTTGTAGGGCGCGGAGTTCGTGCGCGAAAGCGGTTTCAGCGTGTGGGCGGAGTATTGCCATGTGGAGGAGGTGTTTAGGGTAGTAGATTTGGGGATTTGAGTATTTTGCGAATAGAAGCCGTCGTTTCGCCTGAAATATCTGCAATTTCTTTTATAGACATTTGCATTTGTATGCGGCAACGAATTATTATTGCTTGCATTTTTTGACGCTCCTCTTCCATCGTTGAGCCGTAAAGTTCACGGTTTAAGACGTTCGCCAAGTTGTGTGTACCTTTGCTGTATGTACGCATAATATTTGTATTTTTTGTTGTGATTATTTTAATGGTCTCTTCAAATTCTTCTTCTAAATCACAAAACGCTTGTTGGCGAATTCCTTTACTCTGCCCTTTCGAGTGTTCCGTTTACTTTTAGTTTTACAATTTCTATGTTTTCAAGTCCTTCGTTATCTATCACTTTTACTGCAATATTAAATAATCCTGCTTTAAATTTGTGCATTTGTCTGGCTGTTTTATCAATCAAAATAGTCGGTTTAAATTTATCGTCAGTGTAGTTAAAATCCCACATGTAAAATTCAATACCTGCCTCACTATATGCTTCGGCTACAAATTCAATTTCTCTCATTTCGTTACTATCTTTTCCTTTGTCAAGGATTTCAATCTTCAAAGTTGGTTTTTTAGCAATAGGTATGATTTCTTCCACTGTTACCAACTTAATAATTACATTTTCTTCATTTTGTAACCTTGCCACTTCCTTAACGGCACCTTTTCCGAATGAAAAAGCGATAAAAAAACCAATGGGTTTCATTGCTGCTTTGTTTTTTTCGTACAGATTTTTATCATAGCGCTCACAAGCCGATTTGAAATTATCTATCGGATTTCTACCAATTTGGTCGCTACGTTTTACTTGAATTGGCGTATTTTCTCTTGTTTTCCCGTCCATTCCTAAATCGCCACGTTGTTTGGTATTGGTTATTCCACCAAATTGTGTGACGATAAAAGTTTCAAACTCAAACGCATCTTTGTAGCGTAGAGTGTCATAGTCATATTTATGAAGTTGAGTTACAAACGGCAAAGAAAAGATGCCTTGCTGCATTTGCATTCGAGTCTCTGTCACTTTTATTGCTGTTACGGATTGATCTATTCCAATCCAATTTCTATTTAGCTTATCCGCAACTGAAACCGTTGTGCCACCTCCAACAAAGGGATCTAAAACAATATCACTCTCCCGAGTGGCACATTTTATTATCCTGCTTAATAGTGCAGATGGTTTTTGTGTTGGATAGCCAATTCTTTCGTTTCCGTTTCCTTGAATTCTTGGAATATCAATCCAATAATCCTCTGGCACTTTTCCATCAATATCCAACCTATTTTTATGTCGTTCTTCGGCATCTCCTTTAACTTTCAAACCTGTTGCACCTGCTCCACGCCCCGTCCTTGAAACTGTCTCTTGATTATATGGAATTTTCACTTCATCAGTTGAGAAATAATATTTTCTTGATTTTGAATAGACATAAATAGTATCATGTTTTTGTGGAAATCTGTTTTTTACGTTTGCCGGTGCGGTGTAACACCAAACAATTTCGTTTATATAATTTCCTTCTCCAAAAACCTTGTCTAAAATATAGACTTTTATATAAGCGTTGGCGTGCCAATCGCAATGTAAAAAAATACTTCCCGTTGATTTTAAAATTCGGTGCATTTCAATTACACGCTCTTTAAGCCACGAAATATAATGGTCTATTCCACCTGAAAATCGGTCTTCAAAACTTCTCACCTCTCCTTTATCACCCCAAATAATTTCGTAATTTCGGTTGGAGAAAAAAGGTGGGTCAAGGTAAATCAAATCTACACTTTCTGTTTCTAATTGTCGTAGAATTTCAAGGTTATCTCCTAAAATTAGTTTGTTTATTTTTTGCATTTGTTGTTGTTTTTAGGATTGTCGTCAAACATACGACACCATCGCCGCACACCACAAAGTTAAGCTATTTTTTTATCTAAAAAAATATTTTTGATTCCAATAAAAATAACGCTTTCGGCTGCGATAGTTTTTATTAAAAACAGCATAATATATCGGAGATTTCAAATTTACATTAACGAATTAAAAATATAAAATAGTAGATATTTGTGATGCGAGTATAAATTGATAAAATAACTAAAATTCGTCTTTTGACATAGTATTTTATAGCAACATTTTATTTTTACAAATTAAATAACTTAACAATATTAGCAATAAAAAGCAATATTATTTCATAATTAATAATTAAAACAAATTTTATTGCAAATAATGTATTATTTTACAAATTTAGAGTTAATAATTTCAAATTTATTTTATTTTTAATATAAATAAATTATAAATTAAAGTACCTTTGTGACACGGTTTGCGTCTTAATTAAAGATTGCAAACGATAAACAATGTGACGGGCAAAACATTTGATTATTTACAAAACCAAAAGCAACCATTTCACCGTAAATATCGTTTACATATTATATTCTATCATATTCTAACTTATTCTTATAACAGTAAAAAACCTTAATGTGAACCTTTTGAAATCTAAATTAATCCTAATTTTTTGTAGTATTTGTTTCTGTGTCAATATCAACGCGCAAGCGGCTTTTCAGCTAAAAAACAAAAAAGAAGTGTGGCGCAACGACAGCCTAATCTGCGAGCTAAAAGTAGAAACGACCAAAGATAAAAAAATGACAACCACAAGCATTTTGAATAATATCGGGCGCACGATGATTGTAGTTACGCCGATGCCTTCCGAAAAAAAATGTGAGCGGTTAGACGTACTTTTTTTAAGCAACGGCAAGACGGCTTCGTTTCCATTTATCGGCTTCGCCGACAAAAAAGCGATTGCCGCGATGGTAATGAACAACGGCTTAATCTGCCCTGCGGGCTACGATTTCACGAAAGTAAATAGCTTTTTGAAAAGTTACCCGAAGCGAAACACCGACAGCGTTTCTGTTCAGTTGCCCAAAAATAAGCAATAATAAGATATAGTGGATAATTTGGTTTGAAACAAATAGTGAGGGCGTAAACATTCTAAAAAGAGTGTTTGCGCTTTTTTTGTTTGAAAGCCCAGATTAAATAAATTTATACGATAAAAAAGCCTAATTTTACGGATTATTTTACATCAATAATCGCGAAAAATTGTTATATATAGTACCAACGCCGATAGGCAACCTCGAGGATATTACGCTCCGAGCATTGCGGATTTTGAAAGAGGTTGATGTAATACTCGCCGAAGACACGCGCACTTCGCGGCGGCTGCTCAATCATTACGGCATTACTACGCCGCTCCGGTCACATCATGCGCACAATGAACACGCAACCACAAACGCCGTAGTCGAGCAGCTCAAAAGCGGTACAACTATCGCGCTCATCTCCGACGCAGGTACGCCTGGCATCTCCGACCCGGGCTTTTTGCTCGTCCGCGCGGCACGGCAAGCAGAGATACGCGTAGAATGTTTACCAGGTGCAACAGCATTTGTACCCGCGTTAGTTGCGTCGGGACTACCTGCTACCAATTTTTATTTTGAGGGCTTTTTACCACACAAAAAAGGACGACAAACGCGCCTCCGCTTTTTGGGCGAATTAGACCACACTTTTATACTATATGAGTCGCCGTATCGATTGGTGAAATGCTTGCAGCAACTAGTAGAAGTATGCGGCGCAGACCGCAGCGCAAGCGTAGCGCGGGAGCTAAGTAAAATGTTCGAGGAAGTAGCCGCCGATACGCTCGAAAACCTGATTTTGCATTTTTCCAAAAAAGAAGTGAAAGGCGAAATTGTGATTGTAGTGGCGGGCAAGCCCGACGAAAAAAATAAAGCGCAACAAACAGCCGAAAACGATTTGTTTTAAAAATAAAAATGTAATTTTGTGTTATATTTAAGATAATTCTCATGTCAAAATACATCAATCCATATACCGATTTCGGTTTCAAACGGCTCTTTGGCGAAGAGGCGCACAAAGAATTATTAATCGATTTTTTGAACGAATTACTGCCTTTAAGTAGTAAAATAGTCCATTTAACATTTAAATCGCCTGAGCAAATGGGCGATACTGCACAGAATAGAAAAGCCGTATATGATATTTACTGTAAAACAGACGACGGTACATTTTTTATTGTAGAAATGCAAAAAGCGTTTCAAGAATATTTTAAAGACCGTACCGTATTTTACTCTACTTTTCCGATACGCGCACAAGCCAAAAAAGGTAAATGGGACTACGAACTTTCTATGGTTTACTGTATCGCTATTTTAGCTTTCGAGTTTGACACCGATAGCTATATAGAGACAGACGAAGAGATTTTTGAAGACGAATATTTCCACAAAATAGAGCTGAAAGACCAACATAATCGCGTATTTTATCGTAAATTAAAATATATATTTTTGGAAATGCCTAAGTTTGATAAAACTGAGGCACAGCTAAAAAATCGCTTTGAAAAATGGATTTATTTTTTGAAAAACTTAGAAGATTTCACCGAAATACCCGCAATACTCAACGAGCCTATTTTCCTAGAAGCTTTCGAGGTAGCCAAAGTAGCTAATTTTGACCAAGAGCAATTAGATGCTTATGAAGAAAGCCTGAAACACTATCGCGACTATCATAATGTGGTAGATAGTGCCATAAATAAAGTCATTAAAGCAACGATTATTCGGCTTTTAAAAATAGGAAAACTGTCTATTGCCGAAATCGCAGCCGTTAGTGATGTTCCCGTCGAATTGGTTCTAAACCTACAAAAAGAAGTTTTTAATAAATAATCCCCATGTCAGAAGACGACGACACGCCGCGCCTTTCCGCCGCACAAGAAACCCTAGAAAAGCTCAAACGCAAATACCGCTTGTATGTGGTGAACGACGAGTCGTTCGAAACGGTCGGGACTTACGAACTCACGCCCCTCAATCTCTACCTTTTTGCGAGTTTGCTGGTCGTAGCAGTCGTGTTTTTTGTGCTATTATTATTGGTGCTAACGCCGCTCAAAAATATTATACCTGGCTATGCCGACGTAAACGAACTCAGTACGCGCAAAGAGATTGTAAAAATATACAGACAAATAGATTCTATTGAGCGCGTCGTTGATGCACAGCAAACGTACTTATTATCGGTAGGCAAAGCTCTACGCGGCGAAAAAGACGCTGCCGACCTACAAACGCCGACCGAAACCACCGAATTTGCAAAGGTGAAAACGACGCTTTCGCAAAAAATAATGAATAAAACGGACGTTGCGCCGACCGCAATGACGAATGATGCGCCGTCGGCGAGCAATACCGAGCGCGCCATAGATTTTTCGCAGCCGCTCAGCAAAGGCATGATTACCGATGCGTTCAAGGCGCAACCCGACCATTTTGGCGTAGATATTGCCGCGCCGAAAGACAGCCCCGTGCAAGCCGTCGCCGACGGCATCGTTATCTGCTCGTCGTGGACGCTCGATACAGGTTACATTATTGGTTTGCAACACCCAAATAATATGATTTCGTTTTACAAACACAATTCCGCACTCCTCAAAAAAGTAGGAACGGCGGTGCGTGCAGGCGAAGCGATAGCCGTGATTGGCAATACGGGCGACTTGTCGTCGGGTCCACATTTACATTTGGAGTTGTGGCAAAACGGAAAAGCCGTAAATCCAACTGATTTTATCAAATTTTAATCCATTTTAATTCATTTTAATCTAAAAAAAGCAAATAATTATGGCTGAAAAAGCAATTCCAACCGTCGACTTGTCGCAATTTGTACAAGGCAACGCCGCCGAACGCGCTCAATTTGTGGCTACGCTCGGCAAGGCATTTCACGAAGTAGGCTTTGTGGGTGTCATCAATCATGGCATTTCGCAAGCGCTTATCGCTAATTTTTACGCGGCAGCAAAACGCTTTTTTGCCTTGGAAATAGACAAAAAACGCAGCTACGAAGTGTCCAATTTGGCAGGGCAGCGCGGCTACACGTCGTTCGGAAAAGAACACGCAAAGCACAGCAACGTGGGTGATTTGAAGGAGTTTTTCCAAATCGGACAATTCCCCGATAACGCCGCCGACCGCGCTATTTATCCCGAAAACGTGACAGTCGCCGAAGAGCGCGCCTTCACCGACCTCGGCGAAGAACTTTACAAGGCGTTTGAGGGTTGCGGAACGCACCTTTTACGCGCAACCGCGCTACATTTGGACTTAGGCGAAGCGTTTTTTGATGCCAAAATCAAGAACGGCAACAGCATTTTGCGCGCCATACATTACCCGCCTATCGCGCACGAACCCGCGTCGGCTATCCGCGCCGAGCAGCACGAAGACATCAACCTCATCACCTTATTAGTAGGCGCGTCGGCAGGCGGTTTGGAGTTGCTGACGATGGAAAACGAGTGGGTTGCGGTGAACGCGCAAGAGGGCGAACTAGTGATAAACGTAGGCGATATGCTCCAACGCCTCACCAATAATTACTTGAAATCGACCACGCACCGCGTCGTCAATCCGCCACGCGCCGAGTGGCATTTGCCGCGCCTAAGCATTCCGTTTTTCTTGCACCCGCGTAGCGAAATGGACTTGACTTGCTTGGATAAATGCGTCGATGCCCAAAATCCAGTAGCTTACGAGCCAATCACGGCAGGCGATTATTTGGACGAACGCTTGCGCGAAATCGGTCTAAAAAAATAATTCTAGAAGTAATTTTTTAGTAATTTTAACTCTAATAAAAAACAAAAAATCCCTCTCGCAGCGCACTCGTTGCAGAGGGATTTTTTTACTATATTTATACACATTTTGCTATGATTACAAAAGAAATCGAAACCATACCCGACCGCGAACAGCTCAAAAATTGGCTGCTCCTCGTCGCCTTAGCCATCACTTGGGGCTGCTCGTTTATACTGATGAAAATCGGTTTGACCGCGTTTTCGTTCGCGCAGGTAGCGGGTTTGCGCACGGGCATCACGAGCGTTTTATTTTTGCCATTTTTCTTCCGTTTGCGACATACTATCGATGGTTCTAAGTGGAAATACACGACAATCGTTGCGCTTTTCGGCAATGGAATACCTGCTTTTTTGTTCGCTTTCGCGCAAACGCACATCAATTCCGCGCTTTCGGGCATACTCAATAGCCTCACGCCGCTTTGGGTAATGATAGTGGGCGCGCTCGCTTACAATATCAAAATCAGCCGCATAAAAGCCGTTGGTATCGTTATTGGTTTGCTTGGCGCAATACTGATAGTCTCGCTCCGTCCATCACATAGTGCTGATAATCAGAATAATATATATGGTTTATTTATTATATTAGCAACATTGCTATATGGTATTAGTTCTAATAATATCAAAACAAACCTACAAAATGTGCCGCCGATTATCGCCTCGACTATGGCATTTATGGTTATCGGTCCGCCATGTTTGATTTACGTTTTTGGTTTCACCAATTTGTTTGAAATATGGGCAACTAATCCGAATGCTGTACCCGCGTTTCTCGCCATATTAGCCTTAGCGGTAATGAATACTTTTATCGGAAATATCGCTTATTACGTCTTGATACAACGCACGAATGCGATTTTTGCTTCTATCGTAACTTACTTAATACCAATCGTTTCGATAGCAATTGGTACTTTTTATGGCGAAAGTATTTTGCTCACGCAGATAGGCGGAATGGCGTTGATACTTTCGGGCGTTTATTTGTTAAACAAAAAAGAATTAAAAATAATAAATTAAAATATTTTTGTTTTATTTTTAAAATAAATTAATATTTATTTGTTTTATTAAAACATTATGTTGTATATTTGCAGTGTTAAATTAATACAGCATAGTTCTAATAAATTCATTTTAAAAATTTTCATTATTATGAAACAAAAAAATCAAGATAGGGTAGAGATGAATAACCGCTTCAAAGTGGTGTATCGGCTACTCTCCGACAACGGCGAAATCGCGCCGTCGTGTCGCCAAAAAGGAAAGGGCAAATTTGCCAAAACCTTAGGCATTCGTACCAATCAAGTGGATAGATGCTTGCAAGACAAGTACGAAATCACCTACGAATCCGTCAATTTGCTTTGCGAAAACTACGGCGTAAACAAGCGATTTATGCTCGAGGGCGTAGGGAAGCCGTTTAAAACGCTTATCGCCGAAATGAAAAGCGACGTGCAGAGCGTCGGGAATATGCCGCAAGGACGTTTGGTGTATGCAGGTTTGGCGGCGTGTGCGAGTTCGTCGGTCGGTAGCGACCCGTCGCGCTGGAACGACGAAGACGAAAAAGGAGTGGACGAGGTATTTATGTTGCCTGGTATTAGCGGTGACATGACAGGTTTCAACGTCTGCGGCAACAGCATGATACCGACGTTTAGCATGGGCGACATCGTTTTTTGTACGCCTATCACACAA
>JAYWGJ010000070.1:0-3244 GCA_043778315.1 Saprospiraceae bacterium | reverse complement strand
TATCAGTTGCCTGCAATGATGATGGAAGGCACGGCTATTATCATTTCGCCGCTTATCGCGCTGATGAAAAACCAAGTAGATGCGATACGCGGACACAGTCAAAACGACGAAATTGCGCATTTTCTGAACTCCTCGCTCAACCGAACGCAGATAAAAAAGGTGCGCGACGACATAGAAAGCGGCGTGACGAAGATGCTTTATGTAGCGCCCGAAACGCTGACGAAAGAGGAGAATATCGAGTTTTTTAGAGCGGCGAACGTATCGTTTGTGGCGGTAGATGAGGCGCATTGCATCTCGGAATGGGGGCATGATTTTCGTCCTGAGTACCGTCGTATTCGCTTGATGATAGACCAAATCAACGAGTCGATTCCGATTATTGCGCTTACCGCAACGGCAACCCCGAAGGTGCGCAGCGACATTGTTAAGACGCTCCGCATGACGGAGTGTACGGAGTATGTGTCGTCGTTCAACCGCGATAACTTGTACTACGAAGTGCGTGCAAAAAGCAGTAAAACAGCCGACGTACAAAAAAGTATCATTCATTTTATTAAGAATAGAATGGGCGAATCGGGTATTATATATGTGCAAAGCCGCAAATCCGCCGAAGACATCGCCGAAGTACTGAAAGTGAACGGCATTCGTGCAGGCGCGTATCATGCGGGTTTGGATACCAAAACGCGCTCGGGTACGCAAGACGATTTTTTGATGGAGGATATTGATGTGATAGTCGCGACTATCGCGTTCGGTATGGGCATCGACAAGCCCGATGTGCGGTTTGTGATACATTACGACATTCCGAAATCGATAGAAAATTACTATCAAGAGACGGGCAGAGCAGGGCGCGACGGCATGAAAGGCGAATGTGTGGCGTATTTTTCTTATAAAGATATGCACCGCTTAGGCAAGTTTTTGCGCGATAAACCCGTCAGCGAACGCGAAATGGGTATGCAATTGATGAACGAAATGACGGCTTATACTGAAACCGCGCAGTGCCGTCGACAGTTTTTGCTGCATTATTTTGGTGAACCGTTTGTGTGCGAACGCAAGGGTATGTGCGATAATTGCAGGTCGCCGCAGCCCGAAGTGGAGGTCAGCGCGGCGTTAGTGAAAGCCTTAAAAGCGATTATCGCGGTGCAAGAAAACTACCAAATTGACTTCGTAGTGGAGTTTTTGGTGGGCGCGAAAACCAAACAAATTTTGGATTTCAAATTCGAAACGCTACCCGCTTTTGGACAAGGTTCGGACGAAAACGAGCATTTTTGGAACTCGCTTATCCGTCAGGCACTCATAGCCGAATTTGTGTATAAAGACATAGAAAGTTATGGTTTGCTGAAAATATCGGAGACGGGACATGCGTTTTTACAAAATCCGCAGCCCTTTACCATGCGCCTCAACCATAATTACGACAAGCAAGCCGCCGACGAGGCGACCGACGCGAGCAATGCGCGCCCGACCGCCCTCGACCCCGAGCTACTCGCTATGCTCAAAGACCTGCGGCGGCGCGTAGCGAAAAAGCGGAATATACCGCCGTTTGTGATTTTTCAAGACCCGTCGCTCGAGGATATGGCGACGCAATACCCGATTACGCTCGACGAACTCGCGAACGTGCAGGGCGTTAGTCCAGGCAAGGCGCAACGTTATGGCGCAGAGTTTTTGGAGCTAATAGAGGCTTATGTGGACGAACACGGCATCGACCGCCCGTCCGATTTTATGGTGAAGTCGATAGTGAGCAAATCGAGTACGAAAGTGGCGATTATACAAGCAATTGACAAAAAAATACCGCTCGAAGATGTGGCGCGCTCTTATAATATGCAACTGCAAGACTTGCTGACGGAGGTGGAAAGCATCGTTTCGGCAGGTACGCGGCTGCGTTTAGACTATTATATCTCCGAAATCATCGACCAAGAAATACAAGAGGTCATCAACGACTACTTCATGGAAGCGGAAAGTGACTCGATTGACGACGCGGTGCGCGCCCTGAAAGACGACGATGTGCAGTACGAAGAGGTGCAATTGATGCGCATAAAGTTTTTGTCGGACAATGGAAATTAGAAGCTGTAAGCTTACGCACGCGAGGGCTAAAAAAGCTGTAAGCAATAAACTTTTTGACCGTTTTGTCTTGTCATTTTTTAAGCTGTAAGCTGTAAGCAATAAACTTTTTGACCGTTTTGTCTTGTCATTTTCTAAGCTGTAAGCTGTAAGCAATAAACTTTTTGATGCTCGCGAAGGTAAAAAGTTTATCGCTTACAGTTCATAGCTTACAGTAAAATAGTCTTCGCGAACAAAAGTTTACCGCTTCCAGTTTCTTGTTTACAGTAAAATAACCCTCGCGAAGGTCAAAAGTTTACCGCTTCCAGTTTCTTGTTCAAAGTAAAAAAATAAAAAATGCGTATCGATATCCTTTCGGTCGTTCCCGACCTGCTCCATAGTCCACTGCAACACTCCATTATGCAACGGGCGCAGCAAAAAGGCCTGCTCGAGGTGCATATACACAATATCCGCGACTACGCGCCGAGCAAGCACAAACAAGTAGATGATTACCCGTTTGGCGGCGGCGCGGGCATGGTGCTGTCGTGCGAACCGATAGCGCGCTGCATCGAGCATTTATTGGCAGAACGCCACTACGACGCTATAATATACACTGCGCCTGACGGCGAGCGGCTCAATCAATCCGCCTGCAACGAGCTGTCGATGCAAACGAACTTAATGATACTTTGCGGACACTATAAAGGCGTGGACGAGCGCATCAGAACGCAGTACATCACGCGCGAAATCAGCATCGGCGACTATGTGTTGTCGGGTGGCGAACTCGCGGCGTTGGTCATCACCGACGCTATCGGGCGGCTGCTGCCAGGCGTACTGAACGACGAAACCTCCGCGCTCCTCGACTCGTTTCAAGACAACCTACTCGCGCCACCGACCTACACCCGACCCGCCGAATGGCGCGGCATACCCGTCCCCGAAGTGCTGCTCTCGGGTCACGAAGCCAAAATCAACGAGTGGCGGTTCGAGCAGTCGCTGCAACGTACCCGCGAACGAAGACCCGATTTGTTGGATTAAGCGATAAGCTAAAAACTATAAGCGATAAACTTTTTGACCGTTATAGAAGCACTAAGCTATAAGCTTATGCTCGCGAAGGTCATTTTTACTTACTGACATTACGCAGTCGGAAAATTTTGTAAATTGAATCAAAAAACAGTATTACTTTTGTGCTAAAATTATAGCTGTTTTTTATATATGAAAT
>JAYWGJ010000069.1:0-9219 GCA_043778315.1 Saprospiraceae bacterium | reverse complement strand
AGTATTGATACACGTTTTTATCGATGGTTTGCATCTCTACTGTTACTTCGTCGTCGAGTTTTGGTGGGTTTCCGCCCGGTCCACCGCCTGGCGAGAGCGGTTGTGCGCGTGTTTTGCCATCTACAAAAGCGTCGTCTTCGGCTACCGTTGGCAAGATTCTGCCGTTTATCGTTTGGTTAAAACGGTAAAAATTAGCTACACCTTTAGTGTCGGTGTATAGCGGAAATATCAAAAAGTTTTTTGGCGAGCCACCAAATATCGCGCCGTTCACCGCAATCAAACTATCAAACGGCACTACGGGCGGCATCGTACTCACCGACGTAAATACCTGATTATCAACCGTTACTTTCATCGTATAGGTGCGCCCTACTACGCCGCGCAAGGTCGTGTTTTCATATACGCCCGAGTTTGGTACGGTCTGCGCAAATACGCCTACGTTACCCAAATTATCGGTTACGGTCACTGTTGCGTTGCTTATAGCGGGGCTGTTTTTGTCGCTTTCGCTGAAATTGATGCTGCGCGTGAGCGTGACGCGCTGCGGCTGCGCCGCGTTATCGCTGATATTACCTACGATAATCACTTTCGGTGCGGCGGTATTGAGGTCGAGGTTGATGACTTCCATGCAACTCGTGCCGGCGAAACTAATTAGGGCGAAAGCCAATATATTTATTTTTTTTATCATTATAATATGTTGATTTGTAATATTTTAGAATTTAATAGACGCAAAGAAGCAAGGATTTTGAGTACAAAGAATTTTTTTTCAAACGCAGAGAAGCAGAGGAGCAAAGCTGCAAAGTGAGCGAGGATTTCTTGTTGTCCCCTAAAGAAAAATTCCATTTTGCAGACGCAAAGAAGAAAGGACTTTTGAGTACAAAGAATTTTTTTCAAACGCAGAGAAGCAGAGGAGCAAAGCTGCAAAGTGAGCGAGGATTTCTTGTTGTCCCCCCAAAGAAAAATTCCATTTTGCAGATGCAAAGAAGCAAGGGCTTTTGAGTCCAGCCGATTTTTTTCAAACGCAGAGAAGCGAAGGAGCAAAGCTGCAAAGTGAGCGAGTTTTTTGTTGGTTTTTAAAACTTGAAATTCCACGTCACCGACGGTACAAAAGTAAAGAGCGTAGTTTGTACCACTTGCGTTTTGCTCGCGTCGTTCGGGTCGTCTTGAAAGTCGATAGCGTAAGCGTTTTTGCGCCCGTAAGCGTTGTAACAAGAGAAATTCCAAGCACTCTCGAAACGTTTTGTTTTGGCAATAGTGAGCGTCGCGCCTACGTCGAGGCGGTGATAATCGGGCATTCGGTAGCCGTTGCGTTCGCTGTACAAAAAAACGGTTTGTCCGCCGTCAATCTTGTATTTGCCGCTCGGAAACGTCACCGCGCTGCCCGTATAATAGACAAATGCGGCAGAAACCGACCATTTTTTATTGAACTCGTAAATACCAACCACCGAAACATCGTGCGTGCGGTCTTGCTTCGCATTGTACCAATTATCATCGTTGATGCCGTTGATTTGTCGCTCACTTTTAGACAGCGTATAGCCTACCCAACCCGTAAATTTGCCCGTTTTTTTCTTCAAAAATAACTCCACGCCGTAGGCTCTGCCTTGTCCGTACAGCAGTTCGCCCTCCACCAATTCGTTCGCCTGTATGTTCGCGCCGTTCTTGTAATCTACTTGGTTTTGCATCGTTTTGTAGTACGTTTCTACGCTAAACTCGTAGCCGTTATCCGCAAAATTTTGGAAATAACCCAACGAAAACTGGTCTGCAATTTGCGGACGAGTGTTCTGACTGCTCATAATCCAGGAGTCGGTCGGCGACCCCGCAGTCGAGTTACTTAGTAAGTGTAGATTTTGCGTGTTGCGGGCGTAAGCCGCCTTAATCGACTTCGCTTCGCCTACTTTGTACGCCGCCGACACACGCGGCTCTAAGTTAAAGTAGCTTTGTACGCTCTCGCCCGCCTTATAGCTCCGCACGTTATTCAGCGTTCCATTAGGGTTGTAATTATAAAAATCGCCCGCGCCCAAAAGGTCAAAAAACGCGCCGCGCAAGCCGTAACTAATGTTCAAATCTTTCGTCGCTGCCCATTCGTTATTCGCGTAAACGGCGGCTTCCACGCCTTGTCGGTCTTGCAATTTGGCACTATTGATGCTGCTTTCGGCGGTTGCTTCTATCTGCCCGGGCGTGATAGTATGCTGTATCACATTCGCGCCAAAGCGGATATTATTTTTTGGATTTAAGAAATACTGAAACTCTTGTTTGAGGTTGTAGTCGCGTATTTTGGACGTGATGCTCACGTCGGTTTTGCCTACGTTAAAGCCGATTTTATAGTTGTAATTGCTATAAATAAGCGAGGTATTCGAGAATAGCTTGTCGCTAATGATGGAGTTCCACCGCAGCGTACCCGTCGTGTTGCCCCAGTCTATCCCGAAAATCTGTACGCCGAGTACGTCGCGCCCGAAGTAACCCGAAAGGAAAACGCGGTTTTTGGCATTGATGCGATAATTCGCTTTCATGTTCACGTCATAAAAATACAGCGTCGCGTTTTTGAGCTGCGCGTTATTAGATAGGCGCGTAAATACGTCCACATACGTCCGTCTGCCCGTCACCAAAAACGAGCCTTTGTCTTTCACAATCGGACCCTCGAGGTTGAGCTTCGACGAAATGATGCCGATGCCGCCGCTCACATGGTATTTTTGGTCGTTGCCTTCGTTCATTTTTATATCCAAAACCGACGACAATCGCCCGCCGTATTGCGCAGGCGCAGTGCCTTTATATATCGCTACGTCCTTAATCGCGTCGCTATTAAAAGTACTGAAAAAGCCCAATAAATGCGACGCATTGTAAACGGGTGCTTCGTCGAGCAAAATTAAGTTTTGGTCGGAGCCGCCGCCGCGCACATAAAAACCGCTATTGCCTTCGCCCGCCGTTTTGATGCCAGGCATGAGTTGCATAGTTTTGATGATGTCTTTTTCGCCGAGCAAAACGGGGATTTTGGCGATAGCCGCCACGTCGAGTTTCTCTACGCCCATCTGCGCTTTCGTCACGTTTTCGTCCTTCTTTTTGGACGAAACGACCACTTCGGTCAGTACTTGCTCGTTATCGCCAACGGCGATATTGAGTTTTTGATTGGTAGTAAGGCTGATTTTGCGCGTTTCGGTGGCAAACCCGATTGCCGTCACGTTGAGCGTATATTCGCCCGACGGCAGCGTGATAGAGTAAAATCCGTACTCGTTCGTGATTGCGCCCGTGCCTTTTAGCTCCTCTACGGCTATGCTTACGCCGATGAGTTCCTCGCCCGTTTTTTTGTCTTTCACGCTACCGCTAACCGTATAGTTTGCTACGTTTTTGGCGGCTTGCGCCAATAAAAAAGTGTTGCTGCATAGCATCGAAATGGCTATAATAATCAACTTTAATAAATCTTTTTGTTTCATTTTTTGTTTTGATAATGAGGTTTTCTAAGTTGCAATTTATCAACTATCATACAAAGATAATACGAAATTTTTAACCGCTTTTTTTTATTCTATAAACAACGATTTTAGCCTACGAACTGTAATTTTAATGCTAAGATTTTTGGGAGGTTTTTTTGAGGCGCGGAGGATTTTTTTAGTTGTGGAAAGGTATTTTTATAAAACGCGAAGCATTTTTTTAAACGCATACAGGTTTTTTTTTAACGCGGAGGGTTTTTTTAAACGCGGAGAAGCAGAGGGGCAAAGAGGCAGAGTTGTTGAGGTATTTTTGTAATTTTTAGAGGCGCGGAGGATTTTTTTAGTTGTGGAAAGGTATTTTTTTAGACGCAAAGAAGGTTTTTTAAACGCGGAGGTTTTTTAGACGCGGAGAAGCAGAGGGGCAAAGAGGCAGAGTTGTTGAGGTATTTTTGTAATTTTTAAACGCGGAGGGTTTTTTTAGACGCGGAGAAGCAGAGGGGCAAAGAGGCAGAGTTGTTGAGGTATTTTTGTAATTTTTAGACGCAAAGAAGGTTTTTTTAAACGCGGAGAAGCAGAGAGGCAGAGCGAACGAAGGTTTTTTTGTTGCCAATCAAAGAAAAAGTCTTCGTTTTTTGACTACTTTTGCGCTGGGAGTGCGTGGTTTTAACCCACACACGTTTGGGAGTGCGTGGTTTTAACCCGCACAATAATAATCATAATCATCAATTAAAAATATAAATGATTTCTTTACAACAAAAAATACAACTCGAGCTACTCGGCTTGGCGGTCACGGCGGTCGCTACCTTTATAATCCTAAAACCGATATTTGATGTGTTTGCGGTCGCGTTTCCGTTCCAAAACGAAACGATATTTAGTGTCATTTTTTTCTTGACTTACGTCCGATATATGTTCACACTCAAATACACTTGGCTGTCTAATTTTTGGTGGATAAAAATCATTTTCACGATGATAGCGTTCCCTTTTGGTGTGTATTTGGTACGCTCTGCCATTATGTTTCAGACGTTTATGGATGAGCAATCGCCCGATTCGGTGCTGCCGTTGATGAAAACGGGCTTGTCGGAAACGTTCAAAATTAGCCGCATTTTTTACTATCGTCAAGTCGTCACTTTCTTTATGGTGGGCAGCGTTATCGCCAATTTTGGTATGTTTTTTCGTATGATTATTTCGCTGTGGCGCGTGCGCAACTACGGACACGAATAATTTTCGTAATATAAAATAGTAGAATATCAGTACTATTCCGTATATTTGTGTTCTAATCCCTGTATTAACAAAATTAAATTCATTAATATTATCAATTATTTTACAAAAAACCAATTTTATAACTATCCCATGAAAAAAATAGTACTTGTACTGCCTCTTTTGCTTTGCGCAATAGCGGTAATGGCGCAAAGCGGTAAAGCCGCTACGCCGACGTTTCGCCTTGCGGCAAACGTGCAAAGCACCGACTACGACCCGACGCAAATCATCGTCAAAATCAAACCCGAATACCAAAAGCAATGCACCGAAAATCGCATCGTGATAGCGGCTTTTGAGACGGCGCAAGCGCGGATTGGCGCAAGCAACGTACAACAAATGTTCCCGCACGAAACGCCACTCAACGCAGAAAGCAGCCGCAACGGCGTGGCTTACGTCGACCTTTCGGGCATTTATACCTTACGGCTCACGGGCATCACGAGCAACGCAGGCATTGAAGCGGTAGCGAACAAACTCCTCGCAACGGGCGTTTTGGCGTATGCCGAACCATACTATATATACAGTACAGGCGCGTTCACGCCGAACGACGCGAGCATCAGCCAACAAACCTACCTCACGCGCATCAACGCGGTCAATGCCTGGGACATCGCACTCGGCGGCTCGCAGGGCGACACGACCGTCGTCATCGGCATCGTAGATAGCGGCGCAGATACCGACCACCCCGACCTCGCGTCGCAAATAAAAATCAATTACAACGAAATCATCAACGGCATCGACGACGACGGCGACGGCTTCATCGACAACCGCGTAGGCTGGGATTTGGCAGGCGCGGACTATAATAATGTCGTGGCGGATAGAAATACGAATACAACTGGCACTAATAACGCACACGGCGTACACGTTTCGGGTTGCGCTGCCGCCGCTACTAATAACGGCGTAGGCGTGGCAGGTACGGGTTTCAAATGCAAGTTTTTACCCGTGAAATGCGCCGCCGACAACGACTCGCGCTCTAATGGTAGCGGTTTTATTATCGCTGGTTATCAAGGCATTAAGTATGCCGCAGACCACGGTTGCGCGGTCATCAACTGCTCGTGGGGCGGTGCAGGCGGCGGTCAGTTTGGGCAAGACATTGTCACTTACGCAACCATTAACAAAAACGCTTTGGTAGTAGCGGCGGCAGGTAATAGCGGCATCGACGAAGTGAACTATCCCGCTTCTTTCGACTACGCCTTTTCGGTAGCAGCCACCAATAGTAATAACGATGTGAAAGCTGGTTTTTCTACTTTTAACAGCACCGTCGACATCAGCACGCCTGGCAACGGCATTTACAACACCTATTATAATAACGCATATAGCAGCCTAAGCGGTACAAGTATGGCTTCGCCGATAACGGCTGGCGCGGCGGCATTGGTCAAAAGCAAGTACCCAACTTATACAGCTTTGCAACTCGGCGAAAAGCTCCGCGTCACGTCCGACAATCATTATACAGGTAGCAACCAAACCAACTGCGCGAACAGATTAGGTAAAGGCAGACTCAATATGTTCAAGGCACTGACCGTGAACAGCGCGTCTATTCGCCTCAATCCGATTGCCGTTACCGACGGCAACGACGGCGCGTTTGTGGCTGGCGAAGTGCTTTCGGTGACGGGTACGTTTTTTAATTACCTCGCACCCACCACCAACCTCACCGCTACGCTTACCGCAGTCACGAACGCGAGTTCCGTGACTATACAAACCGCGACCATCAATTTGGGCGTGATAGGTACGTTGGCGAGCGTCAGCAATAGTGCAAACCCGTTCCGCGTATTAATCAACGCATCTGCACCTGCCAATACAAATGTACAGTTCAAAATCACTTATACAGACGGTACTTACACCGATTTTCAGGTTTTTGATGTGTCCGTAAATGTGGATTTTGTGAACGTTCGCCCTAATCTTTGTGGCACAACTATCACGAGCAAAGGCAGAACAGGCTACAACGGTACTACGCCTACTTCTGGTGGTATCGGTTTTATTTACCGCGACTCGTCGCTGCTCTACGAAGGCGGTTTGATGGTAGGCATATCAAATACACAAGTCATCAACAACGTGCGCGGCACGCCACCAACTGGAACTACAACACCGTCTTACGACGAACATTTTATTTCTACTCAAAAAGTACGCCGCAACACCACTAATCCGCGTTCGGAATTAGACTTGTACGGTACGTTTACCGACGGACTCGCGCCTACGCCCGTTGGTCTGTCTATCGACCACAAGTTTTATGCGTGGAGTACGCCAGGCGACGAAAAATATGTGATTGTAGAATATAATATTAAAAATACGAGTGCCGCTACGCTCAATAACGTATGGGCGGGCTTGTTTGCAGATTGGGATATTTACCCTTACACCGCGAATAAAACGAATCAAGATGCCGCTTTGAAATTAGGTTATTCGTACAGCACGGGCGGTCTCGGCTTGTATGCGGGTACAAAAGTGCTGTCGGCTACGCCGTTCAGTTCTTATGGTTTAGACAATTTGGCGGCTACGCCAGGCGTAGTTGTCACCGATGCTGACGCGTACAGTTTTGCGGATAAATACACTACGCTTAGTACTTCGCTGCCGCAGGCAGGCACGGCTACCACGGCAGGCAACGATGTACATCAGGTCGTGTCGACGGGTCCGTTTACCATCGCGCCGAACGGCAGTATTACTGTCGCTTTCGCGCTAATCGGTGCCGACAACCTCGCCGACATCAAGGCTTCGGCGGCGGCAGCGCAAATCCGTTACGACGATTTTGTGGTGGCTACTGCCAATGCTACCACCCTAACAGGTGCGACATTAGCGCAAAGCGAACCAAACCCGACCAACGACCGTGCGCTTATCCGCTTCACACTCCCTACCGCGCAAGAGGTAGAGTTGAACGTGTATGATATTAACGGCAAATTGGTGCAAAACGCCTATAACGGCAAAGCCGCCGAAGGCACTACCGAAGTAAACCTCAACCTCCGCGCCTTACCAAACGGGACGTATATGTATGCCTTGCGCTCTGGCGCGTCGGTGATTACCAGACGATTGACGGTGATACATTAAGCTTTTTTTATTTTTATAATAATACAAAAACGCCACTCCGTAGATTCGGGGTGGCGTTTTTATGTGGGTTGTTTGTATCCACCATATTTTATTGTAAGTACAGTGTGTATTAAATAAATTTGCATCAATTTATCTGGGAGTATTAGTTTTTATAACAAAATCAAAATCCCCAAACGAGATTATTTAATCGACAATGTACTTATTTGAATATTTTTGTTTTAAGATAACAATAGCAACACCTCAATTCAAACTCCTAAAATCGACGGGCAACACGCGGCTCACGCCTTGCTCTACCATGCTCACGCCGTAAATCACATCCACCGAAGCCATCGTTTGTTTGTTGTGTGTGACGATAATAAACTGCGAGTTTTGCGAAAATTCTTTGATGATATTATTGAATTTATCGATATTCGCGTCGTCTAAGGGCGCATCTACCTCATCGAAAATGCAAAAAGGCGCGGGTTTGAGCAAGTATAGAGAGAATAAAAGAGCCGTTGCGGTCAGTGTTTTTTCACCACCCGAAAGCTGATTGATGGTTTGCGGTCGCTTGCCTTTCGGCTTCGCGATGATTTCTATATGCGACTCGAGCGGATTTTCGGGCGTAGAAAGTACCAAGTCGCACGAGTCGTCTTCGGTGAATAAACTCCGAAAAACGCGGATAAAATGCTCGCGCACCTGCACAAATGCGTCCATAAAACGCGCTTTCGCGGTCGTTTCTATCTCCGAAATAGTGTCTAAAAGCGTCGTTTTTGCGGCTACCAAATCGTCGCGTTGCGTAGTGATAAACGCGGCGCGTTCCGCGATTTCGTTGTACGCCTCTATCGCCATCGGGTTCACTTCGCCAAAAACGTCGAGGCGTTTTTTGATATTTTGCGTGTATTCGGTCAGCTCGTTTTCGCTCAGCGAAAGGTCGGGGTCTTGATTGATAATATCGTTCACTTCCACCGAAAACTCGATGCGCAGCCGCTCGCTGATGCTCGTGAGTTGCAATTTCACGTCGTTAAACTGCTCTCGCGACTGCTGCAAAACCGTTTGTAGTCCGTTTTTTGATTTCGTTGCGGTACGCATTTGCTCTTCCATCGACGTGATGTCGGTACGCGAATTGTAGTACGTTTGCTCGGCTTGCGTGAGCGTCTGCTCCATCTGTTTTCTATCCGACATCTTCTCCTGCAAGGTGCGCGTGAGTGCGTCTATTTCGTCTTGCGCATCGCGGAGTTCATCGCTGTTTCGCGTAATAAGTATCTGATTAGCAGCCGTTTGTGTGTTTAGTTCGTAGGTTTGTCGTTCGCGGAACGATAGCTCTGTTTGCAGCGATTGTATCTTATTTTGTTGTTTTATCAACTCAATATTTTTGCTGTTATAATCGGCAGAAGCCAAACTTAACGCCTCCGTCACTTGTCGATAGCTGCTGTCCGAATCCGTTATTTTGGTTGCGAAAAGCTGCGTTTCGGTCTGCAAATGACTTATTTTTTGGACTAAGTCCGTTTCTGACAAGGTAATTTGCGAGATGCGACTT
>JAYWGJ010000068.1:0-3253 GCA_043778315.1 Saprospiraceae bacterium | reverse complement strand
TTATCGCCGCAATGCGCTGCATTGAGGCTCAAAAAGTACCTTGTTTTGGCACAAAATCCTTCACAAAAATCTGTCCAACTTAAATTTTACACATTCCTAGCCTTTAAAGCCTTCCTCGAACCAAACTGGCGTATGGTCGTTCGGGTCGCCGTTATAGTTAAAGCAAAGTTCTTCGCCTGGCGCGATGTCGCGGTAAGCATGAATTTCGAGCGTATCGTTCTCATAATCAGCTAAGTAGCGAATGTTTGGGCTATGCGAATGGTTGTACAGCGACCCAAAACCTAAGGCTAAACCCGAGTGTTGGTCGTCATCTTTCCATATAAACATATAGTTATAGAGGAGCGTTTGGTCGGCGAGTTCGCGCTCTTTGGGTACAAAAACCAAAACAGGACAAACCTCTATCAGTTCGCCTTTTTTGAAGGCTTTGGAGGTGTACACGCCTCGACCGCGTTGGTCTGGCGTTTCTTTGACGAATAAAAAAGATTTATTAAGCAACGAAAATAATTAGTTTAAAATATACTCTATGGTGTAATAATAAGGGTGTCATTTGGCGATATTTTATTATCGTTGGGCAGTCGATTATCTCTGCCTATTTTGTGTGTTTTGAGCGTATTACCAAAAAAATAAGTAGCTACTAATTCGAGTTCGTCGCCTTCCGCGACTACATAGCGCACTGTTCGCGTGAGCGGTGGCGTGAATTGGGCAGTTCTACCAAAAAAAATAGTGATTTGAGCATTACGCGCTATATTATCTAACGCGTCGGCTTGTAATTTGAGCTGAATAGTCTGGCGATTGAGTTGTGCTGCAAGCAGCACAACTTGTTTTTGATAAGCGGTATTCCATAGATACACCGCGCCGCAACCTATGCAAGTACAAAAAAAGAAAAATAGCCACGATGCAAATAGCAAGCCGCTAAAACCAAAACTACGCTGTTTTTCGCGCCTATTGCGCTGCTCTAACTCTACTATTTTGCCTTTTTGGAGACTGCGTTGTTTGATGGCATGAATTGGGCTGCTCGAGTCGGTAAGGTCAGGTACTTCTTGCGCGCTTTGCTTTTGCACCAACAAATTAAGGTCTGTGCCGCAGCGCGGACAGTTTTGGGTTTGTGGCGTAAGGTCGGTTTTGGCGCAGACTTGGCAAGTCATATTTGTATTTTCCACAAAAATAAATCAAATAATTAATATAATCATATTACTATTTGAAATTAATTAATTTATATATTAAATAAGCTATCAATTTAGCATAATATCCACAATCAAATTATCATTATTATAAATATATTTTACAAATAGATTCTATTATTATGTTTTTACAATTACGTTATTATACCCTTATTATTTTGGCAATAGGTATTTTTGCCGCTTGTGCGTCGCCCGAAAGACTGATGTATCAAGGTAAATATGACGAAGCCGTTTCGCTTGCTGTGCAACGCTTGTCGCGCAATAAAAAAAGTGACAAAAATAAAATCGCCTTAGAGCAGGCGTTCAATAAGGCGCAGGCTCGTGATTTGGCGCGCATCGAGTACCTCAAAAAGGAAGGACAGCCCAATAATTGGGAGGAAGTGACGGTGATTTATAATAATATTCAGCGTCGGCAAACGTTAGTGACTCGGGTGATGCCTTTATATGTAGCATCTGCGGGCAACCGCGCTGTCGCGCTGAACATGGTGGACGTGACCGACCTTGCTATCGACTCCAAAAAGAACGTGGCAGCCTATTTGTACGCTCGGGCGCAACAATTTATTGCGGAGTCAGAAAAAAATGACGATGTGCAATCTGGGCGCGCCGCTTTCGCCGAACTCAATAAAATAGACCAATATTTTAGGGATTATAAAGACAAAGAAACCTTAAAAATCAAGGCGCACAACTTGGGTATGAATCGGGTTTTTGTGCGTTTTCTGAACGAGTCGGGTATGATTATGCCTGCCGCATTCGAGGACGAAATGCTCAAAGTAGGCGTGCAAGACCTCAACTCAGAATGGATACAATTTGTTACCCGAAAGGTAGAAAATGAAGTGATTGATTTTGATGTTTTGATGCAAATAAAACAAGTGCAGATTAGCCCCGAGCAGAACAATCAGCGTCAATATATCGATACTCGACGGATAGAAGACGGCTCAGAAACGGTTTTGGGTAGTAACGGAAAACCGTTGCGCGACAGCCTCGGCAGACCGATTGTCCGCCCCGTTTACCTCAATATTACTGCCGATATAACGGAAATTCATCAAATCAAAACCGCTCGCGTAGGTGGTCAATTGGAGTTTTATAGCTACCGCAACAACCGCCGCGAACTCGTCAAAACGTACCCGATTAACGCGGAAAGCGTTTTTGAAAATTACGCTGCCACTTTTCGTGGCGACAAACGCGCCTTAACGCCCGAAAGCCAACAAAGAATGGGCAATCAGCCGCGTCCGTTTCCTAATAACGAACAAATATTAATGTCGGCTGCCGATAAATTGAAACCAATAGTAAAACAGGCTATCGCCGATAATCGACTGCTATTGGAGGGCGGAAAACCTTAATTCGCATAGAAATAGCCTCGAGGCGTTACGGATACTAACAAAGTGTCGGTAACGCTTTTTTTGTCACAAAAACCTATTTTATTCTGTTTAAATAAATCTAAAACCTTACATTTGTTGCCAGTAAACTTTTTTATCCAATATATTATCAATGTCATTTTCTACTTACGAAATATCCTCAATTCCACTAACTGTTGATGCCTTGATGCGCATCGTTACTACTCGACAAAATGTTAGTCTTTCGGCAGAAAGCCGCACCCGCATACAAGCGGCTCGAGATTTTTTAGACCACAAAACCGCCGACCCGACCAAAGTTTATTATGGTATTAACACTGGTTTTGGTTCGCTCTGCGATGTGCGGATTGCACCAGAGCAAATAGAGGACTTGCAGCGCAACTTGGTACTGTCACACGCCTGCGGCATGGGCGACGAAGTCTCGCCCGACATCGTCCGCTTAATGTTATTACTAAAAGTACAAAGCCTGGCATTTGGTCACTCGGGCGTACAAGTAGCTGTATGTGAACGCTTATTATATTTTTATAATAATGATATATTGCCTGTGGTGTATCAACAAGGTTCGCTCGGCGCGTCGGGCGACCTCGCGCCGTTAGCGCATCTCAGCTTACCGCTAATCGGCGAAGGCGAGGTGCTAATGCACGGCGTAAGAATGTCTGCCGCAGATGCGCTATCAAAATCAGACCTAAAACCGCTTCGTTTACAATCGAAAGAAGGCTT
>JAYWGJ010000067.1:0-9280 GCA_043778315.1 Saprospiraceae bacterium | reverse complement strand
ATACCTTTATTGTGCGTCGTAGCGCGATACGGATCGATGTGCGCGATGCGGATTGCTTTCGCAAATTTGTACGCAAATTGCTCCGCCGAGATGCCGCCATCGAAGCTACCTAACGCCGCTAGGGGACATTGCGCGGTGACGCGAACCAAGCATTCGGGCGTATAATTGCTTAATATACACATGATTACGTTCGCTTCGCGCTCCGTATCGGTAAAGTCGGGGTATGCCATGCAGAAGGCTTGTAGGTCGCTGCCCATCTGCTCCAAAACGGTGTTTACGAAGTTCGCGCCCATGCTGTCGCAGGTGTGAAATGTGGCGCGCAACTGATATAAATTCGGCTCACGCGCCGTGAGGTCGATGAGTTCTACGTCCAAAATACCGCCGCCACGGGCGCGCATACTTTCGGTGAGGTGCTGCGTTTTGTCGAATAATTCTTTGCGCAAAAGCGGAAAAGCGGCTTTGAGATGTTCGGGTTTACCAAACCACTCAAAATGTACTTGACCGACCTTTTTCATACCCAAAATCTCCGCCTTGAAGCCGCCGCGCTCCGCCCAAAACTTCGCGCCCGAACTCGCCGCCGCAACCACGCTGCTCTCCTCGATAACCATCGGCACAACGTATTGTTTGCCGTTAATCACGAAATTTGGCGCGACCCCAAACGGCAAAAAATAATTGCTTAGGGTGTTCTCCGAAAAATCGTCGAATACCTGCTGTTGCGCCTCGTTCGTATGCCAATACGACATCATTTCGCGTGCGACTTGGTCGGGGTTCTGAAAAAAGTTCTCGACCACCCATTGCAGTTTTTTGCGCTTCGGCAGCTTCGAAAATCCGCTTAAAGGTTTCATAATCAATTTATTATAACTATAAAGTATCTTTTATAAACTGGGAGGACGTGGTTTTAACCCGCACATACTGGGAGGGTGGGCTTTAGCCCGCACACATAATATATACGAGTTTTGTGCGGACTGAAGTCCGCACTCCCAAAGTCCGCACGCCCGAAATTAACGTCCCTTAAATTCCGCTTTTCTTTTTTCTACAAACGCGCCCGCGCCCTCTTTGAAATCCTCGCTCGCGCAAGTCACCGCAAATTCCGCCACTTCGCGCTCGTAGCCGTTTTCGCCGTCATTGAAAGCGGCATTGACACATTCAATCACTTTTGCGATAGCAATTGGTGCTTTTTTGCCTATTTTCTCTATTATTTTGGTCGCAAACGCCACTTCTTCGCCTGCCGCCACAACGTGATTTGCCAAGCCTAAGCGGTGCGCCTCCGTCGCGTCGATAATATCGGCGGTCATCATCAGCTCTAAGGCTTTGCCTTTGCCCACGAGTTGCGTGAGGCGTTGCGTGCCGCCGTAGCCAGGAATGATGCCGAGATTGACTTCGGGCTGCCCGAACTTCGCGCCCGCGCCCGCTATGCGCAGGTGACACGCCATCGCGAGTTCGCAGCCGCCGCCGAGCGCAAAACCGTTCACGGCAGCCACTACGGGTACGCGGCAGTTTTCTATGCTAAAAAATATGCGCTGTCCGCGTCCAGCCATCGCCGCGCCACTATCGCGGTCTAAGCTCAAAAATTCCTTAATATCGGCACCCGCCACAAACGCTTTTTCGCCCGCGCCCGTCAAAACCACGCCTTTGAGGTCGGTCATTGCGGGTATCGCCGTGCCAAAAAGCTGCTCGAGGTCGGTCATCACTTGTCCGTTGAGCGCGTTGAGGGCTTGCGGACGGTTAATTGTTACCAATAAAATATTATTATTGTTTTCAACCAATAAAGTTTCGTAAGTCATTTTCTTTCGTAATAATTGATAAATAAATTTTCTGAGTACAAAGGTATTTATTTTTATATAATTTTTCTTGAAAAATCAATTTTTTCGGCGTTCGGGTTTCCACCCGAACAGAATAAAACAGGTACGGGCAGAGCTGGTCAGTTATCCAAAACTTTACCACAAATTACGCGAATTTACACTAATTCTATCGGCGGACATTTTTTAATTGCCTTCGTCTAATCTTCGATTTTCACGAATATTTCAATAATTTTCATTCGAAAATTATTGAAATTAAACGAATTTTGACCGCACAGTTCCTAAATTGCGCGGTTTGAGTAAAAAATTGAAAATTTTTTACTCAAACAATTTGTGAAATTAAAATTGTCTAATCGTCAAAAATTAGTGTAAATTCGCGTAATTCCTGGTGTAAAAATAAAAATGACTACCTCTTGAAGGTGCGGGCTGAAACCCAAACGCCGTTACACGCATTGCGCTAACAGCCAATCGCGCTCCGTAAGCGGATTTGTATTTTCTATTTGCTATCGCAAAATAGCCAATTCGGCGGCGTTGTGCGGCTCGAGTTCCATTAGACTTTTCGTGATTCCGATAATATTTTTATAATTCGCTTGATGATAACTCAAAACATTGCGTTTGCGATGCAAAAACTGCCCGAATGCACGCAAATGCGCCTCCAAAACATCGTATTCTTTCAGTTCGTAATAAATTTTGAGGAGCATTAATTTCGCATCTAAGAGCAAAAAAACTTGATTGCCTTCTAGTTTATTGAGTATCGGCATCGCGTCGGTGTAGGCTTTCACGGTGTAATGATAGCGCGCCAAATTGTAGTGATAATAGGTGCGGCGGTCGGCTTTCGGGAGTGCGGCGCGGTAGTCTTCCAAAAACCCGCGCACATAATCGTACTCGCCGAGCCGCAAGCCAATTGCAACGATATTTTTGTAAGTAAACGGCGAAATCTGCTGCTGATTGACTACATAATTGAGCAAATAACCCTGCTTCACGCCTTGTTGATACAAGCCAAATAATTGCCACAAAAAACCGTCGCCGTGCTTGCTCACGCCGTAGCGATTGATGGTTTGTATCGTAAAATTAGCCACATTGATATAAAAATATTTCACATTTGCTAATATCAAAAACACTTTCTATCGTTACCGCATGAAATAAAATAAAAAAGATACATATAAAATATTAGCGTTTCGCTAAACGGTATCTCCTTATAGAAAATAGCCAAAATTTTTAAGGTCTGGAGAGTAGGTTTGGAGACGCACACTGTATAGGTGTGCGCCTTTACCTATTCGTCGTTCCAGAAGGGCGTTTGGCTATGCCTCTATAAGGTGATGAACTTGGTAAGGTTCACGCCTTTTTTTATTCGATACCCACCAAAAACAACCTTATACGCATCTAATACAATACACCATTTATTCCTTGTCTCCCCAATTATTTATAACAATATAAAACCAAATTTACCATGAAAAGAAAAGCCATTTTCTTAGTCCTTGTAGCCCTGCTACAAACCGTTTGTGCCGCTGCGCAAACCAAAAAACCACTGCCGCGTTATCCGCAGCCCGTTACGCTTAGTTTGGAGCAGCGACTCAAACTCTCCGCGAAAGCGATAGATGACGCGGTACTTATCGCAGACGCACAGCCACGTTGGGATATACCCCCAGTTTCGTTTTATGGTGTAGGCGGCTGGATATACTCCACCTATAAAGTGGAAGTTACGCATATTTATAAAGGTAGTACCACGACTAATTTAATCGATTTTGTTGCGGCGGGCGGAACTATCATTGATGCCGATGGTAAAAAGCATGAAGAGGCATGGGAGCATAGTACTGAAATGTTTCTACCAAACGGTAAAAACATTCTACTATTTAAAGCCTCTAACAAAAAACAGGGCGCGTATGAACTGATAGCCGCCTGTGGAGAGTTAAATAATGATGCGCGTATGGAATTGAAATTTGACCAAACTGTAAAGTATATTGGATTTCAGCAGTTATACTTTTCTTCTAAAAATGAAGTCTATGATTATCTTTCAACTTATAAAGATATTAAACTTCCCTTATCGTATCAAAAAAAAACTTTTGGCAAAGGCTACTTAAACCCCGACCGATATATTTACACCGAAAGTATTACAAACCAATCCCTTGGAAAAATCAATCTTAGCCCCAATGCTATGACGCTGCCGCGCAACTTTACAGGTACAAGCAAGGTAGCAGGTAGCGGTGATACTTTGATACTAAAAGGGACAAACTTTGGGACAAAGAAAGGTCTCACTTGCTAATATAAAAAACATTTTCTATATTTATACACATTTTACTAAAACCAAATTTATCATGAAAAAAATTACTCTTATTATTATCTGCGCGTTCTTACTAAGTTTACAAATTGTAAAAGCGCAACCTTATTCTGCACGTCCTCAAGCAGAGAGAGAAAAAGCTGCGGCTAATTATCTTAATGCCTGCCCTGTCATTTTTGAAGGTAAATTTTATCCCGAAAGTGGAAAATCGTTTTATCACACTTTGATAGATGGTTCTAAGGTTATTTATACCACTTACACTGTTAATGTTACTCACGTTTATAAAGGTAGCTTTAAACCATGTGATGTTAAAGTTGTAGTATTCGGCGGACGAATATTGCGCCCTGATGGTACTTACGATAGCCTACAAGGTGACGGAGGTACTTTTAGTGACGGTATCAAAATATTCTGTACTAAAGTGTCAAACAAAATTAATTTAGATGATTATCACTCACTTACTTTCGAGCTTTTTTGTAAAGATAATATGGGTGGAGCGTTCACGACAGCAGATATGGAAGATACAACTATTAAGTATGCGGGACCGTTTGGCTTATATTTTAAAAATTGGCAGGAGGTTCAAAATTATTTATCTACTTTCAAAAATTTAAAAATGTCCTCCACGTATCAAAAAAAAAGTTTTGGCAACAACTTAAACAATGGATTGGGTTTTAAAACACCCAAAGCAATGACAATAACAAGTAATTTTACTGGCATAGTCAAAAATGCAGGTATTGGCGATACACTCACCATCATAGGTACGGGGTTTGGCTCAATGAAAGGCAAAGTTAAGTTTAAAGATGCGGATAATAACGACTTAAATAATAATCATTTTTATACTCGCGGCTGCGATTCTATTGATATCGTAGAGTGGAAAACAGATGGAACGCGCATTAAAATACTTGTGTGGTCTTACATATTGAATGGTTATAATCCTAATACTAGCTCGGGTTGTGCAGGTAGTGGTTTTGTTAGAGTTATCAATAATACAAAAACAGATTCTATAACAAGTAATACTGCTATCACAGTACGTTATTCAGTCCTAAACGTATCAAACTGGGAAGGCACCACACTTGAAACTACACAAGCGACACGAAAAATAAATATGTACTTAGCCAATCAAAAATGCCGTGCAGGCTTTATATTTACTTTACATACATCTTTAGTGGGACAAAATGATGTGATAAATGCTATTGAGGCAGCGATACTATAGTGGAAAACTTATACAGGACTTGATTTAAGTTTAGAGAAACTACCTAATGGAGCTTACATTTATGAAACTGCCGCTATCGAGGGAAGTACAAAAAATGTAATCGGCTATGATTTAGTGGGCTTTTTAGGTGCTAATGTTCTTATGAATACTTCACGGCAACAACTTATATTTGATAATAGACGGTTTCGTGCATATCGCGCCGGTACTTATATTCGCATTGCACAAGGAGCTAATTGGGAGTATAATCATATAAATTCATTGGGAGCAGATAAATTAGATTTTTATCGCGCTATGTTACACGAAATTGGACATGTATTAGGATTGTCTCACTCCTATGTAAATGTTCAGCAATTGCCCGCGCCCGTGAGCGAATTTTATGACATTATGTATGGACCGACAGTAAGTTTTTCCAATGTAGTAGCAGCAGCAGATAGAATAAAGTTATCCTCTTCTTATGGGTACAATGCAAAAATAGGTAGTGATAAAGTGGTACAAATAAGCAAAAAACAAAAGTGGCAAATATTAGGATACGAAGAAACTACTACTTTACTCTCTTCGTGTATATCGCCTTTAAAAATTAAACTGTGTACTGTTGATACCATTATCAGCGTACAAAACACGAAGGTAGGCAATACCTATCAGTGGCAAATTAGTTTGGACGATGGCGTAAACGATGCCGTGCCTTTGGCAACGCAAATTGGCAACGCGACCACGGTAAGTGCTAAGCTAAAAAAAGGTTTTATCAAAAACGGTGCAAAAGTACGTTGCGTAGTAACGAATGGCGCATTGAAAGATACTACGCTCTACACCGTCATATATACTAATGGACTGCCGAGCATTAAACCGCTTCCTCCCATTGCTCGTACCGCACCACCTTTTAATATAAATCCCTTTTCGTATCCCAAGGGTGGCTTTTTTAAAGTAATAGAACCAACCATTTGTAATGGGTGTCTTGTAGGATCAACTGGTGCATACTTAGTACCCTCCAAAATCCCCGCCAATGTCAATCGCATCAAAATACGCTATTACCTCAAAAATCCTTGCGCACTAGATACTTTGCAGTCAGATACGACGGGTATGAGCATCGCTTTGGGTAGCCTCAATATTAACCCGAATAGAATTATATTGCCACCCGACGGCATACAAAAATATGTAACGGCGATAGGTATCGATAGTAGTATCACGACTACCTACTCGTGGGAGCGGAGCGTCAATAAAGGCGTAACATGAACGACTATATCGCCTAATAACGGTAGTTTTAGGTATTACGGTTCTTCGCGATTAGGGATTACGAATATTGACCCGTGTGGCGTAGGCAATATGTTTGGCGACTCCATACAGGTGCGCTGTCGCGCTACGGCTGCCAATTTTACGTTATTGTCTAATGTGACGACTATCGTAGGAAGCAAGACCAGAAACTGCGTCAAATGGCTGCAACCGCTCCCGTCCGTCTGCTACAAAACGCCTTCCGATACCTCGTATTACATCAACCCTGCCACTTTCTTCTCGGTGCAAGGTGGCGTATGCAGTGTGTCGGGTTGCCCTACTTGCGTAGAAAGTGGCAATACGCTGCTGCTGCGCAAAATACTCAACGGTAGCACTGTGCCTGTCCGCGTAGCGGTAAACTACAAACTCACCGATGCCAACGGCAGCACTACCATTACCGATAGCATTGTGGTTCACCCGAACTGCAACCCAAAATTATTCATCAGCAAAATTTATCCTATAAATAATTACGGCGCGTCGCCTATTTATTGTCAGCACGAGCTGCCGCAAAACGTAACGATTAGATACAACTATTTTGGTATAACAGGTACAAAAACGGCTACTTTTGACCTTATCAATACCACAACAAATACCACTACTACGGCTTGGATTACTACTGCTCCATTCGGTAACGTAAGTAATACCGTCACATCTGCCAACCTAAGCAACAGCCTTACGGCAGGATACTATAAAGTCCGAATCAATAGCGGTGCGCTTACCGCTACGGCTGCACAGACCATTACCATCAATCCGTCGCAGTATGTTTACGGTGCATGGCAATGCACTACCATGGGCGGGGGTTCGTCGTCGGCGACTACGCCACCACCAAATCCACCAAATACCGCAAGTACCGCGCCGCCTACGCCATCAGTTGCTACCGCTACTGAGGTAACAGCCACAGAAGAAGCGATATTATTTGTGCCACCAAGCCCTGCCGAGCGTACTCGCCTTACACTTTACCCGAACCCGACGCACGACCGCGTAATGATTGTACTACCCGACGACTGGAATGTAGAAGCTGCAACGCCAACCGTGCTGCAAATCATAGACTTGCAAGGGCGTGTATTTTTAAATCAAAACGTTACACAGTCTATGACTGAAATAGTATTGCCCGAAGGTAGCAAAGGCGTATTTTTTGTGCGTATAACGAGCAACGGCAGAGCCGCAACAGAGAAATTGATAATAGAATAAATCATAACAATAAAAAAATACCTCCCGTTCAATAGAGCAGGAGGTATTTTTTTACAATATTCAAATAAAAAAAGTACCTTTTCCGCCCCGAAAAGGTGCTTTTTTTTATTTGAACACCACCGCGCAAACACCAAACACCGCCGCGCAGCCGTAGAATAATATTATTATAAGTCGGCATAAAAAGTATTGTAATAAATGTAGCGAGTTTGCCGCAAGGGACTTACTTTTTGGATATTACGGGCGAAAAAGGAAAAACGACCGCGAAAGTGGTGGTGAAATAAAGTTTTTTGACCACAAAAGTCACCAATATTTTTCTAATTTTCTACATAGGGCATCGCGCCTTATGTAGATTTTTTTTCTTGAAACAACTAAAAAAACATACCTTTACGGTAATAAAATAACAGTAACACCCAAACCTATGGTACGCAAAGATTTTATAGAGCGCGAACTCGCCAAACACGCCGTTGCGTTAGCGCGATTGATGAATAAAATGCAGAACTTCGAGTATGACGAACTGCGTTTAGACATCGACGAAGCCCTGACGGGCGTTGCGCTGTACACCGCAAATCAGTTGCGCGATATAGACGCAGAATTGATGTTTGACGACTTGGTGAGCAACCAAAAACTGTCGCATCAACGCATCAGTTTTGTAGCGGAACTGCTCTATTTCAGAACGCAAACCGCCGTAGAAATGCACGAAGACAAAGCCGTAATTGCCGCTTTCGCGTACAAAACAATGCTGCTTTTACAACACGTCGAGCGGCAGGAAACGGTTATTTTTTCGGTGGAACGCCGCACCAAAATTATCAGAATGAAAAGATTGCTTTTATAATATTATTATTGAAATGCTTTAATGTTTAACAACCTCGAACTCGTCAATCCATCTTTTCTACTGCTTTTTCCGTTGCTTTTGGGCTACGGCGTGTGGCTGTATATGCGGCGCGAAAATCGTTATACACCGTTGAGGTTCAGCACTTTACAAGGCGTAAAAAATATTATTTCGTGGCGCGGCATCGCGTATGATTTTGGTTTGCCGTTGCTGCGCATCATCGCATTTGGTTGTCTGATTATCGCTTTATCGCGACCACAGCGCAGCCTCAGCGAGCAGGAAATAAAAGCGGAAGGCATCGATATTATGATGGCGATAGACCTGTCGTCGTCTATGTTGGCGCAAGACTTCAAACCCGACCGTTTGGAGGCGAGCAAGACCGTTGCGCAGGATTTTGTGCGTCGGCGCGAGTTCGACCGCATCGGCGTAGTCGTGTTTTCGGGCGAGGCTTATACGCAATGTCCGCTCACGAGCGACCACGAAGTCGTGAATCATTTTTTGGCAAATCTGCGCTGCGGACAGATAGAAGACGGCACGGCGATAGGCATGGGTTTGGCGACCGCCGTAAACCGCATCAAAGACAGTAAGGCAAAAAGTAAGGTCGTGATTTTGCTCACCGACGGCGTAAACAACGCGGGTTATGTGCAGCCGCTCAACGCCGCAAACATCGCAAAAGCCTTTGGCGTAAAGGTTTATACGATAGGCGT
>JAYWGJ010000066.1:0-3265 GCA_043778315.1 Saprospiraceae bacterium | reverse complement strand
TTACCGTTACGACAAAAATACCCGAGCAGCTAAAAATAGTCCCTGTCGTGTATATTACAAACGAAACGTTGCAGCGCATAAAAAGTACGGTTTGCGACAGTTTGGCAGCGCGTATTTCACAAAAAATACACAGCAAAATAGCGGCTAACGGCTTGTCGCAACAAGTAAAGGAATGGCAATTGGACTGCGATTGGAGCGCGAAAACGCGACAAAAATATTTTGCTATCTTATTGAAAATCAAGGCATTAAATCCATCTATACGCCTTTCAGCAACCATACGTTTGCATCAATTAAAATACCCTGAACAAACAGGTGTTCCTCCCGTACAACGTGGAATGTTGATGTTGTATAATATGAGTGATGTAGCGAAAGCGGAGACCAAAAACTCAATTTTGGATATTGCAGTAACACGCCGCTACATTAATGAAAAAACGCGCTATAAACTGCCCTTAGACCTTGCTTTTCCTGCCTTTGCGTGGGGCGCGTTATTTCGTGGAGCGCATTTTGAGGGTTTGCTGAATAATTGGAACGAAGCGACTTGTAGTAAGCAATCTTTTTTGCAACATACTACGGCGAACAATTGGGTTTGTACGCAAGATACGGTAGTTGGTGCGCGCTATTGGCGGCGCGGAGACAGGCTGCGATTGGAGGGCGGCGACGCAAAATCCGCGTCACAATTATACGATTTATGTAAAAATATTACTGCCAAAGATACGGTTCATATCGCTTACTTCCATTGGAACGGTACGAGCGGTGCAAAATTTGATTTTTAAATCCCTCGCACTAAATCGGCATTATAAAAACGATTATAATTTACTGCCGTATCGCATCAACTGGGTCGAGGCTCGCGGCTTGATAGGCAGGAATTGCGCCCGAAAGTACACCTATAAACACCGAAACGCCCACACCTATTAGTACGTTTTTGAGCGACAAAAATATGTCATACTGAAAAACACTCGAGGCAATAAACGTCGCCAAATACACTAAGGCAAGCCCTAAAACGCCGCCCATCAAGCAAAGCATGACCGCTTCTATCAAAAACTCGATGAGTATGACGTAGCGCGGCGCACCGAGTGCTTTTTTGATGCCGATAATATTAGTGCGCTCTTTGACCGATACAAACATGATATTTGCTACGCCAAACGCGCCGACTAAGAGCGAAAATAGCCCAATAAACAAGCCTGCGCTGCGTATCACGGCAAATAATCCGTCGAGTAATTTGACGATGATAGACAAGTGATTGAGCGCGAAAGAGCTTTCTTCACGCGGCTTCGTGTGCCGTTCGGCGCGCAAAATCCAAGTTAAATCGTCTTTGAGTTGGTCTAAAGAAACATCTTTTTTTGCTTTAACGCAAACCGCGCCTGCGCGTATTTTTTTGAGGTTGTAATCTTTTTTGATGGTGGTATAACTAAAAATAATCATGTCGTCGAAGGGAATCGCGGCGATTAAACTGTTCCCTTGTTTTTTGATGACCCCAATCACTTCCGCTCTATATTTCATCGCGCCGATAGTTTTGCCGACAGGGTCGATGCCTTCGCCAAAGAGTTTTTCGGCTACATTATGCCCAATCACGACTTTGTAATCTCCGTGTTGCATCTCGAATGGCGTAAAAAAACGACCATTTTCGAACTCCAAACCCATAATATTGGCGTAGTCTTCGGTTGCAGAAATGCAAAACACATTAGAGATGCTCGAGGAGCGAAATTTGATATTATTTTGTCCCAAAATAGCATAATACGCCGACATTTCGGCACTCGGGCATCGCTCAGCGATAGCTATCATTTCGTCGTAATTGCCAAACGGTCGCTTCAAATACCTATCAATTTTTTCTTCGGTGAGCGGCTCGTCGAACGGAATTATACTGACATATACCACGTCGTTACCCAACGTTTTGAAACTATCCTTAATATTATCCGCGAGCGAATCGACGGCAGATGTGACCGACACGACGCACCAAATACCAATGGTGATGCCGAGCAGCGACAAAAATGTGCGCAAACGATTTACGGTGAGTTGTCCCCACGCCTGCACTGTACTCTCGCGTAAAACGGTAAATATATTCAAAATCGGAGGTGTTGTATATAACTGATAATTGTACAACCAAAATTACGGATAATCGTTGTGATTATCTTTATTTTTCTACGAATGTGATAAAAAAATCGTTAAAAACTAATATTATACCAACGGGTCACTTATTTCTCTTGTTCTTTTTTCTTGATAAAAAAGAACCAAAAAATCAAGACTTATTAGACTTGTCAGGCTACTCTTCGCAGAAAAAGGGAACACAGCCCAAACTTGCAGCTCCCAAATGGTCGCGCTTCGAACAGTGCGCTGTTTATCACCTTTTTACGCTCCGTTCCCGCCGACAATTCTAATAGGTCGGTCGCCCCAAGCTCCTAAGCAATCGACTTTTTTTATCGTCAGAAAAAAGATAGCTTTAAAATCCAATTAATGTAATACTAAATTGAAATACCGCGTAACACAAGTTAAATTACTGAACAGTAAAAATTTCTACACTGTAAAATCGGCGAGGTATAAATGGTGTAGAGCCGCGAGCGATTGCAGTACACGCGGACTTTCGGCGGCGGCTGCGCCCGTTACTTTTGCAGTAGAAAACAGCGCGTCATAATCCGCAAAAACGTCATCTTTTTTGTCGTTATCCGTAATATTTCTGCCGCTCTCGAAGTCGTCTTGCGTCATGTCGGTATGCCGAATATCCGTACCGTTTTCGTTTTTTATAGCTAAAAAAATACTATGTATAATAGCATGATAATGAAACGTTTGGTTAGCATCATCGCTATAAGCAAACATATAGATATCGGGTTTCGGATTGTTCAAATAAGTATTGATATCGATGATAAACGGCGATAAATTTAAGCCCTCCGACACGTCTTCGTCGGTGCGTAGCACCACAATACTATTCTGTTGCGTGAACGCTTTTTTGCGTCGCTGCGCAATGTCTTCGTAGTACGCAGGTCCCTCGAGGTTGATAGGATTTAGGCTACCGATTTGCGCGTCGTACAACACATCGCTGTACAACGGATTATAGAGTGACGTGCTGCGCACCATCGTAAAACGGTAGCTCGCCAAAAACGCCGTATTGCGCAAAATATAAGCTACGGCGCGTTCCGCATTGATACAATTTTTGGTTATATCACCTTGATAGTCAGGATATTGTACCAATAAATCGTTAAGGAATTTGGCTGCCGTTTTGCTTGGTGCGTCGTCCGCCATTGTCGCACAAAAATCGGTAATTTCGGGCATA
>JAYWGJ010000065.1:0-3266 GCA_043778315.1 Saprospiraceae bacterium | reverse complement strand
TTATTGCCAACGAAACTTTGTATGCACTCGATATACAATTTCGCGGCGCAAAAGGCGAAGATATTAGCAGCGAAGACGATTTTGAAAAAGAATTATTTTTATTGGAAAAAACTCAAAAAGGAGATAATCATTTTTTAGAATTAGAGTATTCAGCAGAAAATCTAAAAGTGGCTTTTGAAAAATCCATAATTCCATTATTTGATAGTGTTGGTAAAAAAGTAAAAGTCGCAGCAAAATTATTTTTGGAATATGATTTTGGATATTATGACCGATTGTATAAAAAAACGGATTTAAAAAAGTTAAATATGTATTTCTTTAACTCTACATTAGATAATCCGAAAAATCTTGAATTGGTACTTTCTGATAAAATACAAGAAAAGCACTTTACCTTAGTCCACATATTAAAAAAGTATAAAAATATAAGTAATCCTTTTTTTTTAGACCTGAACTTACATATCAACTATACTGATTCTTATTTTAATATATTATTTTTAGTAGAAAAAAAAGAAATAATTTCAAATTATACAGCTTCTGCTCTTTTAACAGACGTAGAAAAAAATATACCACTTTTTTCGCGGTTGCCGTACCATAAACCACTCACAGAAACACAAATAACAGACGCAACCAAAGTAATTACTACTAAGCTATTGCAGGAAATAAAAAAGCATAGCGGTCAATAAAAAACCAATACTTTTATGTTGGCAGAAACCATAAAAACGGACTATCCGAAAGTAGAAAAAATATTTACCTTACACGAGTATTTGGCGCGTGAGGAGCGGAGTGCGTACAAACATGAATTTCATAACGGTCAAATTACGCGTATGTCGGGCGGAACATTACACCATAATCTTATTGCTACCAACGTCACAGGACTGTTGTTTGTTGCCGTAAATCAAAACGATTTGCCTTTTACGATTTTGAACAGCGACCAAAAAATTTATATTGCTACGCTCAATAAGGTTTTATACGCCGATGTTTTGGTCGTTTATGAACTGCCCGAAACGCACGAAGCTTCGAACGATTTATTGACTAATCCGATTTTGATTGTAGAAGTAGCGTCGCGAAGCACCAAAAACTACGATAGAGGCGAAAAATTTATGTATTACAGAATGTTGCCCTCGCTCAAAGAATACGTTTTGATAGCGCAAGATAAGCCGCAGGTAGAAACTTTTTACCGCGAACGCGCTAATACTTGGGACATTCAGACCGAAACAAACCTAAAAAGTGACGTATTATTTCGCTCCTTAGACCTAACTATTCCGCTAACAAAAATTTATAAAGGCATCTACTAACCATAGATATTTATTTCAATTATAACAAAAAATGGAAGTTATTACAGTATTATTTTATGTGTTGGCAGCCGTCGCACTCCTTGCCGCTATAACCGTGGTATTTCATAAAAACCCGATTTACAGCGTTTTATCGCTCGTAGTATCGTTTTTCGCCATTGCGGGCGAGTATATTTTGCTCAACGCGCAGTTTTTGGCAGCCGTACACATTATTGTTTACGCTGGTGCAATCATGGTTTTGTTTCTGTTTGTCATCATGTTACTCAATCTGAACGACACCGAATCGGAGGCGCGTAGCAGCGTCCTTTCCAAAGGCATCGCTTTTATCGGCGCAGGTTTGCTGTTTCTGACGCTAACCGCAGCTATGAAAAGCGCAACAGGCATCGCGCCTGCCGCCGCACAAAACAACGAAATCGGTCTTATCAAAACCCTCGGCAACGTCTTGTTTACCGAATATTTGCTACCGTTCGAACTCTCCTCGCTCCTTTTCCTTACGGCAATGATTGGCGCGGTAATGCTCGGCAAGCGCGAGTTAGCGTAAAGCAATATTATAAAAAAATATCAAAAAAATAAATTATGTTACCAACTGGCGTTCCCATCGAACACTATATCTACTTGGCTACCGCGCTGTTTTGCATCGGTGCAATGGGTGTTTTGCTTCGTAAAAACATTATCGTTTTATTTATGTGTATTGAGATGATGCTCAACGCCGTAAACCTACTCTTAGTCGCTTTTTCGCAATATCACGCCGACCCGTCAGCGCAGGTTTTCGTGTTTTTTATCATGTTAGTAGCGGCGGCGGAAGCGACAGTCGGCTTGGCAATTATGGTCATGCTGTACCGCAACAGCCCGTCCGTCGATGTCGATATCTGGAACAGATTGCGCAGCTAAAATAAATGATATTGGCTTACTTTTGCCCACTTAAAAAATTATGGATTTACAATTAATACTTTGCATTTTAGTTTTCGCGCCCTTAGTCGGGTTCGTCATCAACGGACTCGCGGGCAAGCAACTCGGACACGCAGGCGCGGGTTTGGTGGCGATAAGCGCGGTTTTGATCCCTTTCGCCTTGTCGGTAATGCTGTATTTGCAAGACCTCACGGGAACGGTTAGCCTATGGGATTGGTTGCCGTTGGGCAATACCGTCATCGGTTTCGACCTCGCCGTCGACCACCTCACTATGCTCATGCTGATGGTCGTGACGGGCGTAGGCACGCTCATACACGTTTACTCTACGGGCTATATGCACGACGACGAAGGCTTCGCCAAGTTTTTGGCGTACCTCAATCTCTTCATTTTTTTCATGCTAATATTGGTGCTGGGCGCAAATTTCCCAATGTTATTTATCGGTTGGGAAGGCGTTGGTTTATGCTCGTTTTTGCTTATCGGGTTTTGGTTTACCAATAAAAATTTTACCGCCGCAGCGCAAAAAGCGTTTGTGATGAACCGCATCGGCGACTTAGGTTTTCTGATAGGAATGTTTTTGATATATAATGCGTATGGCAACCTCGATTTTGATGGTGTGATGCGCGCCGCAGTAGCTACGCCCGTATCGGCTGGCATGATTACCGCTATTACGATATGTTTATTTATTGGCGCGACGGGCAAATCGGCGCAGTTGCCGCTCTTCACTTGGTTGCCCGACGCGATGGCAGGTCCTACGCCTGTTTCCGCGCTCATTCACGCCGCGACGATGGTCACGGCTGGCGTTTATATGATTGCAAGGTGCAACGTTTTGTTCACGCTCGCGCCGTTCACCAACGAAATTATTGTCGTAATTGGCGCAGCAACCGCCTTGGTAGCTGCCACAATTGCGATATTTCAAAACGATATTAAAAAGATATTAGCTTACTCTACCGTCAGTCAGTTAGGCTTTATGTTTGTAGCAATGGGCATCGGCGCGTACACCGCAGGTATGTTTCATGTTATGACACATGCCTTCTTCAAAGCCTTGTTATTCTTAGGTTCTGGTACGGT
>JAYWGJ010000064.1:0-3270 GCA_043778315.1 Saprospiraceae bacterium | reverse complement strand
GTAATCTGAACACCATCACCGTTGATATTGGCATGCTCGACGTGCAATTTTGAGGTGGGCGCAGCTATGCCGATACCTACATTTTGAGCGAACGCATTGGTCACCAAGGTAATTAATGCGAAATGAAGTAAAATTACTTTTTTCATAAAACGATTTTTTTGGAAAATTAATATTGAAGATTTGTAAAATATAAAAGGCAATAAAAATTAGGCTGTCACACATCTTATTTTTATTGGGACAAATATAGCTTAAAAAAAATAAAAATATATTAATAGTATTAATCAACTTATAGATTCAATTTATTTACAGCGCAAATTGGTACAGTAATCGCCTGTTTTTTATTTCCAAAATATCGCTTTAATGTTTTTATTTCAATCACAGATATAAGATTAATATTTTTATTTTAATCAATTAGACCGAATAAAAAATTTTACTGGCTTTTTTAAATTATAAAATAAAAATTATATTTAGTTTGATGCTTTGTTTTACGATGTCTAAATCACTGTTTTTATTAGGATATAGTCGTTTGATTTTAATCCAATTGGAAGCGTGAAAAAAGATTGAAATAGCGTAAATTTTGACAAGTATGTGACAAAGCAAAACCAGCCTACTTATCCCAATCGACTGTCATAAGCCCTATTCTCACGAACAGAAAAACGCCCTCCAGAACAAGTGTCGGGAGGGCATTTTTACTGTACCAAACTAAAACCTTACACGTTCGCTTTTTCAAAAGCGTGCATCTGCTCCACCAAAAACTCGACGCTCGCCATCGGCAACGCATTATATATAGAGGCGCGGAAACCGCCTGCCGAGCGGTGTCCCGCAATGCCGTTGATGCCCGCAGCTTTGCAATGCGCCAAAAACGGCTTTTCGAGTTCGGGGCGCGTAGGTACGAAGTTCACGTTCATGCGCGAGCGGTCTGCCTTGTCTTTTATCGTTGCCGCGAAAGCGGTACTATTATCGATGGTATCGTAGAGGAGTTGCGCTTTCGCTTCGTTCACCGCGCCGAGTTGCGCCAAGCCCTGCGCCTTAATCCAACGCATCGTGAGCATACTCACAAAAATAGGGAAAACGGGCGGCGTATTGTACATCGAGCCTTTATCGCTATGGGTGCGATAATCAAAAATAGCAGGTATAGTGCGCGATACTTTGCCCAAAATTGATTTTTTGATGATGACCAACGTCGTGCCTGCGGGTCCCATATTTTTTTGCGCGCCTGCGTAAATCAATGAAAACCGCGTCGCATCGAGCGGGCGGCTGAATATATCGGACGACATATCGGCTACTAAAGGCACATTGCCCGCCTCGGGAATGTACTGATATTGCGTACCGTAAATCGTATTATTGGTGGTGTAATGAAAATATTTGCTATCTTGCGGAACGATAAAATCTTTGGGCAGATAGTTAAAATTGGTGGCTTCGGAGCTACCAACGACATTTACGCTGCCAAATTGCTTTGCCGCTTTTATCGCGCCCGTCGCCCAAACGCCCGTATTGAGGTAGGCAGCCGTTTCGTTTTCGTTCAATAAATTCATGGCAACCAACGGAAACTGCGTACTCGCGCCGCCCGTGAGGAACAGCACGGCGTAGCTGTCGTCGAGTTGATAGAGGTCGCGGACGAGCTGCTCCGCCTCTTCCATCACCGCCTCGAAAGGTGCGCTGCGGTGCGACATCTCCAAAATAGACAAACCGTGTCCGTTAAAGTTTACGCAGGCTTGCGCCGCTTCTTGCAACACTTCGGCAGGTAAGATAGACGGACCCGCGCTGAAATTGTGGATTTTCATACGAAAATAGTTAAAAATCGGTAAAATGAATATTGACAAACGATTTTGGTAATGATTTCGCCGCAAAGGTACAACCTTTCGTTAGCGATAAGCGATTATTTGATAAAATATTTTTGCGTGGGATTGCGTTGGTATGATGAATAAAGTTGCGCATTAATAAAATTGTGTAAACGGGTCATTTATTCTCTTTTTTCTTTTTCTTGATAAAAAGAAACAAAAATCAAGACTTATTAGACTTGTCAGACTTCACTACGCGAAAAAAGGGAACACAGCCCAAACTTGATGCTCCCAAATGGTCGCATCTTCGAACAGTGCGCTGTTTATCACCTTTTTACGCTCCGTTCCCGTCGACAATTCTAATAGGTCGGTCGCAACAAGCTCCTAAGCAATCGACCATATTTTTCTATCGACTCAAAGAGAACAATTTTGAAAATCAATATTGATGTACTCGTTGGTATAATAACCAAACATATCCTTACCTTTGTAGCGCCCATTCATCATATATTCCTCACACATAAATATAAAAACATTGTATTCGTTACCAAAAATAATCATTGAAATTTTGTTGGCGTTCTTGTTGGCGTTAAGCACATTAACCGCGCAAGCGCAAGTGCCTGCACCGCGTTTGCGTTGCGCGACAAGCCGCTTTAATGGCAACGTAGATTTGGCTTGGCAAACGCCAAACCTCACTTGCGGCACGTTCAACAGCTATTTGATTTACGGTAGCGCGGGCAGCAAGGCGGGTCCGTATTCGCTTATCGCAACGCTGACCGACCCGACGCTCACGACCTATCAGCACATCGGAGCGAACAGCACGACGCAAACTTGGTACTACTATATGCAGACCGACGCGAACTGCGGCGTTTCGTTCCCGTATCAATCCGACACCTTAGATAGTCAGCCGCCGCTGCCGCCCGACCTGCAATCCGTATCGGTCATGAACGGGCAGATTAACGTGACGTGGGAGCAGGGCAGCAACCCCAAAATAGCGGCATATATCATTTATGATGCCGATACAAACGTGCCGTTAGACACCATTCAGGGCAGAACAAATACGCTTTTTGTGCATACGTCGGCGCGCCCCGCGCTCGGCAGCCGCAGCTACACGATAGTCGCGATGGATAGCTGTAGCAACGCGGGTATTGTCAATATTCGTCCGCACAAAAGTATTTGGCTTCAAGCCCAACAAAATAGGTGCGGACAAAGCATTAATTTGCAATGGAATTTGTACCAAAACTGGCGCAATGGCATACGGCAACAAGAGATTTGGGTAGGCATCAATGGCGCGCCGAAACAGGTGGTAGATACGGTAGCGGCTGCTGCGACGATGTACGATTTGGAAAACTTAAAAGATGGCGACAATGTCTGTATAGAAGTCCGCGCAGTGGCGGCTACGAGTAATTATGTGGCGGCTTCGAACGATACTTGTATGCAAATAAGCATTGTCGCGCCTATAAAATACGTTTATTTGCGCAACGCAAGCGTC
>JAYWGJ010000063.1:0-3293 GCA_043778315.1 Saprospiraceae bacterium | reverse complement strand
GCGGCAGAAAATGCTGCGCTACGGAAGCGGATAAAAGTGCTAACGGACAGCCGTGAGGGCTATAAAACGAAGTGTAAGATATTGGCAGAACGGCTTGTACAAAAAAACGCTACTACGGAGGAGGTGTTTTTGGAAGCTAAAGCGTCGGGACATCAGTATAGTCTGGCGGTGGTTTGTATGCGGGTTGCCTTGGGGCTGTCGGCGTGCCTTCCGCACCTACTCGTGTCATTGGATATCATAGAAAGTTTTTTGGCAAATTCAAGACAAAAATAAATGCGAATAATAGAAGTGGATTGACAGCATTTGTTTTTACAATTGCCAATTTTTCGCAATCTTTTTCGGTAGAGGAGACCAAAAACGCATTGGAATCCGTCCAACTAAAAGATTTAAAATTAGTCAAAAATCGTGAAGAACCCGCTTGATTTTTTTGCCAAAAACCAGGACAACTTTTTAGCATAGACTGTACAGCCTAATTCAGTACCTTATTTTCTATTCATTCCTTATGTATTGACGATAAAAAAACAGCGCGTAATTTCTCATAGAACTACGCGCTGTTATTTTTGTTTAAGTTGCTTTTGTACCAATCTTCTAAAAAACTTTTTACGTTTCAAAATTAAAGAACACCTTATAGTAGTGCATACCTTTTTCTGCGTCGTAGCCGCGCTCCACAAACGGATTGTCGGCGGTTTCGCTTATCGGCTTCACTTTTAGCTCTACCTCGGTATCTAATTTGATTAGGTTTTTGAACTTCCGCTTCATTTTGGCAACGGCGGGTTTCGACACCTCAAAACCGTCGGTCGGCTCGAAGGCGTTGCGCGTCTCAAACTTCTCTTTGTATTGTCTGAACTCGTCGGCGTACACCGCGTTGTCGGTGCGCGTCGGGTCGTTCGGGAGAATGGTGTCCACTATTTCCGCGCTAAATTCGTTCCAGTCCAAATGCTCTTTACGCGTCATAAAGTCTAAGGATTTGTTCAAAAACTCCACTTGTACTTGTCGCGTCGTGTCTTTCGCGACTACGTCGGCACAAAAATCGACCATCATATCCATATAATTGGACGTGAAAAAATCGGTGTCTTGCACCCGCTCGAGACACAAAAAATCGTCGCACCAATACTGCGCCTCGCTCGAGCGGCTCGTTTTATCTACAATAAAAACGCGGTAGCCTTCCTCCTGCATCGTATCCAAAATAATCGCGCCTTTGTCGAGCGTTTTGATGTTGATGCCCTCTTCGGTCATCAGCTCGATGCCGTCGGGGTTCGTCGTCGTCTTAAAAAACGTATCGCGATGCTCCGCCTTGAATATGCCAATGGCGTTGCACATTTCGTCCTCATAAATCACATCGTACCAAAACGCCACAAACAAATCGCCGCCCTTTATTTTCGGGTGTGCGGAGCTTTCGTAGAGGTGTTTGAGTACGTCTTGCGAATGCTGCAAAAGCTCGGTCGGCTGCTCAAAAATGCTTTGCGACAAGGCGTAGAGCGTGTTGTCGGTGAGTTGCTCGCGGTGCATAAACTGCTGCACTTCGCGCCATTTGAACGGCTCGACAAAAAACGTGTGGAGCGACTCCGAAAGGTCGTGCAAATCTAAGGGAAACAGGGTTTTGGAGGCGATATAGCCCTCCTCCGTGTGTTTGCTACCTAACTGATGGATAGCGAGCGCGTCTAATCGGCTCTCTGCAAAATTAACCACTTTATTTGTATTTTTATTTGTATTATTGTGTAATAACTAAAATTTTATTTGTTTTTAATTGAGCTGAAATAAATTAATAGTGATTATTTATCTACACTCAAAAAATAGGTTAAACCTTCACTACGCTATGTTTTAACTATTTTTTTCGTTCCCGATAATCACTACTAATTTAAAACATACACTTAATTGACATAATCGCGTATCACCCTACATTCTTTGGGCAGACAACGCGCATTGATGCCGCCGTATTTATTGCGCGGTATTTTGGTCTCCATACAAAGTACGATTTCCAAATTCGCCAAACCGCAAAGCGGCTGCAACGATTTTACGGCTGTTCGGGCAATATTTAAGCGGCGCAAATGCGCGGCTTGTCGCAACGGTTTCAGGTTATTGATACTACAATTTTCTAGTTCCAATCGCTCTATATTTATCAAATACGCTAAGGGTTTCCAATCTGTAAGGGTTTGATTGTTAGTAATATACAATGTTTTTAATGCTTTGAAATGAACAAGCGGTTGCAGTGTCGTTATTTTGAAACTCGGCGAAATCGTAAGTTCAGAAACCGTGTCGGCGAAGTGTTGAAGCTCGGTATCGCTGCTATTTTTGGGCAGATTATGCGCGGTCGCGTTTGCTGCTAATACTGCTCGCCAGTTGCTGTCGAGCGGTTTGACCCAATTGTTTTCGTCGCCCGAAGGCGCAACAAAAATATTGGCGGACACGCAAAATAACAGAAAAAATAAGGCTTGCATAAAAGGATTTTTGAACTACTTTTTGCCGCTTCCGCCTGCCGCAAAAATATTGGCATCGAACGTAAAAGCTAAATTATTTTTTTCGCGGTGTTTTTTTAATGCCAATTCTACCAATCTATCAATCAAAACATTAAAGCTCACGCCCGTCGCCTCCCAAAGGTAGAAGGAAAGCGAACCAGGAATCGTGTTTATTTCGTTGATATACACGGCGTTATTCGCTAGGTCAATTAAGTAATCTATACGCGAAACGCCTGCCGCGTCCATACCTTGAAATGCTTTAACCGACATATTTTGTATGGTTTCCATCGTCTCCGCCGAAATATCTGCGGGTATTTTGCGCTTCACGCTTGCCATTCCTTTGCTGCTGTCGCCCGCGTCGCCTTTGCTGCCGTTTCCGCCCGACTGGTATTTTTGTTCGTAACTTAGGAAGCCGTCGGCTGCCGAAATCGGCTCTTCGCACACCGACGGCTGCGCGTGTTCGCTGTCGCCGAGTACCGAACAGTTTATTTCTTTGAGTTGCGAAACGGCTTTTTCTATGATTATTTTTCTTGAAAACTGCACCGCATTATCTATCGCTTCGCGCAATTCCGTGCGGTTTTTGGCGACGCGAATACCGATGCTCGAGCCTAAATCTGCGGGCTTGACGATGACAGGAAAGCCGATTTTTGCCTCCACTTTATCCATTTCGCCGTCCGCGTCCGCTATCCAAGCGTAAGTGTAAAAATACGTCCAATCTACCACAGGCAGCCCGAGCGACTGAAACACCATTTTCATCACTATTTTGTCCATTCCGACCGCCGAAGCCAAGTGATTGCAGCCCGCGTAAGGGATATTCATGAGGTCGAGGAAGCCTTG
>JAYWGJ010000062.1:0-9414 GCA_043778315.1 Saprospiraceae bacterium | reverse complement strand
TTTTATCCGAATTACCCGAATTTGTGACATACTCTTTTTGTTCTATAACCATGGTTGGTAAGGGACTGCTCCGTCAACCTTTTTTAGGATAGCACAGTGTAACAAAGAATGTACACTAGTTTAATTTTTTTAATCTATATTCGCAAAAACAAAGATAAGTATAATAATGTGAATACGAGCATAAAAAGGCTATGTTTAGTATAAAAGCATAAATTTTGACGTAAATGAGGAATGAAGAGAAAATAAGCACGATTATAATCCTCGTTTATTTTAAAGCTAAAACGTTGGCTTACACCCATTTTAACTTTAAAATTGCACTTTTCGGATAACCGTGCCTATTTAGCAGCAGCTACTTACATCTTTTATAATTTGACTAATTTAACATTTGTGCGTCCATTTTTAGTGTCCATTGGCAAAAAATAAGTCCTATATACGAGACTTTCGGTTGATAAAATCGTTATTTTACTATATGATAATTGGATAAAAATACAAAAATATTTTTTTAGAATTATAATAAATAACTTAAGATAATGCAAATTAAGTACGTTTTTTACAACAAAAACTAAGATTATGTATTTGTATATAAAAAAAAATTAGCTCTCTTTGCACTGCCGAACAACATATTATAGTATATTAAATTAGATAATTTGAATGTAAAGGCATGATTTTTGTAAACAATCTTAATAATAATAATTTATAATCAAAAGATTATTACTTTTTGTACTGTCACATCAATTTATTAAACACAATTATTTCATCATTATCAAATAAACAACCCTCTGTATGTCAAAACGTTTATTTTTATCCGTTGCATTAATAATTATAGCTTACGCTAATGTAGTTGCACAGTGTGCAGGCGTGATAGCCGTAACGGGTACGCAAGAAGTTACGAACGCTACCTGTGGCAATACAGGGCGTGCATTGCTAACGGTAAAAGGTGGCATTCCGCCTTACACTATCACTATTTCGGGCGGTACGCTACCTGTGCCGCAGGTATTCACACTAACGAGTGCGCCCTACACGGTCACTACGCCGCCGTTGCCAGCAGGCAACTACTCGGTTGTTTATGATGATAATAGCAGTTGTCCGGGTACTATTAGCAATCAAGCATTTACTATTACCAATCAACGCGCAGAGCCTATTATCACGCCAAGTGCTACGGAGTTTAACTGCCGTACCAACTCTATAACGATGATAGTGAGTAATATCAGTTCGGGTCCGTGGTCGTGGGACAACGGTACTACCACCAACCCGCGCACCGTAACTGCCGAAGGCACCTATGTAGTCACCGCTACCAACACTTCAAGTGGCTGTACGGGTACGGCCGCGGTAACGCTGCTGCGCACGAGCGCGGATAGTACGGTGACTGTCAATCGGAGTATTTGCGCGGGCAGCTGCACCGAGGTAGCAGGAGAGCAGTTTTGTAACCCAGGCACATTTACGAAAGTAGTGACTAATAATGTGACAGGGTGTAAAAAAACTTATAATATCACTATTGTTCAAGTAGCGCAACTCGTGGAGAACCGAACACAGACCTTCTGCGAAGGACAGACTATCACTTTCAATGGTATAACTATTAGTAATAGTGGCTTTTTTAGAGATACCGTTCCTGACCAAAGCGGTTGCGATAAAATTATCAACCTCACAGCTATCAGAATACCGACAAAACAGGTAGCGCAAACTGTTCGTTTATGCAGCGGAGATAGTATCGCTGTGGGCGTAAATACTTACAATACCGCAGGTGTTTACATCGATAAGTTAGCAGCGTTTGGTACAGGTTGTGACAGTGTGGTAACGACGACCGTCATCATCAAACCAAAATATACAGGTAATGATAAAATAAAATTAACGCGAAGTATATGCGGCGGCGGCTCTGTCACGATAGGTGCAGGAACAACTGCGGTAACTTATAACACGACGGGTATTTTTAATACGACGCTACAAACCCGCGAGGGCTGCGATAGCATCGTAGAACTTGACCTCACAGTGCGTCCGTCGTTCAATATTAACAATACTGATACGTTGAAAATCCAAAAATGTACAGGTGGTTCTTATACGTTTGATGGCGTAAATTATACGACTAATCAGAATATAAGAAAACAATTTGCAACTTTTAAATATGGTTGTGACAGTGTTGTGATTTTGGATTTGAAATTTGTAGATACGATACGTCCAGCCTTGCAGTTGATACGAAAATGTGAAGGCGACAGTTTTACTTTCAAAGACTCTACGTTCATCAAAGCGGGCTTCAAACGCTACAAAGTGTTGGGTATTAGTGGCGAATGTGATAGTATTTATACTTTTAATTTGCAATTTGGTCGTACCGCAACCGTTAATATAGATACTACGATTTGCAAAGGCGCAAGCATTACAGTTGCCGGAACGGTCTATAATACAAGCGGAACGTACACAGATATTATCAAAACCGCAGGTTTTTTGTGCGATAGTACCATCATCACTAAACTCACGGTCATAGATATTTCGCTTAGTCCGACCACTAATTACGCTCTATGCAACGGCATTTTTAGTGGGAACATCGTCGTAGTACCTTCGGGCGGTGCTACTCCGTATGTTTACGATTGGGGCGCGGGCGTTCCGCAACAACCTTTCCGTAGCTGTCTCTCTACGGGTCAATATACGGTTACGGTGAGTGATGCAAACAGGTGTACGCTTATCAAAACTTTTGATGTATTCACCGAAGACCCGAACGATTGTATCGCCTTAAATGAGGGCTTCACACCCGACGGCGACATACATAACGAAACCTGGCGCATTCCTTGTATAGAAGACGTAGATAACGTAGTGCAGGTTTACAATCGTTGGGGACAATTGCTTTTCGAGAGCAAGAATTATCAAGGTGATTGGAACGGCACGGTAAACGGAAAAGGACTGCCTGACGGCGTTTATTACTATGTTATCAATACGAATAAGCGACTTTGGCGCGGTCAGGTAGTTATTTTAAGACAATAAAGAAAAGTAAAAATACTAAAAAAAACACCACTATCGGGAACGGTAGTGGTGTTTTTTTATGGTGTAGAATATCCGAATATCCGAATATCCGAATATCATTTTGTGCTATTTGTGCTATGTTTTTAATTTGGGTTAGTTCGTAACTTTAATTTTTAAAAATTTAAAAGGAAGATTTTGACGGAGTAAAAAAATTTTATTAATTTTCGATATGTGTGACAGCAATTATTTTTTGATTTTTGATGTCAAAAAATACGCCTTTCGGCAGATGCGCACGCTGCAAAAAGCTACGACAGCTATCAATAGTTGCTACGAAATGCGGCGTTCGACGCGCATAAAACTGCACTTGCGGTGTATCAAAATCGGAGTCGCTCACAAAAACAAACTCCTCTCCCCTACTCTGCTCGGCTATACTCGCGCCGACTTCTTGCATCGCTGCGTAAGCGTCATCGTTCTGATTGTACGCGCCAGGACGATTGATATAATAATATTGCAATACGCCACCAAAAACGATAAAAACAAGTAAAAAATAGGCTTTTTTTGGTAATAATGGCTGTAATTCATAATAAATACAAGCAAAAAAGTAGGCTATTAGCCAACCGCTTTTTACCGCAGAATAGTCGTGCCGTTGCGTAAACTCTAATAAAAGAAAATGATGACTGAGTATTATTAATATTGATAATACAATAATTGGATTAAAAAAAGCGGCTTGATTTAATTTTATTTTTTTGTATTGTAATAATACAATTCCTATAAAAATAGCCAATAAAAGCGGCAGATAAGCTATCATATAGTTTTTAATGATATTGATTAAAAACATAAATTCGAAGCCTGAGCGCGTAGCTACCCGCGTTTGCATTCCGCGACAATACGCCGCAAATCCGCCGACTAACGAATATTGCCAAACTATAAATCCAATAGAAAAAGCGGCTATGCTTACGGCTGCGATTATAAAATACAGAAAGCGTTTTTGGTTGGTAATAAAAAAATTATAGCTGCAAAAAACACTTATCCACGCCAAAACGAGTACGCCAATCCAGTCGCTATAAATCATCAAAAATGAATTGATAGCGACTAAAAATAATTCGTATTTTTTTAGATTATTGGTTGTCCAAAACCGTGCAAAATAATAAATAGTCGTCAATAAAAACGGCAAAACCGCGATTTCGTGACAAAAACTATTGCCCTGAAACCACAGTATAGCGGGGGAAAAAGCATAGCCCAATAACGCTATTTTGATAAATTTATCGCCGCTTTTTGGTGTACTAATATGGTATTGCGCAGCTAATAATCGGAGTAGTCGCGACAAGCAGATTAGGGTTAATAAAAACCATAATAGGTTGAATATCTGCACGTTAAGATTGCTTATCGCTAAACCAGAAAGCTGCATAAAAGCGTAAGGCAGATAAAACATCATGGGTCCGAACGACAAATAATAGTCGTTGCCGTCGTAAGAAAATTTGTCTGTAAACGGGTCGCGGTCGTAAGGCGTATCGTAGTTGCTGATAGGCGCGTAATGGTATTTCGCCATACCGTTTTGCTGCCAAACCAAAGCGGTACGCAGCACCATCGCGTTGTTAAATTCATGGTGTTTGGAGAGCGGACGGTCGAGCGTAGGCAAACGCACGAGCAGCGTTGCCAAAAATAAAATACTGATGTAAAAAAGGGAGGAAATACGCAAAATGATAATTGATAATCAATAGTTTATTCGCTATAATCGGCTATCATTTTTTCTAAAATTTTGATAGCGGCGCGGGCGATAATCGTACCCGGACCGAACACGTCCGACACGCCTGCGGCGTACAAAAAGTCGTAGTCTTGCGTAGGAATTACGCCGCCAACCACCACGCGAATATCGGCGCGCCCAAGCGCAGCGAGTTCGGCTATCGCTTCGGGAACAAGCGTTTTGTGTCCTGCCGCGAGCGACGAAATGCCCAATATATGGACATCGTTTTCGGTCGCCTGACGCACCGCTTCGGCGGGCGTTTGAAATAGCGGACCCACGTCCACATCAAAACCCAAATCAGCAAATGAGGTAGCGATTACCTTCGCGCCACGGTCGTGACCGTCTTGCCCGAGCTTCGCCACCAAAATACGCGGTCGTCTGCCGTCCAGCTCCGCGAAAGTATCGGCGAGCTGCTGCGCCATTCTAAAATCTGCGTTCATCGTCAATTCGCTACTATACACGCCACTTACCGTGCGAATTACCGCTTTATACCGACCAAAAACCACTTCCATCGCGTCGCTGATTTCGCCCAAAGTTGCGCGCAAGCGCGCTGCTATCACCGCCGCCTCGAGCAAATTCGCTTTTGGGTCACGGGCTGCTTCGGTTAGTTGCGTCAAGGCGGCTTGTACTGCCGCTTCATCTCGCGTAGATTTTAGGTTTTTCAAGCGTTCTAGCTGCGCCTCCCGAACGGCGGTATTGTCTATTTCCAATATTTCCATCGGGTCTTCTTTGTCCAAACGGAACAAATTTACGCCGACAATCGCATCTTTACCGCTATCTATACGCGCTTGTTTACGAGCTGCCGCTTCCTCGATGCGGAGTTTTGGTAAGCCGTTTTCTATCGCTTTCGCCATGCCGCCGAGCGTCTCTACTTCGGTTATCAGTTCCCATGTTCGTGCGGCGAGGTCGTGCGTGAGGCGTTCCACATAATAGCTGCCCGCCCACGGGTCGACCGATTTTGTGATGTCCGTTTCTTGCTGTATATATAATTGTGTGTCGCGTGCGATTTTCGCGGACGCTTCGGTCGGGAGCGCAATCGCTTCGTCGAGGGCGTTCGTGTGTAGGCTCTGCGTGCCGCCGTTGATAGCCGCAAAAGCCTCAATCGCGGTACGCGCAATATTATTGTACGGGTCTTGTTCGGTCAGCGACCAGCCCGAGGTTTGACAATGCGTGCGTAAAGCGAGCGATTTATCCGATTTTGGGTTAAACTGTTGTACTATTTTCGCCCAAAGCAGCCGCGCTGCACGCATTTTGGCTATTTCCATAAAAAAGTCCATGCCTATTCCCCAAAAAAAGGACAGACGCGGCGCAAAACTATCAATATCTAAACCAACCGCAACGCCTGCGCGCAAATACTCCAATCCGTCCGCCAAAGTATAAGCCAATTCTATTTCGGCAGTCCCGCCAGCCTCTTGTATATGGTAGCCCGAAATGCTGATGGAATTGAATTTGGGCATATTTTTACTCGTGTAAGCAAAAATATCGGAGATGATGCGCATACTCGCCGTCGGCGGATAAATATAGGTATTGCGCACCATAAACTCCTTCAAAATATCGTTTTGAATCGTGCCGCTCAGTTGCGCCGCAGCGACTCCTTGCTCTTCGGCAGCCACGATATAAAAGGCGATAACGGGAATAACCGCGCCGTTCATCGTCATCGAAACGCTCATTTTATCCAAAGGAATTTGGTCAAAAAGGATTTTCATATCCTCTACGCTATCTATCGCAACGCCTGCTTTTCCTACGTCGCCGCGCACCCGTTCGTGATCACTGTCGTAACCGCGATGCGTCGCTAAATCAAAAGCAACCGACAAGCCCGTTTGTCCGCTCGCGAGGTTGCGGCGATAAAACGCATTACTCGCTACGGCGGTACTAAAACCCGCGTATTGCCGTATCGTCCAAGGATTAGTGAGGTACATACTGCTGTACGGTCCGCGCAAAAATGGCGGCGTTCCTGCACCAAAACGCAGGTGCGTAATGCCTTCGCGGTCAGCAACGGTGTACCGCGATTTTATTTTAAATTCGTCCGTCAAATTAGATAAATTGTAAATTTATTAGAATTTTCAGTTTAAGAGAAACCTCAGTGTAAAAACACAACGGCGCACAGATTTGAACCCGTCTGTGTTATTCTGTGCGGGTTTAAACCCGCACGCCGTTTTTTATAATATCATTAATGATAGCCAAATGATGCGCGTTGTGTATTTCCAAAAAACGAATGCTATCTTTTAGTTTCAAATGTCCAAAATACGGGTGTTCGAAGTACAAATTTTTGTCTAAATTCACTATTTCTTTAATACTATTAGATGCGGATTCGAAATGTTTTTGCAACAAATCGAGGTCAATATCAGCAGGTGGACGACTTGCTTTCGGAGCTTTACCTAATCCGCGTTGAATTTTACCCGTCAAAAAAATTCCTATTCTAAAAAAGCTGAATTTCCAGCGATATTTGTCAGGCTCGGAGGTTTTTAGCCTTTCGGTAATACCTTTCATCACCATCAAAATATGGTCGATATGCCACGCCACCGACACCGCAGATACACTGCTTACCAATGCGTCGCGGTATTCTATTTTAGCGGATATTTCTGCTAATTGTTGTTCTAGTTTACTCATTACTTTACTCCTTATCAAGTAATTGGTTATAATAATTAATTGTAATAATACTTTTAATACTATATTTTTACGCTGCGTTCGTCCACCAATTCGCCGCCTGTGCAGCGTAAAATACGCGCTGAAAATTTCTCTAAAATCAGATAATCATGCGTTGCCATCAGTACGGCGGTGTTGTCCTCTAAGGCGAGTTTGCGGAGCAATAAAAGAATTTCGTCGGAGGTTTCGGGGTCAAGATTTCCAGTCGGCTCATCCGCCAAAATGATAGCAGGACGGTTGAGCAGTGCGCGCGCAATCGCTACGCGCTGCTGTTCGCCACCAGAGAGTTCGTGCGGCAATTTATTTTCTTTATTGGCAATACTAACCTGCGACAACACCTCTCCTATTCGCTGTGTCATCGCTTTTTTGTCCGTCCAGCCCGTCGCTTGTAGCACAAATTTGAGGTTGTCGGCAACCGAGCGGTCGCTCAATAAACTAAAATCTTGGAACACGATACCTAAGCGGCGGCGCAGCAACGGAATACTTTTCCAGTCTATTTTGGCGAGGTCGAAACCCGCTACAACGCCCGCGCCATTCGTGAGCGGCAGCTCACCATAGAGCGTTTTGAGCAGCGAGCTTTTGCCCGTACCCGTCCGCCCGATGAGGTAACAGAGTTCGCCCTCCGCCATAGTGAGATTCACATTGTTCAAAATGAGCGCGCCCTGCTGATAAATTGAGGTATTTTGTAACGAAATAACCGTTTCCATATTCTTGCAATGCTATATTATATAGAATAAAAGTGTAAAATTAATTACAATAATCTAAAAACTGATATTAATTGTCTAATTTTGCAAAATATATTTCTTTCTTTCATTTTCATTATAACAAATTTACTTTCCTTATGAAAAAAATTATCCTTATTTTAATGGCAGCGTGTCTGCAACAAGCAGCGTTACAAACGGCAACCGCGCAAGTGCTTTTAGACCAAAATTTTAATACCGTTGCTACATTCGGTAAGCCTGCGGGTTGGACGACCAAAAACATCAATAACTACTCGGGACGCGGCGTAGCTAACAGCAACGCGATGCAATATACTTGCGGCGCAACATCGGGCTTCGATACGCTAGAAACGCCGTTATTTACACAACCCGTGCCTGCGGGCTGCAAACTCAGCTTTGCGTACCGTTTTGCGAGTTATGTGGGAAGCACGCCGTTTAGTACGACGATACCTGCGGGGTCTAAGTTGATAGTGAAAATTGCTAATTCGGCAGGCATTTACACGACCGTAAAAACAATCACTACGCCCAATCCAACTACTGCATTCATCACCGAAACGATTGATTTAGCAGCGTTTGTGGGTCAAACCGTCCGTCTCGATTTCCGCATCAATAACGCAGGTGGTTCGGGTACAGATTACTTCGTGCATTTAGACGATATTTTGATAGCTGCGCCCGTGGCGACCGAAAATCGCGGTACGGCTACGGCGGAAAGTTTCAAAATATTCCCGAACCCAAGCAGCAACGGCAGTTTTGCTATTCGTTTGGTAAGCCAAAATCTAGAAAATGCAACGGTTCGCATCAGCGACGTAGCAGGTAAAACTATTGCGCAAAGCACCGAAAACCTCGTTGCAGCGCAACCAAATACTATATTTTTACCTACCAATATCGCAAAAGGAGTCTATTTGGTGCAAATTAGCAGCGAGGAGTTGGCAACGCCATTGACACAAAAATTGATTGTAGAATAAGATTTTATAACAATTTTTATAATTATAATATCAAAAAAAGGATTGATGCGATAATAGGGCATCAATCCTTTTTTAATGGGAGATTTCAAGGAGTAGCTGGAATTTTTATAAAAAAATAAAGTAGCTTTTTATAAAAAATAACAACCTCGACTACGCCGCTTCGTAGTCCGCGATAGTCTGCTCCACAAACTCCAACGCGATGCCTAATTGCGCAGCAATAGCCGCGCTGTCCACGCCTTTGAGGTAGCGTTTTAGGATTTTGGCAGCGAGCTGCTTGCCTCGTGCTTCGCCTTCGGCTTTACCCTCGGCTTTACCTTTTGCTTCGCTTTCGGCTGTTCTTTCTTTCAACAAGGTCTGAAAATCATCTACTTCCGTCAAGTGATAGCTCGCC
>JAYWGJ010000061.1:0-9435 GCA_043778315.1 Saprospiraceae bacterium | reverse complement strand
CCGTTATTTTGGTTGCGAAAAGCTGCGTTTCGGTCTGCAAATGACTTATTTTTTGGACTAAGTCCGTTTCTGACAAGGTAATTTGCGAGATGCGACTTTCCGCCTGCGTTTTGCGGCGGAGCGCGTCGTCCAAAAACGACTGAAAACCTTCTAATCGCGCCGAAAGGCTCACTATTTGTTGCTGCAAAATATTTAGTTCTTCGCGCTCACGGCGCAATATCGGTTCTTGATTTTGCTTTTTGAGTTTGTCTATTCGCTCTTGAATCTCTACTGTTTCGCGCTGTACGGTTTTTGTAGTACTTTCCAAGTCTTTTATTTCGGTTTCCAAAACCTCCAAACTCTTTTTACGTCCAATCCGTTTACCCTCAAACAAGCCGACCGAGCCTCCGCCGAGCGTTCGCTCGCCGCGCATCAATCCGCCGTTTTTACTCAATAAAATAGTATCGCTACTTAATTCATTATCAATAATATCTTGTTCATTATCGATAATATACACATTATTTAAAATCGTATTAAAAAGCGTTTTGTAGGCTTCGTCGCATTCCACTACGCTCCATGCCGAACGCAAACCGTCTTGTATTTCGGGCGTTTTTTGTGTAGGAATAAATTGATTGAGTACAAAAAAATTGGCGCGTCCGCGCTGTGCGTCCGTGAGGCGACGTATCGCGTCGGCGGCGGTTGCGAGGTCGGGTGCGATGTAAAAATTGAGGTACGCCTCCAAATAATTCTCGAGCGCGACCCGAAAATCGGGTTTGCAATACAACACATCGCTGAGTAGTGGCACTCGTTTTGCCCAATCCTTATCTTTACTGAGGTATTTGATGCTTTCGGGAAAACCCTCGAGGCTTTCCACCAACGATTTCGTCAATTTGTACTCGTTTCGCTTCGCGTCCAAACTACGGTTGTAGTCGTTCAGATTTTTTTGCGCGGCAGCGAGTTGCTGCTCCGCCTGCGCCAAATTCTCCTTACGCTCCTCTTCTTTATCCTCCAAATCCTCCAAAAAACGTTGCTGCTGCGTTTGTTTTTTGTGCAATCCGTCGCGCTCCGTTTTCACGGTGTCGAGTTCCGTTTGTCGGCGTTCGGTGTCGGCTTGCGCCGCCGTGATGTCTTGTTGCAGATTTTCGCGGGTCGTTTGCCCTACGGCGCGTTGTTTTTCTAACTCCAAAAGCTGTTTTTCGGCTATTTGTTGCGCTTGCAAATGCGTATCGAGGTCAGATTTTAACGCCGCGTGATTTTTTTTATGGTTTGCCAACGCCGTTTCTGCGGCTGTGAGCGCGTCGTCGAGGGCGGCTTCCAAGCGTTTTTCGCCGTTCAGTTCGCCTCTATAAAACGTGACTTCGTCGGCGAGTTGCGTCAAGCGCGCTTGTGCGGTGCGCAATTGCTGTTCGGTTTCGGTCGTGTTTCGTTGCAGAAAATCAATCTTTTGCTCCAACACTTTTTTGTCGTTTTCCATGCCGCGTATCCGTCCCACCAAACTATTCAGTTCGCGCTGACGGTCGCTAAGGCTCTTTTCTTTATCGAGATTATTATTTTTTTCTGTGGACAATTTCGCCTCCTGCGTTGCGATAAGCGCGTCCAAAGCTATCAATTCGGTTTCCTCTTTTTGTATTTTTTCTTTGAGCGTTTTGAACGTCACCTTAAAACCCGATAAGCGAAATTTGGCTAATTCGAGGCTTTTTGTGCGGTATTCTTCCTTCATTTCCACCCATTTTTGCGCCCGTTTTGCTTGTTTTTCTAGTATTTTCAACTGTCCATCTATCTCGTGCAGCAAGTCTTCTACTCTGCTCAAATCCTCTTCTGTGCCTTTCAGTTTGCTCATCGTTTCGTGCTTGCGCGCCTTGTATTTTGATACGCCTGCGGCTTGCTCGAACAGTCGTCGGCGCGAGTTTTCGCGGTCAGCGAGCAAATCATCTACCATTCCGAGTGCGATAATCGCATACGAATTGCTACCGATACCCGTGTCCATCAGCAAATTATTGATGTCTTTTAGCCTGCAATTTACGCCGTTTAGCTTGTACTCGCTCTCTCCGCTACGGTAAAGTATGCGCGTGATAGTGACGGTTGTGTATTCGGTAGGCAGTATGTTTTTGGTGTTCTCGAGCGTCATCGTCACCTCCGCTACACCGCCTTGCTTGCGCTGCTTCGTACCGTTAAAAATCACGCTTTCCATCTTATCCGAGCGCAATTCCTTGCTTTTCTGCTCGCCCAAAACCCAGCGTATCGCATCTACCACGTTGCTCTTACCGCAGCCGTTCGGACCCACAATCCCTACCACATCGTTATTAAAGTTGAGGACGGTGCGGTCGGCGAAGCTCTTAAAGCCCTTTATTTCTAAACTTTGTAGGCGCATATTATCAATAAAATTATTTCAAAAATAGGAACAAAGAACGGTATTTTTTATCGCATTACAAAATGCAGCAATTGGAGTGAGATGAATAATGATAATTTCGTATTTTAGCAGCACTATTTTTTTCAAAAATCAAATAAAATACTACCTTTACGACACATTTAATACTATCAACATTTAGTTTTGAATATAATTCCATAAAATAACAAGATAAAACGGTCAAAAAGTTTATAGCTTACAGTTCACAGCTTCCTGTATAGGATAAAACGGTCAAAAAGTTTACAACTTACAGCTTCTTGTTCATAGTCAAAAAAATAAAAAAATATGTGCGGTCGGTATTCGTTTGTCGCGTCTAAAGAAAAGACACAGAAGCAGTTAGGGATAAAAATACAAGGCGTATTGCAACCTAATTATAATATTTCGCCTACGAGCATGGCGTACATCGTAGCATCAAATAAGCCAACGGAGGTACAACGGTTTTCGTGGGGACTGATACCGCACTGGTCGGGCGACAAGCCGCAAGGCGGCTTGAACCTTATCAACGCGCGCGCCGAGGGCATCACCTCGAAGCCGTCGTTTCGTATTCCGATACGGCAACGGAGGTGCTTGGTTTTGGCGGATAGTTTTTATGAATGGCGGCAGTATGGCAAGCAAAAACTGCCGTATCGCATCATGCCGAAAGACCAATCGTTGATGGCAATGGCGGGTATTTGGGACGTGTGGGAACGCCCCGACCGACAGCTCGTTTATACTTTCGCGATAATAACGACCGAAGCGAACGCCGATATGAGCGCGCTGCACGACCGTATGCCCGTTATTTTGCAGGGCGCAGACCTGCAACGGCAGTGGCTCGCCGAAGACACCGATTTGGCAACCGTACTCAGTTTATTGCAGCCGTTGCCCGCCAATCTGCTGCGTACTTACCCTATTTCTACTGAAATAAATTCGGTGACGAACACGTCGATTGATTTGCATAAGGAGATAGCGGAGCCGCCTGCGTTGTTTTGAGGTGGGTTATAAATAAAAAAGCGCAACAACACTCCCCGTGTCGTTGCGCTTTTTTATTTATAACACTATTTACAATACGATTTATCCGACTATCTGATACAACAGTTCGTTGTGAAAATGCGTGGGCATCGTATATTTTGCGGCTTCGCCGATAATGACCCCCGACGGGCGTTGCGCCCACGAAATACTGCCGATATAAGGGGACATCATTTTGACGATTTCGGAGTCGGGGACAATATCACCCGCCATCACGAGCGGCACGGCTGCCGTATCTAATCCCAATTCTTGGTACACCAACATCACATAATACAAGTAGTCGCGAGCAGAAAGATAGGCGTAAGTATTCATCAAATACAGCTTTTCGCTGTCGGCGACGATAAGCGTGAGCGCGTTCGTGTGCGTAAGCGCGTAAACAAAAGTGCCGCGCTGCGCCCGCGCCATGTATTGTATGCCCGAGAGCAGTTTGGTGAACGAATGCCGTACTTTCGCGTTCGGAAACAGCGTATTTAAGGTGTGCAACAAGGGTTGCGGCAAGCCATAAACCAAGTGCAAATCATAAGCGGCGGCGTGTTCGCTGCGCGCAACCATGTCTATGAGGTCGTCGCCGATAGTGCGCGTGAGGTAAGTGCGCGCATGATACGGCTCGAACCACGCATCGGGTACGAGTATCGTTTGCGGAAAGTAAACGGCGATATGTATATCTGCGAAATGTCGCTGCAAAACGGCTTGGTCGGTCGCCCACGCCTGCACTTTTCGGTGTAATTGCTGCGGCGAAACCCGCGCCTCAAACGGCGTACTATGCCAATACAAAACGTGCCGCGCCATATTCGTCACGACCAACGCAATGCCGTCGCAGCCAACGTTCAGCCACAACTTGTAGTCGGCGGTCGAGTTCAGAAAGTAGTGCGCTTCTTTGATTTGCGTGGTCATACCGTTAAATTTTGGATTTTATTGGGTAATCGGTATGCGGATTTCAATCCGCATTTTGGCTTATTTCGTGCGGGTTGAAACCCGACACACCCACTTTTTTAAGCATATTTACGCTTGCGCCAACGGTTGAAAAAGAAAGCAAAAATGCCCAATAGCAGCAACGGCGCAGCCGTATTGACTATTTGATAGAGTAATTTATTTGCTTCTACGGCAGGTTTATCGAGCAAACGGAGCTTCACTTCCTTGCTGCGTGCCTCCATCACACCGTTATTATCCAACAAATATTCTATCACATTGAGCATAAATTTTTTGTTGGCAAACTGATGTTTTTCAAAATTATTATAGCCTAACGGCTTAAAATCGTTCAGCTCGGGGCTGACATCGTTTCTACAAATATCGCCATCGGCAATCACTACTTGCTTTGTTTTTTCGCTGACCGCTTTAAATTTCTGACCCGTTTTGCCGAGCGCAGCCTCGAACTCGGGCGTTACGCGGTTTTCAAAATAAGATGGAAATGTACCCTCGAGCAAAACCGCCATTGCTTGTTTTGGCTTATTGAATTGCACAGGGTCGGGCGCAGTGCGCAGGATATCGAACGAGACCCGAAACGGCAAAAACCGCATACTGCTATGGTCAGACGATGCCAAAACGACGGTTTTCGTGACGGGCGTTTTGGTTTTTATGGTGTCGATAGACGACGGATAATACAACTGTATCGCGTCCAAGTTTTTGACAATAGGGTGATTACCCTCCGAAAACGCTAAAACGTGGTAATACCAAGGTTTGAGGTCGTATTGCGGCTCGTTGCCCATAACGCCAACTTGTAGCGGAATGCGCGAGCAGCGCATATCCATCACCGTGTTCGGGTTGATGCGCGCACCATAGCGGAACAGCAAATTGTCTATATCTAAGGTGTAATCGGTGGGTACAAATTCTTTGCTTCGGCGCAAACTGTCGGTCGCGACGGCGAGTTTATCGATACACCAAACCACCTTGCCGCCGTTCATAATGTATTGGTCTATAAGGAATTGGTGTTTGAGTGGGAACGAAGTACGCGGTCGCGCAATCACTAACGCGCCGATGCCTTGTTTGAGTTGCGTCGCGCTATCGAGGTTGATATGCACGGTGCTATAAAACTCGCGGAGCGTCTGCTCGAGGTCGGCGGTTTCGATAGGCGCAAGCTCGCCGTGACCCTCGATAAAGCCAATAAGCGGCGCGGCGGTCGCCGACAATTTGTTTATCGCATTAGCGATTTTGTATTCCACCAAACTCAATGAATTGTTCAAAATCACCTCTTGCGACAAGCCTTGTACTTGGTTTTCGAGCAGGTTCACAATCGCCCATCTGCCTTTATAATACACTTTGGCATACGGAAACAACATTTTTTCCTGCATACCTTCCTTGCTTTTGACTTTGAGGTTGATAGGAAAAATTTTGTCTTTTTTGAAGCCTTCCATCGCCGCGTTGCGGGTAGGTATGTCGCCCGCAAGCGGGTCTATGAACGAGTACCGAAACCGCGACGACTGCGAGCGCATATCGTTGAGCAAGTTGCGGATACCCGTTTGCAACCGCTTGAATCCTGAAGGAAATTCGCCTTCCAAATACACCTCAACCGACACGTCGCTGTTCAGTTTGCGCACCATTTGCTTCGTTGCGGCGGTGAGCGAAAACCGCTTATCGGACGTTACGTCGAGCTGCGGGCTGAACGGCAGCCAATTGAAAAACACGTTGAGCAGCAGCAATCCGCCGAGCCACAGCAGCAGTTGTACAAATGATTTTTTTCTGTTATTCACTATAATTAATTTTTACGCTGTTTTGTTTTGTTTGATATAATAAAATATGTAAGTGTTTGTTTAACCTCAAAGGTAAAAATTTTTGCGATGCTACGCCAAATTTATTACTATTTTTTATATCTAATCCACCAAATTTTAAAAAAATCGTATCTTTGTTCAAAATCAAATCATTTGTACGCTTACGTTTATGTTGCGCGAAAGCGTTATAAAAGTTTATTATAAAATCATAAAAAATAATTTTAATCCATAATATGACCATCAAAAAATACATTTTCGTCGCGGTCGCGCTAATAAGTACTGCCGTTTTGCTCCTAAGTAACACGCGCAGCAAACCCGATTGGGGCTTTTTTGGGCATCAGCGCATCAACCGTATGGCGGTGTTTACGCTGCCGCCCGAAATGGTCGGTTTCTACAAAAAACACATAGAATACATCACTGCGCACGCCGTAGATCCCGACAAACGCCGCTACGCCGTGAAGCTCGAGGCACCCAGGCACTTCATAGATGCCGATCATTGGGGCGTAGCACCCTTTCCAGACTTGCCGCGCAATTGGACAGACGCATTGGCGCGCTACACGGACATATTCGTGGTAAACGAAAAGAATGATACGATGCAATTGCTCGGCGACAAAGTGGTGCGCACGGGCAAACGCGACTTGGTGTTGCGCGGTAAATACATCAAGCGAATATTCAAAAAAGATAGCATTACGATTAATAAATTCACCTATAAAAAGTTTTTTAGAGATAATGTAGAACCGCTTTATTACGAAGATAAAAGCGAAATTAACCCTGATACATTAGCAAAATTATTCACTTCGGAGGGCATAAAACCGAAGTGGAAAGCGGCGTTCAGCAAAGACCAATTTAGTCTGTTTGGTATCGTTCCATATCACTTGGAATATATGAAACGGAGGCTCACTACCGCATTCCGCGAACGCGACGCAGCAAAAATATTGCGTCTTTCGGCAGAAATTGGGCATTATATCGGCGATGCACACGTCCCGTTGCATACTACGGAGAACTATAATGGGCAAAAAACGAATCAAGTAGGTATTCACGGCTTTTGGGAAAGTCGTATTCCCGAGTTGTTTGCAGATAAAGATTACGATTATTTTGTTGGCAAAGCAGAATATATCACCGATTTTCATGGTTTTGTGTGGAAAACAGTGATGGACAGTCACGCGTTATTGGATAGTGTGTTGCTGACCGAAAAGGATATGGTCGCGCACTTCCCTACCGACAAACAAATGTGTTACGAAGACAGATTGGGACAGAATGTTTTGGTGCAATGTAAGGAATTTGCGCGTGCGTGGCAAGACCGCATGGGCGGAATGGTGGAAAGTAGAATGCGGACGGCGATTATTTCGGTCGCAAGTACTTGGTATTCAGCATGGATAGACGCGGGCAGTCCCGATTTGACGAATATCGACGATACAAAACTAATGGAGCAGGAGCGGGCGGAGCAAGAAGCGTTGGATAAAGAGACCAAAGGGAACGATCAGATGCTCGGACGACCCGAATAGGAGCGGATTTGAGTTTGTTTTTAAACGCGGAGAAGGATTTTTTTTAAACGCGGAGAAGCAGAGGAGCAAAGAAACAGAGTAAGTAAGATTGTATAAAGAGAACATTTCTTAAATAATGCGTCATCAACCTTTATTTATTAATCAAAAAAACAAAAAAATATGATAATACAACTTACCGTGATAGACCGCGACGGCGTACCGCATCACTTAGATGCGCCGACCGATATGGCGTTAAACTTAATGGAGGTGTGCAAGGCGCACGAACTCCCTGTGGAGGGAACGTGTGGCGGAATGGCACTTTGCGCAAGCTGTCACATATATATAGAGAGCGCGCACGAGTTGCCAGACTTAGGTTATGATGAGGAAGCGATGCTCGACCAAGCGTTTCACGTCCATAAAAACAGTAGATTGGGTTGTCAAATACCAATTACGGATAGTTTGAATGGTATTATAGTTAGGCTTGCGCCTGAGTGAGAAATTCAATGCTAGATAATAATAATTCTTATCTACTTTCAATCCTGCAAAAACGCCAATCCCTCTGCTATGACCGACGGCGTGCGCAAAATCCGAAAATGCCCTGTACCCGTGATTTCGACGAGTTGTGCGTTTTGCCAGTTTGCAGCCACGTTTTGGGCGCGTTCAATCGGTATCACCGTGTCGTTCGAGTCGTGAATAATCAGGGCTTGCGCCACGTTGATTTTTTTGACAAAATCGCTGACGTTTAGGCTGTGTATATCCAAGTTTGTTTCGGCTGCCAACCGCCGAATAAGCTTATTTTTCACCTTTTCGGTAATACCCGCTTGCGCCGCAACGTCGTCTATCCGCTCCGAAAACTTGTCGGGAACGGTAAAAAGCAGGTATTTATCGATGTGTAGGTCGGGGTTGATATACAGCGCGTAGGTCGTGGCAACGCCGCCAAAAGAATGGCTGATGAGTTTTCTGACGCTGTATTTTCTAATCAAAATACCCACCAATTCTATAAACTCAAAAAGGCTCGTCTGCCCTTTGCTGCTAAACCCGTGCGACGGCGCGTCGAAAGCATACACCGTGTAGTTGCGCGCTATAAGCTGCTCGACCACGTCGGTAAAATTGCCCGCCTGCCCTTCCCAGCCGTGAATTAGCAAAACGCTATCCGCGCCGCCGCGCCAAGTATAAAGCTGAATATCGAAGTTTTTGAACTTAAAAATCGCTTTTTCTGCCTTGTCCAAAACCGCTAACTCGTTGTCGCGCAGCTTCTTAACTTGCGGGTTGAGTAGTTGGCTGTACGCCCATGCCGCTACTGGAGTCGGAAAAATGGTAGATATGATTTTAACTACGGATTGTTTCACTGTTGTAATTTTTATTTTTTTATGATAAAAAAAGCTCACTCGCTCTGCTTCTAAAAAACTTCCACACTCAAAAAATCTTTGTTTCTTTGCAATAAAAGCCTCGCTCACTCTGCCTCTTTGCTTCTCCGCTTCTCCGCGTCTAAAAAAAAATTTACACTCAAAAACCTTTGTTTCTTTGCAATAAAAAAACCTCCGCTCACTCTGCCTCTTTGCCCCTCTGCTTCTCTGCGTCTAAAAAACCGCTACGCTCAAAAAACTTTCGCGTCTAAAATTTTCGTTTCACTCTTTATACTATGCTCTCCAACTATAAAATCAATTTTTGTCTTTTTTTATTCGGCTGTTTGTCGCAATACGGCAGCGCGCAAATCATCAATATAGAAAAAGAGCGGATACGCAATAAAGCGGATTCGGTGCGTTGGTCGGGCAGCGCGAGCGCAGGATTTAACGTCCGAAAAAACGTCGCTACCTTAGTAGAAGGCAGCACCGACCTGCATTTACAGTACCGA
>JAYWGJ010000060.1:0-3308 GCA_043778315.1 Saprospiraceae bacterium | reverse complement strand
AATGTACAAAACCGACGAACTGCTCGCTCGTGCCTTGCGCTACGAGTGGCTTACACCAGAAGAGGGTGTTTTTTTATTAGAAAATGCCGCTACTGCGGAACTGATGTACGTCGGCAATGCGATGCGACAGCACCACGTCCCGAACGACGTAGTGACATGGATTATTGACCGAAATAGCAATACTACCAACGTTTGTATTGCGAATTGCAAGTTTTGCAACTTTTTTAGAAAGCCAGGTCATGCGGAAGCCTACATCACTACTATCGAGGAATACAAGCAAAAGATAGAAGAAACGTTCCGATTAGGCGGCAATCAGTTACTGCTGCAAGGCGGGCATCACCCTGATTTGGGCTTGGCGTATTATGTCGATTTGTTCAAAGAATTGAAATCGCTGTACCCTGAACTGAAATTACACGCGCTCGGGCCACCCGAAATAGCGCACATCACAAAGTTAGAGCAAAGTACGCATACCGAAGTATTGCGCGCCTTAAAAGAAGCGGGTCTCGACTCGTTGCCAGGAGCAGGCGCGGAAATACTAAGCGACCGTGTGCGTCGCCTTATCTCAAAGGGCAAATGTACGGGCGAAGAGTGGTTAGATGTGATGCGCGCCGCGCACCAATTAGACATCACTACGTCGGCGACGATGATGTTCGGACACATAGAAACGAACCTCGAGCGTATGCAGCATTTCGCCGATATACGACAAGTGCAGAGCGAAAAACCTGAACACGCCAAAGGTTTTATCGCGTTCATACCTTGGCCCTTCCAAGACGAAGATACGATATTGAAAAAAATAAAACGTGCGCGCAACGCCGTCACCTCCGACGAGTATGTGCGTATGATAGCTTTATCCAGAATAATGTTGCCTAATATCGTAAATATACAAGCGTCGTGGCTTACCGTTGGCAAGCAAGTTGCGCAAGTCTGTTTGCACTCGGGCGCGAACGATTTTGGCTCTATTATGATAGAGGAAAATGTGGTTTCGGCGGCAGGCGCGCGGTTTCGGTTCACCGCAAACGGCATACAAGACGCTATCCGCGAAGGCGGCTATCGCCCGCAACTCCGCACACAACAATATGAATACCGCGATTTGCCAAAGGTAATGGAGCAACAAGCCTTAGATGCTGTGACAATGATTATTGACTAATATTGGATTTTATCTAAACCTATAGGGTTTCAAAAGCCTTATAGGTTTAGTATATAATTTCGTTATTTTTTGGTAGCTACAATAGCGTAAACCATTGGTATTTTGTTGTCAAAAGCCGCAATTTGGTATTTTTTGGGTGCGATTTTTACGGTTTCTTGAAAGCAATTATAAGGTGAATAGTCAAATTCATCAAATTGATTGATAGTTAAATCATTACTAATCAGACTATTAAATACTTCGCTTAATGCGTGATTCCACATCGTATAAGTATGTGTAATCGGCGCGGCGAGGTCGGCATAGCTGCCGCTATATTCTTCTATTATCGCACCCGTATTAAAATAATTATACGCTATTTTTGTAAATTTATCATCGTACATCCATACGACGGGGTGAAATTCTACAAAAATAAATTTGCCATTTGGACGCAAAAAATGTGACACCACTTTTGCCCATTTATCTAAGTCGGGCAGCCAACCGATAGTACCGTAAGAAGTAAAAACAATATCAAATTGCTCGGTCAAATGTTGCGGCAACGCATACAAATCGCAGCAAATAAAATTCGCGCTCGCGCCTTCTTCGGCTGCCATTTTTTTAGCTTGCGCGACAGCAACTTCCGAAAAATCTACGCCCGTCACCGTCGCGCCCATGCGTGCCAACGAGATACTGTCTTGTCCAAAATGACATTGCAAATGCAGTATTCGCTTACCGCGGAGGTCGCCGAGCCGCTCGAGTTCGATAGAAATCAACGACGTATTTCCACTCGTAAAACCCGCCATATCGTACATTTCGGTTTCGAGATGTACGGCTACTTTGTCGTCCCACGCGGCTCTATTCGTAGTTAAATAATTAGGCATAAAATTTGTGATTTATTATAATTATGAATTTTTTAAGGTTCAAAAATAGTGTAAATACTTGAATTTTTACCTATTTTTGTGATTAATTATTACAAAAAATCTATGCGGTTACACCCAATTTTACAAATTTTACTCGCGCCGTTGTCGTTGCTTTACGGTATCGGCGTGTTGCTCAACGACCTTTTGTACCGCTTAGACGTATTGCGCCCGACGCGGTTTGGCGTACCTACTATATGTGTGGGCAACTTGACGATGGGCGGCTCGGGCAAGTCGCCGCACGTCGAGTATATTGTCGATTTTTTGCGTCCGTATATTAGCGTCGGGACGTTGAGTAGAGGGTACAAGCGCAAAACGCGCGGGTTTCAGTTGGCGCACGAAGCGAGCACGCCCGAAGATATAGGCGACGAGCCGCTCGCGTACCGCCGAAAATTTGCTAATGTGATGGTCGCCGTAGGCGAAAACCGCACGTTCGCGATTATGTATATGGTGCAGCATCAGCCCGATTTGCAGTGCATCGTCCTCGACGACGCGTTTCAGCATCGCGCCGTGCAGGCTGGTTTGAACTTGTTGCTGACAGAATACAATCTGCCTTTTACCCGCGATTATTTGCTGCCGTCGGGACGGCTGCGCGAATGGCGGACAGGCTATCAGCGCGCAAATATTATAGTAGTGACAAAATGTCCATCACAATTAGCTGATAATAAACGGCTTAAATTAATACAAGAACTCAATCCGTATCCGCAACAGCGCGTTTATTTTTCTTATTATAAATATGGCGCACCGTATCGGTTAATGTTTCCGTCGTTCACCTCGCAACTTACTACGGGCGTTGATGTGCTGGTCATTTGCGCTATCGCCAATTCAAATTACTTGACAGATTACCTAAAAACAAAAGTAAACTCGATAAAAATATTAGAATTTGCCGACCATCATTTTTTTGTTCGCGAAGACATCGGCTTGCTCAAACGGAGTTATAACGAGATGTCGGGGCGCAACAAAATCGTGATTACGACCGAAAAAGATGCTATCCGCTTAGAGCAACACTACGGTTTATTGAACGAATATCAGTTACCGATGTTCGTTTTGCCCGTGCAGGTTGCGTTTCATGGCGACGGCGAAGCGGAGCGTTTTCAAGACGATATTGCAGATTATTTATTGGCAGTACGCCGTTGATTTATAATTACTAATTTATATTTATAAAGTAAAAATACTATCTTTGTCAAAAAAACAAAACTCAACTTTCAAATAGGAATGAAGAGAAAATAAGATACTGAATATTATGACGCAGGATTTTGAGTTAAAACAAG
>JAYWGJ010000059.1:0-3316 GCA_043778315.1 Saprospiraceae bacterium | reverse complement strand
TCGTCTTTTCGGTTTCGTCGGGACGCTTGTAGTAACCAAGCATCACTTGCGGACCGCGCACCTGTATTTCTCCGATTTCGCCTTGCGCGAGCGCGTTGTCGTTTTCGTCTGCGATGCGTACTTCGGTACTCGGGACGGGCAACCCGATAGTCCCGACCCGTCCGCCGTCCAACGGGTTCACGCTAATAACGGGCGCGGATTCGGTCATGCCGTAACCCTCCGTTATCCGTACTTTCGTAGCGGAAAGCCAACGTTCTGCGACCGTTTTTTGCACCGCCATTGCACCTGCCACCGCTATTTTGAGGTTAGAAAAGTCTGTTTTGGCAAAATCTTTATGATTTAATAACGCATTAAATAAGGTATTGACACCCGTAATTAAGGAAATTTCGGACTGAGAAAATTCTTTAAGTACGGACGCGATGTCGCGGGCGTTTGTCACCAAAACGCTTTGGTGTCCCAACGAAAACAAGCCAAATGCGTTCACCGTACAAGCAAAAATATGGTACATCGGCAACGGTGACAGCGCGACGGCGGGCGCGTCGCTGCTCAAAAACGGCTCGATAACCGCTTTCATTTGCATCATATTCGCCACCATATTTCTATTGGTCAGCATCGCGCCTTTGGCTACGCCCGTAGTGCCGCCCGTGTATTGTAAAAATACGGTATCGCTTGGTTTTGATGCAAAAACGGGTAGCGTAAACGATTTTCCGCCGCTTATCGCGTCGCTAAACGTGACAGTGTTTGGCAACTGATAAGCAGGCACCATTCGCTTGACGTACCGAACTACGCTATTCACAAAAAAACCTTTTATACCTAAAAGTTCACCGATACTTGTAAGAATAACGGTTTTTATTTGCGTTTTATCGATGATTTGTTGCAAATTAGCAGCAAAGTTTTCGGCAATAACGATGCCTTGTACCTCCGAGTCCACAAACTGATGCTCCATCTCTCGCGGCGTATAAAGCGGATTAGTGTTCACGACCACCAAACCTGCGCGCAACGCGCCAAACATCGCAATTGGATATTGCAATAAATTAGGCATCATCAACGCAATTTTGTCCCCGGGCTTTAAGCCGCGACTATGTAGATATGCACCAAATTGCGCAGAGGCGACATCTAACTCCTTGAAAGTCATGCGTTTGCCCATACACGCAAAAGCATAGCGGTTGCCGTATTTGCGGAACGAGTCTTCTAACATCGCCACTACACTCGGGTAAGCATCGGCGTTGATATTGGCAGGAACACCTGCGGGATAATTGGGCAACCAAGCGTACATAAGTTGAAAATTTTGAAGTGAATGGATTTATTAGAATAATTCGAAGTAAAGATACATTATCACCATCAAATTACAAACTGTTTTTGTAACAAAAAAAAAAGGCTTATCGACACCGTCGATAAGCCTTTTTTATAAATCACGATTTCATAATTGGCTACGCCGAATCTACGATTTCATAATTGGCTACGCCGAATCTACGATTTCATAATTTTTTATTAATCGTTAATCACTGAACACTAATCACTAAAATCACTACATACGCGCGTGCTTGCAGCCTGCTCTGCGTCTGCCTCGGTTTCGTGCGCCAACGAGTCCGTTATCCAATAAATTATAGGTGATGGTTACGCCCACAAAGTTGTACCAATCTTGATTGTTCGGGTTGCCACGGCGGTAGCCTGTTTGCGCGTCTATTTTATTGCCGAGTTCGGCGGCGAGTGCGCCGTTATTAGCGGCGAGTTCGGCGCGGGAGATGTAGTCGCCGCTCACGTCGTCGAGGTAATCGGTGAATGTTTTGCGAAAGCCAACTTCCAAGCCTATATTCCAAAGGTCGTTGAGTGCGTATTTTACGCCTACGCCAAACGGAATCGCGACACCAATAGTACTGTATGCCGCTTTGCGCCCAGGAATGCCTTGTCCCTCTGTGCCGAGCGGTTGCAGCGCGACCCATTCGCCGTCGTTAAGTGTTTTTGGATTGAATTTGAAGCCAGCAATGCCTGCGAAAACATAGGGCGAAAACGGCTTAGAGAGTGCGTAGGGCTGATAGCCCAAAATATTAAATTCGGCTTGCGCGCCGAGTTCGTATATGTCGGAGCGAAAGCTGAAATTACGCGCTTTAAATGCGTCTTCGGCGGCGTGTTTGTCATTACCCGAAATTTCGCCGTACAAAAAATGTCCGCGTATCGCAATATAATCGTTCATATTGTATTTGGCTAATATGCCAAACGACGGGTGTGTTTCGACGAGCGTTCCGCCGAGCGTATGCGACAAGTCGCCTTCATAGTACATTGCGCCGCCCATTAAGCCAAACTCGAGGTGTTGTGCCGATGCGTTTTGTTGCGACAAGCCGAATAGTCCTACTGCTAATAAAAATGCCTTTTTCAGGGTTGAGGGTTTCATATTTGAGCTTATTTTTTTGGAATGGATTGAAATTTTTTATTTAGATACGTTGCCGTAGCCTTTTGATTTGTTGTAGATGCGCAAACCGCGCCGCAGATTGGTATTGCTGATAATTCTAAACACAAAAGATGTAATCACCGAGACAAAGTTAAGCCACAATATAATGGGAATTGCACCACCTTTAAGAAAACTAACTAAAAAAGTAATTATCGATATAATAGCAGCTATCGTGGAATAAGTGCGCTGCTTTAAGCCTAAGCTAAATTTGGCGTAAGCCTCTTCGTTATAATCCTTTAAAAAAGTAGCCAATTCTTGTACAGTTACTTCCGTACTGCCAATAAAGTAATAATTCCGAAACCAAGTATTGTACCAAGCTACTTTTGGCAACGGCTCAATAAACGTGCCAAATATATTCGTTTTTACAATATGTGGTTCGGAATGTATATTGGCATGCGCGTCGGAAGCGGCATAAACGAAGCCACTCAAAAAAGCAAAGAGAAGTAGAAATAGGAGGTTTTTCATCAGCTAAGGAATGTGTAGAATTTAAGTTGGATAGATTTTTGTGCAGGATTTTGCTTCAAGACAATGAACGAAATAAGGGTCGTAGCCGAGCTACGTTACTTATTGAGTGAAGCAGTATTGAAGCAAAAGACAAGCCAAAATGTCCAACTTAAGTTTTACGCGTTCCTTATTCCTAAATCAACAAAATTTCTATTTTTTAATACAAAATTCTATTTTCCAAAAATAGCATTTTACTAATAAAAAAAGCCGCTATTCCTGCTGGAATAACGGCTTTTTTTATTAGCGCAAAGCCTTTCCTTATTCGTACATAACCTTTACGGTTTCACAAAACGGATATTGCTTACCGTACCATTTGTTTCTACTAAGCGCAAGAGGTAAACGCCTCCGGGTAGAGTAGTGGTA
>JAYWGJ010000058.1:0-9510 GCA_043778315.1 Saprospiraceae bacterium | reverse complement strand
TCGCGACGGACACGTTGAACGAGTCAATCGTTCCGCCCATCGGTATTTTGAAACAACGGTCGGAGCGTTGCAATAAGTGTCGGCTGATGCCTTCGCCCTCCGCGCCCATGATGATAGCGGTGGGTTCGGTGAAGTCAATATCGGCAACATAATATTCGGTTTTGAGGTCGCTCGCTACCACCTGTATGTCCGCTTCGCCCAAAAAATCCATGACCGCCGACAGCGAACTCTCTCTGCAAATCGGGAGTGTACTGAGCGCGCCCGCACTCGCTTTCATCGCGTCGCCGTTGATGGAAGCCGCGCCTTTCAGCGGCACGATGATGGCGTGCGCACCTATGCCTGCGGCGGTTCGAGCTATCGCGCCGAAGTTGCGCACGTCGGTCACGCCGTCCAAAATCACCAGTAACGGCACTTCACCGCGCCCCAAAATAGTAGGCAGCAGCTCGGCGAGCTTGTAGTAATTCGGGACAGCACCTAATAGCGCAATTACGCCTTGATGGTTGCTTTTGGTGTATTTTGCGAACCGCTCACGCGGAATATATTGCATCGGTACGCCCGCTTTTTTGCAGGCTTTGCGCAACGAAACCTCGAGTTCGCCGCGTGTGCCGTCCTCGAGCAGCACTTTATCTATCACTGGCGAGCCTGCCTCGAGCGCGTCGAGAACGGGGTGTTTGCCAAATATAACTTGTTCTTCCACAGGGAATTATGAATTATGAATTATAAATTATGAATTTGGTATAGCCAATTATAACATCGCAAATTATAAATGCGCGAACGGGTCACTTATTTCTCTTGTTCTTTTTTCTTGATAAAAAAGAACCAAAAAATCAAGACTTATTAGACTTGTCAGGCTACTCTTCGCGCAAAAAGCGAACACAGCCCAAACTTGATGTGGCGAAAATGCCACATCTTCGAACAGTGCGCTGTTTATCAGCTTTTTACGCTCCGTTCCCGCCGACAATTCTAATAGGTCGGTCCCCAAACTCCTAAGTTATCGACCTTATTTTTATCGCCGTGAAATTATTATTTTTATCGTACCGAAAACATTATTTTTATTTTTTTCGTTCGGTGACGTACACCACTAATTGCTCGAGCGCGTCGCGTTCGGGCGTTTCGGGGAAGGTGTGCAACACCTCAAACGCCTCGCGCCGATACTGATACATCGCTTCGCGAGCGTAGGTTAGTCCGCCGCTATTGCGCACAAAATCAATCACTTCGTTCACTTTTACAGGGTCTTCGCTGTTGTTTTTGATGATTTGAATGATGCGCCGTTTTTGGCTCGTCGTTGCTTTTTCTAAGGCATAAATAAGCGGCAGCGTCATTTTTCGCTCCTTGATGTCGATGCCTTTCGGCTTGCCGATGTCGTCGTCGCCTAAGTCAAATAAGTCGTCTTTTATCTGAAAAGCAATGCCTATTTTTTCGCCGAACAAGCGCATTTTCTCTACTTTATCGTCGTCGGTAGTCACCGAAGCTGCACCTGCCGAACACGCCGCCGCAATCAGCGACGCGGTTTTTCGTTGTATAATATCGTAATATACTTGTTCGTCTATATCCAAACGGCGCGCCTTTTCCAACTGCAATAACTCGCCTTCGCTCATGTCTTTCACCGCTTTCGACACTATTTTCAGGAGCTTAAATTGGTCGTTGTCTATCGCTAAAAGCAGCCCGCGTGAGAGCAAATAATCGCCTACCAAAACCGCTATTTTGTTTTTCCACAGCGCGTTAATACTAAAAAAACCGCGCCGCTCCAACGAGTCATCTACTACGTCGTCGTGTACGAGCGTAGCGGTGTGCAGCAGTTCTACGAGCGATGCCGCGTGAAAAGTAGTGGGCTGCACCGCACCGTTGCCGCATACTTTGGCACACAAAAATATGAACATTGGGCGCATTTGCTTCCCTTTTCGCTGCACAATATAGTACATAATCGTATCTAATAACGGCACTTTTGTGCGCAGACTTTCGCGGAAAGTATGCTCAAATTCTTTCAACTCGGCAGCAATGATGCCTTGTATCGATTTTATATTGGGTTCGGTCATCAGATTTTTGAATTTGGGCGAAAGATACGATAAGGTTTTCAAAAACGGTAATAAGACGTGTTTTATTAGTAGTTTTATTACTACAAACACAACAAATAAACCGCCAAAATGATTGTTTTTATAATTATTTATGCATTTTTGGTATTATTTTATAATATTTTTAGATTAATCTAAAAATATTATTTACCTTTACCAAATAATTGTTTATCACAATAGAAACATACTAAAATAACGCTAAAATGTTACTCTCCGAAACCGAAGAAAACTACTTGAAAGCGATTTGGAAACTATCGCTAAATACGCATAAACCTGTGAATACCAACGCGGTAGCAGGTATGATGCAAACGACCGCCGCGTCGGTCACGGATATGCTGCGCCGCTTATCCGAAAAGGATTTATTGATTTATGAAAAGTATAAAGGCGTATTGCTGACCGCCGCAGGGCAGCGCGTAGCGGTCGGTTTGGTGCGCAAACACCGTCTGTGGGAGGTTTTTTTGGTCGATAAATTAGGTTTTCGATGGGACGAAGTTCACGCTATCGCCGAGCAACTCGAGCATATTCAGTCAGACGAATTAGTGGCGCGGTTAGACGAGTTTTTGGGCGCGCCGACCGTCGACCCGCACGGCGACCCGATTCCGAACGCGAGCGGCGAATTTGCGCAAACCGAACAAGTGCTACTTTCTACGCTCGAGTGCAGCGAAGCAGGCGAAATGATAGCCGTTGATGAACATTCCGTTGCTTTTTTGCAACATTTAGACCGTTTGGGCATTGGTATTGGCGTAAAAATATCGGTTTTGGAGCGAATAGACTACGATAATTCGTTATTAATACAAATAAACGACGGCTTGCCGCAAAATATATCTGCAAAAATAGCGCAAAACTTATTTGTGCGGAGTTTTTAACTTAACTACACCATTTTTATCATAAAAATATGAAAAAATCAATAGAAACGCGCTCGCTCGGCGAAGCGAACGGCAGTATAAACGTACCGAAAACAGGCAGTTCTTGGCGCAAAATGATGGCTTTTGCCGGACCTGGTTTGATGGTCGCGGTCGGCTATATGGACCCGGGCAACTGGGCGACCGATATAGCGGGCGGTGCGCAATTTGGTTATACACTGCTCTCAGTTATACTTATTTCAAATATATTTGCTATTCTCTTACAGCATCTTGCGCTCAAACTCGGCATCGCGACGGGTTTGGATTTGGCGCAAGCCTGCCGTGCGTATTATCCGCGCAAAGTATCTTTTGCGCTCTGGATACTCTGCGAAATAGCGATTGCCGCCTGCGACTTAGCCGAAGTCATCGGCTCGGCTATCGCGCTCAACCTGCTCTTCGGGCTGCCGTTGCCTATCGGCGTGCTGCTCACCGCCGCCGACGTACTTATTATTTTGTACTTTCAGGCACGCAATTTCCGTATTTTGGAGGCGATTGTGGGCGGTTTAGTGCTGTTTATTGCGGCTTGTTTTTTGTACGAAATCCTGCTTTCGCAACCCGAATTAGCGGCAACGCTACGCGGCTTAATGCCCGCGCAGCAAATCATCACAAACCCCAAAATGCTCTATATCGCTATCGGGATTTTGGGCGCGACGGTGATGCCGCACAACCTCTATCTGCATTCTGGAATAGTGCAAACCCGCGCCTACGGCAGCACCGAACCCGAAAAGCGCGAGGCAATAAAATTTGCTACCATCGACTCTACGGCAGCTTTACTATTGGCTTTTTTCGTGAACGCCGCTATATTGATGGTGGCAGCAGCTACTTTCCATACTTCGGGTAACGAAGGCGTAGCCGACATCAACGACGCTTACAAACTCCTTTCGCCGCTCCTCGGCTCTACGGCGGCGAGCGTCGTTTTCGCGCTCGCGCTGCTCGCTTCTGGGCAAAACTCGACGCTCACGGGTACGCTCGCAGGGCAGATAGTGATGGAGGGTTTTCTGAATATACAGTTGCCGCCGTGGTTGCGCCGCCTCATTACGCGCTTAGTCGCGATAGTTCCTGCCTTGATTATCAGCATTTTATACGGCGAGCGCGGCGCGGGCAGTCTGCTCGTTTTGAGCCAGGTAGTGTTGTCGCTGCAACTCAGTTTTGCGGTCGTGCCGTTGGTGCTATTCACGTCGAGCAAAGCGAAAATGGGCGCGTTCGCGAACCCGCTCTGGCTCAAAATCACGGCTTGGACAATCGCCTTAATTATAGGCGTACTTAATGTGTATTTGTTGGTGCAGACGGTATTGGGGTGATTTTGGTTTATAAAGAAAATAAGAAAATCGTATTATTTTTTATAAAATATTTGGTAATGTCAAAATAGCAGTGCATCTTTACATTGGGCAAACAAGAATTATTAGAACCCAAAAAGATAATGTTCTTTTTTTTAAAATTATTGTAGCATACTACTAAACTTAATTTCCCAAATCAGAAACAGCCAATTTTAAAGCGGAAAAAAAATGGGTTTTAGAAGGTGCGCGCCGTATAGGTGCGTCCCTTCGCCTGTTTATTGTTTTCCTGCGCGGTGCTTGGCTGTACCTTGATTTGGGCGATATGAATGGCGAGGTTCGTACCTTTTTTTATTCGAACTCCCGCCAATTTGTTACACCATTACCAATTAGAAAGCTGAAATAAATTAATCGCCATTCTATATCTACGCTCAAAAAATAGCTTAAACCTACGCAAATGCTACGTTTTAACTATTTTTTTGTCGCTCCCGATAATGTCGCTTAATTTAAAACATACGCTTGACACACTCTCCCAAAGTATTTAGTATTAAAATTTTCATGCCTAATCGCTTGTAGTACAGTAGTTTAAATTCGTTTCTTTGTGTACAAAAAGAAAAAGATTTAAGCCTCGAGGCAGCGTTTGACAGGTTAATTCCGTTATGGTTTAAAACCGTTTTGTTTTTTGTTCGGGCTACCGACACTATAAAAACAGAACCTGTACAACATTTGTGCAGTAGTTTTTGAGCCATAAAAACGGAGCGGGCAAGCTATGCACTTACAGGAAGTAAGCGTAAGAGTAGCCGCGAGCGGCGCGTGTGTACAACGCGACAATCAAGGCTATTCCGACCATTCCAATACGCAAATAGCAATGTTAGCCCGCTATATAGTGGTGTGAGAGAGGAACTGCAGCTTCAATCACAAAAAATCAACAATCAATTAATTTCTAAATTTTAAAAAATCATTAAAATGAAAAAAATATTTTTCGCACTCGTTGCAGTGCTTTTGATGGCAAACACGGGGTTCGCGCAGACTACAATTACAAAAACAGCAAGCGAAACAGCTCCACAGGGGACATTTACGCTTTTTGGAGTAATAGCTGTAAATATAGATAAATCTGGCAATTATTCATTTGCTGACCCTGCTAAGGCTAAGATACAAATAGAAGACATCTTCATCAAACAAAGTGGAGCATTGAAAACTATTTTAACCTATGGTTTTGGTAAAGATGCAGCCGGTGTGGCTGGGTTTTACATTGTCGAAAAACGTGATGATGGAAAATTTCATAGATTTACATTTTTCCTTGATAACAGCCACTATCCCCCTGGTGCAAAGTTTGTTTCTGCGGGCGATTGTTGTTACGATGATTGTTGTAAAGGTTGCGTTTCGCATAGTTCGCTAGGTTGTACCTGTTCGGAAAACGACCATTCCCCTGGTTGTGCGGGAGGGTCTTGTTCTAGCGGTCTCACTCCAATTACTATTAAATTCTAATTTTTCTAAAACCAATATTCAGTTTGATTTTTCAAACTGGGTATTGGTTTTTTTTATACCTATGAAATATGAAATTCTTTTCTATCTTAATAATATTCTGCGGTTATATGGTGAATTTACCTGCTCAAATCAGCGCGTCACAGGTGATTGCGAATGCAAAAGCAGAAAATCACAAACATACCGATATATCTTTTCGATGTAGTTTTCGTATGAAGACTTTCCAAAAAGATAATTTTGACAATTCAAAAAGCTATAAAGTGTTATTGCAAAACCCTGTATTTGCTAAATGTAATACCTTTAATTGTCTTATTGATGCCAAAGCCGATAACGAATTAATTAGTTTTAAAGATAATGAATTCTATTGTGCTTGGACAGATAAAAAAATATTTTTTCAAAATATCTCGGCAACTAATAGCCAATATAGAAAACTATGTTTAGTGCCTCCCATGCTCTCTTTTGATAAGGATAGTGCTATTTGGGATAATAAACCTATGCGCTTTTTAGAAAATAACGACTCTCTATATATTATTGGTATTACGATAGATAGTGTTCGTGAACATTATATTTCATTCAGAAAAACTAATTTTTTGCCTGTTCAGTTCAAAGAAATTACTATAAAAAAAGCATTGAAAGTAACTCAAATCTTAGAAACAAGTTTTTTTGATTTCAAAACAAATAAAGCAGTTACAGACACTTTTACCACATTGGAGCAGCTAAAAAATGAAGGCTATACGCTTGCGATACCCAAAGTTAAATCTAAAAATACAGCTATGAATAATATTGCACAGACAAGTATAGATTCTTTATTTAAGAGTGATTTGCGCAATATTACTAATAAAAATATTACCATAGCAGGCGACTCTGTGCAATTTTATTTATTTGATTTTTGGCATTTGGGTTGTTTGCCTTGTTTGCAAACAATGCCTAAAATAGATGAAATATCAAAAACTTATACTAAGGTCAAAGTAATTGGTATAGACGCGCTTGACAGCGACAACCAAGCATTTGTGATAAATAAATTGCGTCAAGCAAATATAAGCTATCCAACATATTTTATCAATAAAGATTGGCTGAAAAAACTAAATATAACCGCTTTCCCAACGTATTGGATTTTAAATGCTAAAAAACAACTTGTTTTTACTGGTATCGGTACAGCCATAGATATAGAAACCGAAATCAAAAAATTATTGGATAAAACCAAACCCTAAAAATATACATCTATTTAGCTGAAATAAATTAGTCGCCATTCTTTATCTACGCTCAAAAAATAGATTAAACCTACGCAAATGCTATGTTTTAACTATTTTTCATCGCTCCCGATAATGGCGACTAATTTAAAACATACATCTATGCGTGTCCTCTCGCTACTTTTACTACTACAATGCAGCACGGGAGGATACGCACAGGTGACGAGTTTATCGCGGGAGGCGGATTTGTTCCCGAGTCCGTTTTTCGGACAAGATTACATTTTGGGACAAAATACAAAAGTGTATTGCAATGATACGACGTATCGGCGGACTCCCGAAGCGATGCCGTTCGATTTTTACGGCGTAGAAAACAATAGGATTTATTTGCGCTTTAAGCTGCACGCGACTTGGAAAAAAGAGTACCTTATCCGCGCAAAATACATCAAAACGAACCCTATATCTAAAAACGCGGCAGACGCAGAAGACGATTATCCGCTTTTTTATATTCCGCTCAATAGCGTCAAAGAGCGGTTTGAATACACCTATAAAGGCATCGAGTTTGGGTATTTGGGCTTGCCGCTCAAAATACACCCTGCTATCGATACGTTTAGTACGAGTTTCTCGACCGATGTGGGCGTAGGGACGTATTTAGGGTATCAGGTAGGGAAAGTGGTGTTTTCTCAAAAGCAATTTTCGCGGTATTCGCTCACTACGGCGGCATTCGCCGCGCCGTCTATCGTCGCGCTCAACGGCGCGAACCTACGCACGAGCAGCACTAACGCGGCGTACAGCGTCCTCGGCTTGACCGTCGGCGGCGGCATCATTTTTTCGCTGAACAACTACGAGTTCGGCTTGGTACTCGCTACCGATTGGCTCGACGGCAGAAACGCCAAGACGTGGATATACAACGGTCAAACGTGGTTTGGCGTGAGCATAGGGACTGCGCTGCGGCGCGGTAAGCCAAACTAAATATGCCATCAGGCTGCTATATTTATACGATTAATATCGGTAACGAGCAGATTAGCAAAGGTAAGATTGTAGCGGAATAGTGATATTTGCAATTCAATAATTATAAAAATACTCATTAGCACCATAACACAAAAAAACTTGCGTCTGCAATAGTGCAGGCGCAAGTTTTTGTTTATTCGTAGAATACTAATAAAATGTAATAGCTTATAAATGAGCATTTTGACGCTTATGCAGCAATGCATAAAACTCATTATGTCCATTTTGACAATTATGCAAAAGTGTAGAATAGTCTAACTATGTGTTTTGACTTTTATGCAAAAGTGTAGAATAGTATAACTATGTGTTTTGATGCTTATCCAGCAATGCATAATACCCTAACTGCGAATTATTACCACACTACTCTTTTTTCTTTTTCACTAAACTCTTCTTCACTCCTCTCTACGAAAATTATTTATTATCTGTTTTTGAGGAAACTGCCTCCTCCCCTTACGGGGAAATCGGGAAAGGCTTATGGGGTGGGGTTTTACATTTGACAAGGCTACCAAACGCCAAAAACGGCTGCCCCCACATCACTAAGGGCAACCGCTTTACCGAAAAGGCATATTAAACCAACACTCAAATTACATCTGCATTAGTTTTAATTTAATATTGATAATAAATGTTTAAAATTAACGGTAGCTATCGGGAACGATAAAAATAGTTGAAACGTAGCATTTGCGTAGGTTTATACTATTTTTGAGTGTAGATAAGAGCTACAGATAATTTTGTTCAGCTATGTAAATTGTGGAGAGGCTGCGAAAGTGGAAATCGTCAAGTGTATTATACAACACACCGACAATTTCCTTTCCCCATTCTTAAACTACCATGACTTATCAATAAAAAATTAGTGTGCGCTCATAGCGCGGTTTTTGTTTTTGCCTCTTTTTGTTTGAACTTTACTAGGGTGGGAAGTCAAGCGTGAATACTATGCTCGATTTTCGACTATTTAGGTGTTACCACCGCATCAATAACGTGAATTACGCCGTTCGACTGCATTACATTAGCCACTGTGATGTTAGCAGTATTGCCGTTCTCGTCTTTAAGCATCAAGTTATCGCCGTTCGCCATCACACGGAGTATGTTACCCGAAAGGGTTTTCAAGCTAATAACGCCACTTTTTTCTGCTTTGATACGTTTGCGTAAAGTCGCGCCGTCCAATTTGCCTGCCACGACGTGATAAGTCAAAATTTTGGTCAAAGTCGCTTTGTTTTCTGGCTTAATCAGCGTCTCTACTGTGCCTGCCGATAGGTTTTCGAATGCATCATTAGTAGGTGCAAACACCGTGAAAGGTCCTTTGCCCGATAGCGCGCCCACAAGGTCTGCCGCTTTTACCGCCGCTACTAATGTAGTGTGGTCTTTGGAGTTCACCGCGTTTTCCACGATGTTTTTCTTCGGATACATCTGCTCACCGCCTACAATAGTGGTTTGTGCAGTTGCGAATTGGATTGATGCGCAGAACAAAGCTGCTACGAATGTTACTTTTTTCATTGAATTGATTTTTTAATGAACTGTTGTTTACGAAATTGTTTTATAATTGAAATGTAATGTGTTTTGGTTTGCACCAACATCAACATATACG
>JAYWGJ010000057.1:0-9532 GCA_043778315.1 Saprospiraceae bacterium | reverse complement strand
TAAATATTAGCAGAAATGCCATAATTAGTGACAGTTTATTAAGCCGCTCGCGCGACTACGCGCAGCGCGAAACTGTACCCGTGCTGCTCACGAACGCGAACGACCGACAAGAGCGGCAGAGCGTCACGGCGACGCAATACCTGCGTTTGGGCGGCGCGCTGCAATTGATGCACGAAGCGGCGTATAAATACGAAAAATATTTTTTTTATGACGATGCGCCCAAAACCATCGACAAAATTGCGCCAAGCGACACGAGTGCTTATACACTTTTTTTTAATGCGCGTGGCATTCGACAATATACAAATATAAAATCGCTGACAAATACGATTGCGCTACAAAGCAGCGACAGTGCGCGGCTGCGGTTTTCGGCTGGGGTGCGACACGCTAATTTTGCGGTGCATCAAGAGCCATTCGATACGGTATATCAAAATTTATTTGCCGTGGCGAGCGTCAAAACGCAGTCCGACGCACGGCTGCAATTGGGCGTTGATGCGCAGTACGGTTTGGCGTTCCGCAATAGCGGCGATTATAGCTTGGCGGCGCGAGCGGCGTACCGATTTTCGGATTATTTAGTCCCCGAAGTACATGGTTTATTTCAGCGCAGCAGCCCTACTTTGCAGCAGGAGCGGTTTGTGGTGACGCAAGATGTGGTGTGGCGCAATCAATTTTTGGCGACTACCGAGCAGGCTTTGGGCGCGGCAATCGCTATTCCGAAGTTTAGGTTGCGCGTCGGCGCAGACCAATCATTATTACAAAATTATATTTATTTTGATAGCACCGCGACGGCGCGACAAGCCGATAAATTGCTTTCGGTCACTCGTTTATCAATACAAAAAGATTTTAAATTCGGCAATTTTCATATTGATAATCAACTATTTTATCAAATTATTAGTCAAAAAGCCTACTTGAATCTACCTAATTATCACACATTAAGTAGTTTGTATTGGGAAGGGAAATTGTTTAAAAACAAATTATTTATGCGCGGCGGCGCAGATGTCCGCTTGATAGATACTTATTACGCGCCCGAGTACAATCCTTTGGTTGGGCAATTTTACCAACAAAACAAGCAAAAACTATCTTTTTATCCGTTAATTGACTTGTTTCTGGGCTTTCGTATCGATAGTTTCAACGGATTTGTGCGATTTGAAAATATGTATAACGCGGTGACGCAAAAAGTATATTACGTTACGCCTACGCAACCGATGCGCGATTTTAACTTCCGTTTTGGCATACAATGGCGGTTTACGGATTAGATTACAGATTAAAAATTAATTATATTTGTTTTATTTTGATTAAAAAATAAAACGTATGCAACTTTATTTTATATGTCCGCGTCTTATAGGTGTGTGAAATGAAGTAGTAGTAAAGTAATGCAGCGCATCAGTAACGTTGCATTACGGTTTAAAAAGTTAAAATTTGTTTAATTAAAGAAAGGAAACTATCTGTACGGGAGCGTACAGGTGGTTTTTTTGTTTAGTGGCTTTATATTAGTGCTACGGAACGCTGTTTCGTTAAGACACATTAATAGAGCAGCGAAATACATACCGACTCCACTATCACATTGTGCTATCTTTTTTCTCTTTATTCTACAAGTAAGGGAAAATAAATAAGCTGCTCGAATTATTTTTTGTAATTTTGCTTAAAGTGAAGTAAATAAGTATCTGACAGCATATAAGCACGGTTATAATACTCGTTTATTTTAAGGCTAAAACGTTGGCTTACGCCCATTTTAGCTTTAAAATTGCAGTTTTCGGATAACCGTGCTTATTTAGCGATGTCTACTTATGGCAACGAAACAATTATATTGATGCAATAGTGGAAAAATGTAAATTAACAAATGTCACAAATAATAGAAATCTTTTTTTTTATTAATATCGCTATACAATACTTTTTCTGGGGCGTTGTAAGCGGACATTTAGTTTGGCTTACGCCTAAACAAAAAAAAGTAAGCGATAAAATAAGTGACAAAGTAAGTGACATTGGCACTGGTTACGCGCCCATCTCTGTCGTTATTTGTGCGAAAAACGAAGCCGAAAACCTCGCCGCGTATTTGCCTAAAATCTTGGCGCAAGACTATCCTGACTACGAAGTGATAGTCGTGAACGACGTTTCTACCGATGAAACGGCTGTCGTTCTACAAAAATTAAAAGCCCAATTTCCTACTCTTTTGCGCGTAGTGACTATCGCAACAGACGAAGACCGCGACCTACAAGGCAAAAAATTTGCCTTGACAAAAGGCATTACTGCTGTGCAGTTTGATTGGGTTTTAGTAACCGATGCAGACTGTTATCCAATTGGTAATCAATGGATTAAATCAATGTTTGCGCAAAGCCAAGCGCATGAAATTGTATTGGGCGTAAGCCCTTACAGCTTCGAAAGCGGATTTTTGAATACTTGGATTCGCTTCGAGGCGATATACACCGCTTTGCTTTATCTGTCTGCCGCGCTGTGGCGCGTTCCGTATATGGGCGTTGGGCGCAACCTGCTGTACCGCAAAAATTTATTTGTGCAAAACAACGGATTTGCTACACACGGCAAAGTCGCGTCGGGCGACGACGACTTATTTATGCGCGATGTCGCGAACGGCAAAAACACCACTATTTGTGTCGATAAAAACAGTTTTATGGTCTCGCGACCCAAAATAAATTGGCGCGATTACATTGCACAAAAACAGCGTCATTACAGCACCGCGCCACATTACAAATTCACCATAATTGCAATATTAGGCATTTTTTCTGCGTCACAAATCTTATTTTGGCTTTATTTTTTACTGTTGCCGGTACTACCGTTTTCTATTGTGTTTTTCATTGCCGCACGGCTGCTTATTTTCGCGGTGGTGATAGACCGAACGGCGCGTTTATTACAAAATAAAATACCGTTATATTGGTTGCCGATTTTGGATTTTTGTCTGGCGTTTTACTTTGTTTTTTTCGCATTGCGCGGAAGCGGCAAAAAAAATAAATGGTGATAGTTATACTTGGAGCTTACTTTTTTAGCGCATCAAAAATCCATATTCATATACTTTCGGTGCGATTTTGTCGGCTAGCAGATTTAGTTCTTGGCGTAAGTCGCCGATTAGCTCCGTATATTTTTCGTCTGTACTTTTTGCGTTCATTCGTCCATTGTCGTTTCGCCCTTGAAAGTGCGCCCTGATGTCGTACAGACTTGCGTTTTCGTTGTACTCGCTCCGTGCGTCTGCGCTGCTTTCTGTAAGCAAGAACTTTTGACTGTGGTAGTGCGTCCAGAGTCTGCGCCCAGCATCAAAAACGGCTGTCGCTTCGGCTGAAAATTTTAAAGGCGTTTCATAATGTGTCTTATCTTCCTTGACTTTGAATAAGTTTACGGATTCATTCGGTTTTATTTTTCCTTTTATAAAATCGGTCATAAAGTTACTTCCAAATTTTTCCTTAGCGTTCACATCTTGTTCGGTAAACGGTATCCAATTATTGATACCGTCGGTTGCAATAACTTTATTTTGACCGTGAAACAGGGCGTAAGTCAAGCAGTCATTTTGAAATTTCTTATCAGTTTTCCAATTATCATTGGGGAATAAAAATTGGTCGCGGTCGTTGAGCCAAGTCGCGGAAATACAATGACGGACTGAAAGATAAATAGTTATAGGAATTAAATTATTGGTATTAACCTTAACCTTGGTATCGTGTGTTTTATTATCAATCTGTGTTGCTAAATAAATATATTTTTGGTTTTGAAAATCATTACCTCGAGTACTTAAAACCCCAATTGAGGCTAAATTATTTGTTGAATAAAAAAGAGTCAGCCAATTATTAATGCTTTCATTTAACTGTCCATAAAAGTTCTTTTTTCCAATGGATTGCGCGGCATCATTTATTATATCACACGCTACGGTTTTAATTTTTTCTTTTTTCTGTAAATCCCAAATTGTAAATCCAATAGGAAAATCGCCGACCACATTATCAAACGAGTTGGCTTTTACGATAAATCCTTTTTCAAAACTTGCACTAAAATAATCTCTAAATTTTTTAAAATTAGCTCCTTGCACAAATTTCAACGTAGAGAATTGCGCTAATTTTGCTTCGGGCATTTTATCATAAATAATACACATAAAAAGCGCGAAAATCTCATTCGAGCCGCCGTTTATTTTACTTCTATACACTTCGCGCACTTTATTATCTTTCGCAACGCCTGCTTTATTCTGCCCCGTTCCCGTTGCGGTTCGTGCATTAGTCGCCTCCGCATACGGCGGATTGATATAAATAACTAATTTCTTTCGTTTATTTTCATCGTTTATAATGTGCTGTAAACCTTTGGGGAGTTTAGAAAAATCATCGTTCAAAAAGTCAAATTGAAACGTATGACTTTGGAGTAAGTTGGCACCGCGTTCTATGCGCTCGTGCATGACATTCACGTCGGCTTGGTCGAGCGTACTTGCCCATATATTGAGCTTATTGGTCAAACCTGCCAATAAATTACCCGTACCAGCCGCACAATCCCAAATATAATACTCATCTTGCCAGTCCGCGCCCAACACATCAGCCAAGTATTTTTGTGATAACTCTACCCATTGTCGCGGCGTGAAAAACGCGCCTTTACGCTCTCTGATGTCTTGCGGCACGAGCAAGTCGCGCCGCTCGATGATGTAGTCGTGAAACGCGCTAATCGGCGGACGTTTATAGCGTTTCCAAAACTGCTGATAGACGGCTTTGTCGAGTATCGGTATGCCTGCGTCAAATATTTGATTGAGGTATTTTTTCGGAATAACGTAGGCTTGATTCTGAAAAAATACAAACAAATTTTTGCGTATCGTCGTGTCGTCGGCTATGTCATCGGTGCCTTTATCGTCCACAAACAAGTCCGCCAAATAAAAATCGCTATCAATGATGCTCACTTTTTTGAGGTCGTCCCAGTTTACATCAATAATCGGTTTTATAGCGTCTAACCAACGCAAATAAATAGGGATAAAATTGTTTTTATCAATCTGAATTTTGCTAGTTTGTATGGCTTGCGCGACATTGTTTTTGATGAAAAAACGGAGTTCCGCTTCGTCTTTTTCGTACTCATAAACGTGAGTGTTTTGCGCTAAGGTCTGCTCGATTCGGGTTTGGATTAGCTCAAATTCTTTGGTGTCGTGGTTGCTTGGCGCAACAGTCCAATTGAAATCGTTGAGGTAAAAAATGTCTTGAACGTCGCTGTACGGCACAAAAACAATTTTTTTGCCATCAAACGCGCCCAAAAAAGCAGGCGGCAGCGTTTTATCAAACGTCCGCGCTTTGCCAATCGTCAAAACGAGCTGCACAAACATACTCGGAATATCAAAATCGCCCGTTTTTGCTTCCGCCCAAAGCAACGCCGTCCGCCCAAACAAGCCGTCTTGCTCGGGAAAAACAGTAAAATCAATATTGCCTACTATCTCGGTGGTGTCAAAACCCTCAAACCAGTCCGCTCCGACCTTGTTTTTGAGTTCCTCCTTCCTGATGTTTTTGTATTTCATTGGTGTAGGTTTTGTTATGGTTTGCACTACGCGTCCTAATGAGATGAATAGTGCCAATATTTAATAAACAATATACTATTTTTGGCTTCACAAAGATAAGCTATTTTTTCAAAAACACGCAAAATAAAAGCCTTATCGCTTTTTCGCAAACCTATATTGACGTTTTCTTTTTTATTCCCAACCCATTTATTTATCAAAAAATCGTATCTTTCCGCTTCAAAACATTACAAGGTACGAGAGATAACTACAATCAATATTTTCCATTGCAAAATAAATATACATATATGCGTTTGATAGCATTTTTTTCGGTCGCGGCGGGCTTGATTTATTTGCCGTTTAGCGGCTATTTGCCTAATTTTTTAGGTACAAAAAAAGCCGAAAACCCTGTAAATACAAGGTTTACGAACAAAGTAGATAACGTCGCTTTGCAGCGACTGCAACGGCTACAAACCGCTTGGGCAGACTCCGTATATAACGTGCTGACCGACGACGAGCGCGTCGGGCAGACCCTTATGCTCCGCGCACATAGCGACAAAGGCGCGGACTACGAGGCGCAGGTGCAGGCGCAAATAGAGCAGCTACACGCAGGCGGTGTGTGCTTTTTTCAAGGTACGGCTTCGCAACAAGCGAACCTCACTAACCGCTATCAGCGCGTGGCGCGGCTGCCGCTTTTGGTGGCTATCGACGGCGAATGGGGCTTATCTATGCGCCTAAAAAACACGATGGTTTTTCCGCGTCAGATGACGCTCGGCGCGTTGCAAGACAATAGTCTGATTTATGAAATGGGCGCAGAGATTGCGCGGCAATGCAAGCGGACGGGTATCAATGTCAATTTTGCGCCCGTTGTGGATTGCAACACTAATCCGCGAAATCCTGTTATCGGCGACCGTTCGTTCGGCGAAGATAAAACGGTGGTTGCGGCGAAAGGTTGGAGCTACGCAAGTGGTATGCAAGACAACGGCGTGATGGCTTGCGCCAAACACTTTCCAGGTCACGGCGATGCCGACGTGGACTCCCATTTCGATTTGCCCAAAATAAACGCGAGCATCGAGCGGCTCAACGAGATAGAGATGGTGCCGTTCCAACTCCTTAAACAACAAGGGATTATGAGTATGATGGTGGCGCATTTGAGTATTCCGTCGTTGGACGCAACGCCTAATCAGCCGTCGTCGCTGTCGCGCAAAATAATCACCGATTTACTCCGCAACTCGTGGGGTTTTGAGGGTCTGTTGTTTACCGATGGTATGGAAATGCAAGGCGTAACCAAATATTATCCGTCGGGGAAAGCGGACGCGCAAGCGATGATTGCGGGCAACGACATTGATTTATTGCCACAAAACCCAACCCTTGCTTTTAACGCTATCAAGGCGGCACTCGCCGACGGCAGCCTCAGCAGAGCGGAGTTTGAAACGAAAATAAAACGCATTTTGGCGGCTAAATACCGCTTAGGTTTGCGCTACAAACCTGCCGATATTGACCTCGGAAATATGGACAGCGACCTCAACCGTCCCGAAGCGGAGGCGTTGCGCCGCCGCTTGTATCAGGGCGCGCTCACGTTGGCGCGCAACGAGCAAAACACCGTTCCGATACAAGACGTGGGCGCAAAACGCATCGCGTCGGTGGCGATTGGCGCAGGTGCACAAAACACTTTTCAGCGTACTTTGGGCGAGTACGGCGCGGTGAGCAACTACGTTTCGCCGAAGGAAGTAGCAGCAAATATTTTGCCTGCCCTGAAGGGCAAAGATGTAGTGATTGTGAGTCTGCACGGCTTGTCGCGCAAGGCTTCGGAGGGTTTCGGCGTAAGCCAAAGTACCATTAATTTTATCAATAAACTATCGCAACAAACCAAAGTGGTGGTTTGTGTTTTTGGTAGTCCTTACGCGCTGCGCGGCTTAGATAGCGCGGCTTGCGTGGTGGCGGCGTATGAAGATAATAAGACGACACAGGAACTCGCGGCGCAAGGCATTTTTGGTGCGATACCGATGAGCGGGCGGCTGCCCGTTACGGCGTCGGCGAAGTCGAAGGCGGGTGACGGCGTGGGTTTTAAGTCGCTCAACCTCTTGCGTACTGCCGTTGCAGAGGAGGTTGGGCTGAGTAGCGATACCCTCAAAGGTATCGACGATATTGGGAACGAACTAGTGAGCAACGGCACCGCGCCTGGCTGTCAGATTATGGTGGTCAAAGACGGCGCGATAGTGTATCACCACACGTTTGGTTTTTGGGATTACAAACGAACTCGTGCTACCGACAGCTCCGACCTCTACGATATGGCTTCTGTAACCAAAATAATGGCAACAACTACGAGTTTGATGACCTTATACGACCAACAAAAATTTGATGTAGAAAAAACGATGGGCGACTATTTGCCCGAGCTGAAACGGACAAATAAAGCCAAGTTGAGCATCAAAAAAGTGATGTCGCATCAAGCAGGTCTGACCGCCTGGGTGCCGTTTTATAAACAGACAATTGATGCCAAAGGCAATTGGCTATCAGGCAATTATAATAAAAATAATGATGGCGAATACAATATACAAGTCGCCGATGCGATGTATGCGAACGAGGCTTGGCGCGAAAAAATATGGCAACAAATATACGCTACGCCCGTAGAGCCAAAACCTGTTTATAAATACTCCGATTTGGGTTTTTATTTGTTTGCCAAAATGATTAAGCAGATTTCGGGCGAACCGATAGACGTTTACACCCAAAAACACTTGTACGAACCGCTCGGCATGGCGCATACCACGTTTTTGCCTTTGCAGAAATTTGACGTGTCGCAGATAGTGCCGTCCGAAAACGATACTTATTGGCGACACCAAGTATTGCAGGGACACGTTCACGATATGGGCGCGGCGATGCTCGGCGGCGTAAGCGGTCACGCGGGTTTGTTTAGCAACGCGCACGATGTAGCGACGCTGTTTCAGATGTTCCTCAATGGCGGCGAATACGGCGGGCGACGCTATATTAACGAAAGTACGCTTAAACTTTTTACGACTCGCGTGCAAGGCAGTTCGCGGCGCAGCTTAGGTTTTGATATGAAAGATTTGGCATCAACAAAAGTAGAAAATGTATCGCTTTGTGCCTCCAAAAACTGCTTCGGACACACGGGCTTTGTGGGACAAGGCGTATGGGCAGACCCTGACCAAAAACTTCTTTTTATCTTTTTGTCTAACCGCACGTTTCCGACAATGGACAATAATAAACTGAACACCTTGCAGTATCGCGCCAAGATACAAGATCTTATATATAAGGCGATTAGAAAGAAATAAATAAAATATTTTTCTATTTATAAACCAAAAATTTCGTTTTTCTATTCTTATTATAAAAAATTAATTTGTAAAAAATTGTTTTTATTGATAAATATTTTAAATTTCTTCATAGCATAAAAAAATAAATTGTAATTTTACAAAAATTTTTATTTGTGAGTTAATCACTCTCTTTTTGCCCATATAATTTATTTAAAAATGATTATGTATTATTAAAAAATTTAATATATATTTATAATTACGAATTTAGTATCTTTATTAAAATAAGAATACAGAGAACTTTAATTTTTTTATTAAAAATATTTTTATGTTTTTTGTGACATTAATAAGAGTATTTTAAATTAATAATAATTGTTTATTTTAATGCAAATTTAAACCAGATAAATTTTTACTTCATACATTGTTTCAATCCCCATTTATGATTAAATTTTCTACTCGCACAAGTTCTACTATTTTTTTGTTCCTAATTGCCTATTTCGCGCAAGCGCAAAAAAACATTACAGGTACTGTTTATTCAGGAATTGATAAAAAACCAGTGCCAGAGGCTATTATTGTGGTAAAAGGGACGAATTTGGGTACGGTTGCCGACGACAACGGCAGCTACGCGCTCACCGTGCCGCTCGATGCCAAAATACTCCTATTTACTTATGTCGGCTATCAGTCGGTAGAAGTTCGGATAGGAGAGGAATTAGTGATAAACGCGATACTCGAGGAGGGAGTCGACCTCAATAACGTGGTCGTGATTGGTAGCCGCAACGCGTCGCGCACCAAAATAGAGTCGCCCGTACCCGTCGATATC
>JAYWGJ010000056.1:0-3348 GCA_043778315.1 Saprospiraceae bacterium | reverse complement strand
GGCGACCGACCTATTAGAATTGTCGGCGAAAACGCAGCATAAAAAGGTGATAAACAGCGCACTGTTCGAAGCGCGACCATTTGGGAGCTGCAAGTTTGGGCTGTGTTCCCTTTTTATGCGGAGAGCAGCCTGACAAGTCTAATAGGTCTTGATTTTTTGGTTCTTTATCTACATGTTTAAAATTAATTATAGCTATCGGGAGCGATAAAAATAGTTAAAACGGAGCGTAGCGTAGCTTTTAAACTATTTTTGAGTGTAGATAAGAGCTATCATTAATTTTTTTCAGATGTTTTATCAAGAAAAAAGAATGAAGAAAAAAAGAAATAACAGGTCCACACAAAATATTTTAGAAAATATTTCAAATAAAACCACAAAAAAATGCACCTTATCGCGCCTTCGGTCTTGGCTGCCGACTTCACAAAATTAGCCGACGAATTTGCCATGGTCAATAACAGCACCGCCGACTGGTTTCACATCGACGTAATGGACGGGCGGTTTGTGCCGAACATCACTTTCGGTATGTTCGTGGTGGAGGCGATGAGCCGCTTGGCGCAAAAACCGCTCGACGTGCATTTGATGATTGTAGAACCCGAACGCTATATAGAGCAGTTTCGAGCGGCGGGCGCGGAGGTGATTACGGTGCATTGGGAGGCTTGTGCGCACCTGCACCGCACGTTGCAACAGATAAAAGCGACGGGTGCGAAAGCGGGTGTCGCGCTCAATCCGCATACGCCTGTGTCGCTGCTCGAGGACATTTTGGAGGACGTGGACTTGGTTTGTCTGATGTCGGTGAACCCTGGTTTTGGCGGTCAGAAATTCATTTATCAGACTATCCCGAAGATACGGCAGCTCCGCACGATGCTCGAAGAGCGCAACTTAGACCACGTTTTGATAGAGATAGACGGCGGCGTAGGTTTGCACAACGCCGAGGCTTTGCTGCAAGCAGGCGCGAACGTATTGGTAGCTGGCAACAGCGTTTTTGGCGCGCCCGACCCGACCGCCGCAATCGCGCAACTGAAAGGTATTGCGGGTTTTTTTAGTGTTTGAAAAATATAAATTAGTAAACCAAAAACAATAATTTTGAAATGCAATGAAAAGGAGGGTGAATCTAATTTTAATATTGAGTATTTTAGGTGTTACATTTAGTGCTTGTGAAAGTATTAAAACCTATATCTCGTACTTAAATCATAAAATGACATACAAACACAGGTTAGGAAAAATACTATATGCCCAAAATCTATACACTACTGATAGCCTGAATGACAGTTGTTGTTTAAAAGTATATACACCTTTGGTATATGAACATCATAAATTTTATCCGTACACAAGCTATCCATATGACGGTACTCGCTATCCCTGTTTTCTTGGATTGGTTAGAGTTGACGGTAGTAAATGGTATAGAGTTGTGCCGAAAAATCATATACGCTATCTTGTGGGCGAGATAAATAGTGTAGATTGGTTAAAAAAAGAGAGTTTATGGATAGACTTTGATGCGTCTGTTGGCAGTAAGATGAAATATGCACAAGATGAATATTCTGATACTTTTATAACATCAACTATTACAAGTAAGGTATATAAAATAGATGGTACAATAGAAATCACTCTAACGGATACGTTAGGAGAAGTAACAACTTCATCAAATAAAAATATTCTTTTACCGTGTATAAATCTTAAAACATACTCCAATAAGAGTTTTTTAGTACAGAGTAAATCTTATATTCGTCGTACTAATGCAAATGGGGATACTATTATTCGTATCAAAAATTATCGCTCAAAAAAGTTTGAGACATTACCTTTTTAGAAAACATATTCGCTATCAAGTCCGATAAAAAGCGGTATTTTTTTATTGCTAAAAAAGTTTTTCTACCCAAAAAAGCGGTATATTTATGTTATAAAGTAAAAAAATATGGAACGTAAAAAAATGGAGCTTATTCGCCTCGAATAGGCGATAAAGCGCATCTTTCATACCGCAAAACCCGCGAGTTTCATTGGATTTTGAGGCGTATAAAATTTTGATTGCATAGCTACCATCAGGACGGGCAGGTCTTTTTTTGCTGTAAAACTTATAAATTACGAAAAAAAAACATAACTTTGCATCATAAATAACAAAAACAGCAAATTATGTTAGCCAATTTAGACAACGAAGTGCATTTTAAAAAAGTTTTTACCGATGTAGGTATTTTTACCGCATTCGTTAAAGATATTTTGGGTATTGACGTGCATATAAGCAAGGTAGAAACGGAAAAAGTACTACTAAACAAAGTCAGCTCGATTAAATTCAAAATGGATTTGTTCGCCGAAGATAAAGAAACGCGCACGATTGTGGAAATTCAAAAAGTGGATTATGATTATACTTACGACCGTTTTTCACACTACTTTTTAGCAAATTTGGTTGATGTGCAGCGCAGCAGTGCCGACTATTCTTACGATAAAGAAATTTATGTCATTGTAGTAGTCACTTCGGCTTACAAAATTATCGACAAAACTGGCACTCCTGTAAAAAAAGATGTCATCATAACCGACATCAATCCGCGTGATTTGAACGGAGAGATAATTCGTATGACAAACCATAAAATGATTATTCTCAACCCGACTTATACGCAGCCTAAAACGCCCGAAAGGATTTCAGATTGGCTTAATCTTATCAAAGAATCGATGAAAAACCCTGAAAACCCAAATATCAATAGGAATAATCCCGCTATTGCAAAGGCGGCAGATTTAGCAGATTTTGACCGTTTATCACCCGAAGAATTGGCAGAGTCAAAAATTGATGTGATGCGCCGAAAAGCAGCAGCCGTCCGCGAGAACCAAAGTAAAGAAGAGGGAATGGAAGAAGGAATTGAAATAGGGAAGGAAATAGCGCGCGCAAAAGCGGAAACCGAAAAAGAAATGATGATTTTAAATCTTCACGAAAATGGTGTCCCCTTAAACGTGATTATGGTCGCTGTTCAAAAAACCGAAGTAGAGGTACAGCAAATTATTGCAAATCATAAAAGATAAAAATTCCATCACAAAAAAAACGAGTTAGCACGACATCAAGCCGTGCTAACTCGTTTTGCGTTAGGAATGAAGAGAAAATAAGGCACTGAATATTGTCACGCAGAATTTTGAGTCAAAACAAGGCAGATTTGAGGCGCAATGCCTAAGCATTGTAACGATAATCTAACGCAGTTTTGGCACAAAAGGCAAGTGAGAATACAGTACCTTATTTTGGACGCGTTCCTTAGGTAGCAATTAGAAAAACAGTCGCAAATTCTACAAAAAAACCTTTATTTTGCCTACCTTTGCGCTTCAGAAAGATTAGGAAAAGATTAGCAAAGCGTTAAAAAAAGATTGCAATAAATATTA
>JAYWGJ010000055.1:0-9676 GCA_043778315.1 Saprospiraceae bacterium | reverse complement strand
AGGTTTTCGACCGTTTCGGCGATATTATCGCTGCTGATGGTTTCTTTGGTGCGCGTGTCGCGACGCGCCACTTCTATCGTGCCGTTTTCGAGGTCGCGCCCGCCGATGCCTAAGCGGACAGGTGTACCGTGTAGCTCGTGTTCCGCAAATTTGAAGCCTGGGCGTTTGCTGTCGTCCATATCTATTTTCACGCGAATACCGCGCACGCGGAGCGCGGCTGCTACCTCGTTTGCTTTGGCGGTGAGTGCGTCGTTTGGTTTTGGTATCGGTACGATGATGACCTGCGTCGGCGCGAGTTTTGGCGGTATCACCAAGCCCTCGTCGTCGGAGTGAACCATGATGAGCGCGCCCATCATGCGCGTACTCACGCCCCACGAAGTAGCCCAAACGTACTCTTGTTTGTTCTCTTTATTCAAAAACTGCACCTCGAACGCTTTGGCGAAATTCTGCCCCAAAAAGTGCGAAGTGCCGGCTTGCAACGCCTTTCCGTCTTGCATCAACGCCTCCACACAGTAAGTATCTTCCGCGCCTGCGAACCGTTCATTAGCGGTTTTCACGCCTTTAATCACGGGCATCGCCATCCATTCCTCCATAAATTCGGCATAGACATCGAGCATTTTTACCGTTTCTTCTACCGCTTCTTGCGAAGTTGCGTGTGCGGTGTGTCCTTCCTGCCACAAAAATTCGGTGGTACGCAAAAACAGACGGGTGCGCATCTCCCAACGCACTACGTTCGCCCACTGATTGATGAGGAGCGGCAGGTCGCGGTACGATTGTATCCAATCTTTATAGGTGTTCCAAATGATGGTTTCGGAGGTCGGGCGGACGATTAGTTCCTCCTCGAGCTTCGCGTCGGGGTCGACGATTACGCCGTTGCCGTTCGGGTCGTTCATTAAGCGGTAGTGCGTCACTACGGCGCATTCTTTGGCAAAACCCTCGACGTGCGCGGCTTCTTTGCTCAAAAATGATTTGGGTATAAACAACGGAAAATAAGCATTTACATGACCCGTCTCCTTGAAACGGCGGTCTAACTGGTCGCGCATATTCTCCCAAATAGCAAAGCCGAGCGGCTTGATGACCATACAACCCTTTACTGCCGAGTAGTCGGCGAGGTTAGCTTTACGCACAATATCGATATACCATTCCGAATAGTTTTCGGCTCGTGGCGTGATTTCTTTTGACATTTTTGGTATTAAAATAATTCTAAATAACTTACAAGGAAAGAAGAAAAAATAAGTAGTGCCAAAATATTGCGAAGTATTTTTAGACAAAACAAGGCAAATTTGACGCTCAATGCAGCGCATTGTAAGGATAATTTAACGCAGTTTTGGTTAAAAAGAGGAGCAATATTGGTGCTGATTATTTTAGACACTTTACTAAACGCATTTTTATAGCTCTAAAACGCCCACAAAGGTACAAAAAACGGTGTATTTTTATTGTGTAAAGCAGTAAATTTACTATATTTTTACGCTTTCGCTACAACCGCGCGCCGTTTGTTGCGCGTATAGCTCAATAGTTGCGAAGCGATAACGCCGCTTGTGAGTAGCAAAAGCAGCAATTCCAACGAGCCTAAATTTTGAAAATAAAACACAAAACATATATATAGTATATTGACAAATATAAGTACGGTGGTCGCCGCCATGTGCGATAAACCGCAGTCAATCAATAAGTGATGTATGTGGTTGCGGTCAGGGCTGAACGGCGAGCGTCCTGCAAGTGCGCGCAAGGTGAACACGCGCAGCGTATCAAAAAGCGGTATAATCATGATGCCAACGGCGAGTGCAGGTATCGATTTTAGGGCGATTTCGGGCGGCAACGTTCGGTTGAGTTCGATGAATTTTATTGCTAATATAGACGAAATTAACCCGACAATTAGCGAACCTGTATCGCCCATAAAAATACGCGCAGGCGAAAAATTGTATTTTAGGAATGCCACTAACGCACCCGTTAGCGAGAACGCTAATACGGCTAATGCCAACTGGTCGACGCGGAAAAACCACAGCCCGAAGGTGACGCTAATCACGCAAGTGATGCTGCCCGCCAAGCCGTTGATGCCGTCAATGAGGTTAAATGCGTTATTGATAACGATGAGCGTGAAGATGGAAAACGCGACGCTAATCCAATACGGGAGGTCGTTGATGCCAAAAATACCATAAAAACTGGTGAGCCGAACGTCCGCTTTTAGCACTAATATAGCGGCGGCAAAAAGCTGTCCGAGCAGTTTTTTGTGTGGCGCGAGCGGAATAATATCGTCTTTCGCACCCACCAAAAACATGATGACTAAGGCGCAAAGTATGTATTGCAAGCCATTGAAAACCTGAAACGGTGTCCAATACAGCATCGAGCATATCAAGCCGCCGAAGATGCCGAAGCCGCCGAGCGTCGGTATGCTTTTGCTGTGCGAAGAGCGTTCGCCCGGAGCGTCCATCAGCCGTTTTTCTATCGAGATCCGTATTATAGACGGTATCGCGACGTAGGTAATCGTGAACGCGGTGAGGAAGGTGAGGATTATATCGTACATGGGTTTTGGGTTTTTATCGCGTAAAGATTAGATTTAGATTAGATTTGGCAAATCTTTAAGATTTACCAAATCTGACCAATCTGACCGTAACCAATCTATTCGTTTATTTATATCGTAAAGGTAATAATTTTTTGAATAATCGTCACATTTTCTATTTCTTCTTAAAATCTAAAATTATTCACTATTTCCACTTTTTACAAACAAAAGTACTATATTTGCAACCAATTGGCAACCAAATAAGTGTAAATAAATATGAGCCGACCCTTAGAACAAGGCATCGAGTACCTCAAAGGCGTAGGTCCGTCGCGCGCCGATTTGCTCCGCAAAGAATTGCAGATATACACCATCGGCGATTTGATGACGTACTACCCGTTTCGGTACGTCGACAAAACCAAATTTCACACCATACGCGAAGTGCAGTCCGAAGAAGAAGCGGTGCAGTTGCGCGGCATCTTGCGCGAGGTCGAGTTGCTCGGCGAAGGCAAAGCAAAACGCTTGCAGGCAAAGCTCCGCGACGCGACGGGCATGATAAAATTGGTGTGGTTTCAGGGCATCGGTTTTGTGGAAAAACAGTTGCAAATCAACGCTGAATATGTGGTGTACGGCAAGCCGCAATTTTTCCGCGAAGAAGCAAGCATCATACACCCCGAAATAGAAATCGTATCGGAGGCGAACACCACCAAAGCCCTCACGATGCAGCCGATTTATAGCTCTACCGAACGCCTCAAAACGCGCGGATTAGATAGCAAAGGCATCGGGCGGGTGCAGCAAGCGGTGTTCAGCTACATCACCGAAGAGTACGTGAAGGAGAACCTGAGCGACGAAATCATACAAAAATTCAAGTTCCCGAGTCGTTTATTGGCTTTGCGCAATATACACTTTCCGCCTACGTTGGCGGCGCAGCAGCAAGCCGAACTCCGCCTCAAATTTGAGGAATTATTTTTTATGCAATTGCGTTTATTGCAGCTAAAAGGGCAGCGCAGCAACAGCATTCGCGGCTTTATATTTGCTAAAGTAGGCGCGCAGTTCAACGATTTTTATAGCAATAAACTACCGTTTCAGCTTACCGAAGCCCAAAAACGAGTCTTGCGCGAAATCCGCATCGACGTAGGTAGCGGCAAGCAAATGAACCGCCTCATACAAGGCGACGTAGGTAGCGGCAAGACGATTGTCGCGCTGATGGCGATGCTGTTGGCGTTGGATAACGGCACACAAGCCGCGCTCATGGCACCTACCGAAATATTGGCGCAGCAGCATTTTATCGGCATCGCCGAACTCGTCAAGGGCATGAATATAGAGGTCGCGGTGCTTACGGGTTCTACCCGCGTGAAGGAGCGGCGGCGCGTTTTGGCGGGTTTGCTCGACGGCTCTATACATATCGTAATAGGCACACACGCGCTCATCGAGCCTACGGTGCAGTTTCAAAGTTTGGGCTTCGCGGTGATAGACGAGCAGCACCGTTTTGGTGTGGCGCAGCGCGCGTCGCTATGGAAAAAAAACGCCGACGGTTCGGCTACCGTTCCGCCGCATATATTGGTGATGTCGGCTACGCCGATACCGCGCACCTTAGCGATGACGACCTACGGCGACCTCGACGTGTCGGTCATCGACGAGCTGCCGCCTGGACGAACGCCTATCGTCACGCTACACAAATACAACACGCAGCGCGAGCGCGTGATGGGGTTTATGCGCGAAGAAATAGCGAAAGGCAGACAAGTTTATGTGGTTTATCCGCTTATAGAAGAGAGCGAAAAGCTCGATTTAGCCAATTTGATGCAAGGTTATGCCGATATTCAATCTTTTTTTCCGTTGCCGCAATACCAAATCAGTATTGTGCATGGCAAAATGAAACCTGCCGATAAGGAGTTTGAGATGCAGCGTTTTGTGCGCGGCGAAACGAATATTATGGTCGCGACGACCGTTATTGAGGTCGGCGTGAACGTCCCGAACGCGTCGGTGATGGTGATAGAAAACACGGAGCGGTTTGGTTTGGCGCAACTGCATCAGTTGCGCGGGCGCGTAGGTCGCGGCGCGGCGGAGTCGCAGTGTATATTGCTCTCGAGCTTCAAATTGAGTCAAGAAGCGCGGTTCAGAATAGAAACCATGTGCCGCACGACGAACGGTTTTGAGATAGCCGAAGCCGATATGCAGCTACGCGGCGCGGGCAATATCGACGGCACGCAGCAGAGCGGCGCAGCCGCGCTGCGCCTCGCCGACCTCAGCAAAGACGGCGAAATATTGCGCACCGCAAGAGTCGTCGCTACCGAAATACTCGAGGCTGATTTGTACCTGCAAAAACCCGAAAATCTGCCCTTGCTCACGCATATTGCTATCGAAAACGCACAAAAACGCGGCGGCTGGGGACGGATAAGTTAGACAGGCGAATCATATTAACTTTAAGTATTGTCTCCCATTTTTAGCTTAAAATAGAGATGTTTGGATTACTACTTTGGGGTGAAACGTGCCTATAATTACAAACGGATTAGGTGCTATTAAATGAAATTCTCTTGTTGTACCTAAGAAAAGGTACAAATCTTTCGTTCTAGCAAAATTATCAAAATATTTTCTTCTTACATCTTCGCAAGCCTTTCCTTCGTCACCCTCGTGCCTCCTCAAGCTATTCCAATATAGTGCGCCAATTTCCCAATCTTCAATCATAAGTGTCCGCTCAATTCCGTCGTCACTTGTAAATTTGTATGAAAATTTATAGGGTAATTTGCTCACAACCTCAAACGGGTTTTCTGAATTTTTGAAAAGGTTTAGCTGCTGCGCTCTCGCCTTCAAATTGTCGAGCTTTTTCTTATCCCATTCTCTTTCAACCTTTTCAATTTTGAACTCTAAAATCTCCTTTGGTTTGAAAACTGCTAATGATGTATATTTTGTTTTGTCTTTCGCCATTGCAATTAGTTGTGTCATATTAGTATGAACATTTTTTAAAGCAAACTCTTTTCGCCGCCGCCAACAATCTTCAGTACCCAAGTGTTCAATAATTTTAAACCCTGTTTCGATTGATTTAGGTTTGTAGCTTTCCAAACGAAAATCTGAGGTATTTCTTACAATATCGATTTCTACCCAATCATATTTACAATATTGATTCTCGTACTCAAGTTTGCGAAAAGGAATTGGATACACTCTTATCCAGCTTCCATCTTCGAGGAATCCTGCCGTGCATACAAGTTCATCATACTTACTTGATAAAGTAGGATAGGTTTTTACAGCAATCAGTATTTTGGTTAAAGCCATAATTAAATATGTTTTAGCTCATAATTCCATCGAGGTAGTTTGACTATTGCTTCTGCTAAGTGTTTTCGGTGACACTGGCATATATTTGCTTCAAAACAAGTTAGGGCAATTCGTTTTTTCTCCTCGAGTAAGTTTAATATTTGTTCTTGTTGGGTTACCGTATTTTTAATATTTTTATTTTTATAAATTTCAAAAAGATTATCATAGTCCGATTGTGATTTTAACTCTTGCCGCTGCTCCGACTGAATGCCCACTTCTGGAATATGTAAATACTCAATGTTTAGACTTGCACAAAAGTTTTTTAATTGTGTTTTTGAAAATCCAAATTTCATACTAAGTGCATTATTTCTAACATCAACCAATACTTTTACATCGTTTACAATCAGTCTATTTAAATACTCCTCTAATGAAATACCTTCGTACCCTATAGTATAGAGTACTGTGCTGTTGTTGATTGGTTTTGCTTGCAAAACTTCCTTGTATTGTTCTGTTGTTAAAACGTCTTTTGCAATAGTACTATTTATTGCATAGTATCGGTAATTCAAATAAGTTAATTTAATTAACGCATCTTTATCTAAGCTACTATAAGATTTTTTTATCTCTACAAGAATTTTTTTATCCTGTTCAGTTAAATCTTTTACATAGTTAATAGTATCATTTTTTGTAAAACTGGTCTTATCCTCTATAAGCTGCCCGTGTCTAGCCATAGCAGAAAGGTCTGCATTTGCCGAAAACGAATAACAGCCATATAGATATGGTACAAAGTCGTAAGACCTTTTAGCTTGCTTTTCTGCAAATAAAAACAATAATTTTTGCAAGGAGATTTTTGGCAAATGTCCTTCAAATGCTTGTAATAGGGCTAATATGATTTTTCTTCTATAAAACATAAATGCAAAACTATGCAAATTACTTTAGAAAACTATCAAATATTACTTTTTTTTTGTAAAATTAGTGTTAATTACTGTTGGAAATGCAATCTACTCTCGTTTTCACAATCAAAAAATAGGTATCAATTACTTTAGTGTTTTACTCGCAGATTACTATTTTGTACTAAAAAACGCGGCGGCTGGGGACGGATAAGTTAGGCGTGATTTTGTTGTTATTATTAGAAAAAATTATTTCATATAGTTATAATTCCCAATAAATATTTGGCTATAAAAAAATAAGATTGTACTTTTACAAAATCAATAGAAATATTATCTTTATCAGAATGGACGAACTGACCGAACCGATTACAGAAGCAAATACCGCTACCTTTCCGCTCACCGAAGCAGCACGCAACGCGCTGTTCGAGGCGGACTGTATGCCCTTGCTGCACCCTTTGTACAACTTCGCGTACCACCTCGCGCAAGACGAAACCGATGCCGAAGACCTCCTGCAAGACACGCTCGAGCGCGCCTATCGCTACCTCGACAAGTTTGAGCAGGGAACTAATATCAAGGCTTGGCTGTTTAGAATAATGAAGAATTTGTTTATCAACGACTACCGCAAACGTAGTCGAATGGGGCATCACACCGTCAATTTTGACGAGTTGCGTCCCTTGGTAGATGCAGACAGAGACGACGAAAGCAGCGCGAGCGACGACGCAAACGGCAGCTATACCGACCCGCGTCACGACCCGCTCTTCGATTTCATGCAGTTCGGCGACGAAGTGTCTGCCGCCTTAGACGCGCTGCCCGCCGATGCGCGCACTATCATTGTACTGAGCGATTTGGAGGATTTTAGCTACGAAGAAATGTCGAAAATATTGAACGTGCCTGTCGGGACAGTGCGTTCGCGCTTGTTTCGAGCGCGCAATTTGTTAAAACAAAAATTAGTATCGTTTGCTACCGCACAAGGATTTGTGGACAAACGCAACTAAAAGGACTATAAGCCGTAAGTAAAAAACTAAAAACTTTTTGCTCGCGAAGGTCAAAAAGCTTATCGCTTACAGCTTAATAAAAAACGGTCAAAAATTTATAGCTTAAAGTGCATAGCTTACAGTTTAATAAAAAACGGTCAAAAAGTTTATAGTTTAAAGTTCACAGCTTACAGCTTAATAAAAAACGGTCAAAAAGTTTATAGTTTAAAGTTCACAGCTTACAGCTTAATAAAAAACGGTCAAAAGTTTATAGATTACAGTTCATAGCTTACAGCTTAATAAAAAACGGTCAAAAGTTTATAGATTACAGTTCATAGCTTACAGCTTAATAAAAAACGGTCAAAAGTTTATAGCTTAAAGTGCATAGCTTACAGTTTAAAAAAATGATGGTCAAAAAGTTTATAGCTTAAAGTTCACAGCTTACAGTTTAATAAAAAAAATGTTAGAAAAAGCAAATTTCATGGAACGACTGCAAGACTACCTCAAAGGCGAGTTGCAGCGCGAGGCTGCCGCCGAATTTTTGCAGGAGGTGAGTAGTAACGAGCAGCTCAACGCGGTTTTTGAGCGCGAAAAATCGTTCGCCGACCTCATGCGCGTCCGCCTCACGCGGCAGGTATCGGCATCGCCGACTATCGCCCAAAATATCCGCCGAAAAATCGGTCAAGACCGCAATAACGAGCATTTGCCGCCGCATTTGCAAGGGTAAATAGTATTAATGTATGTTTTAAATTAGGCGTGATTATCGGGACCGCTGAAAAATAGTTAAAACGTAGCAAAGCGTAGGTTTAAGCTATTTTTCAAGTGGAGATAAATAATCACAACTAATTTATTTCAGCTACTTATTTTTATAAAAAACAGCATCAAACAGACTTTCAATAAATCGGAGCGGCTGAAACGCGAAAAAGTCATCAAGGCGATTTTTACGGGCAAGCGCGCTACTTCCGTCGCGGCGTATCCGATGCGCGCCGTGTGGCTTTTTGTGCCTGACCACATCATGCCGCCGCACGTCCCGTGCCAAATGACGGTTTCCGTTCCCAAAAAAATATTCAAGCGGGCGCACGACCGCAACCGACTGAAACGCTTGGTGCGCGAAGCATATCGGCTACAAAAAAACGACTGGTACGCCTTTTTGAACGCCTCCGAACTTCCACCTTGCGCGCTGATGGTCTTGTTTACAGGTAAAGAAATGGCTGATTATGAAACCATTACAACCAAAATGAAAAGCATGATAGACAAAATGAAAGCCGCTATAACAGTTGAAAATAAAACTAATCCTTCAATTATTCTACATGAATAAAATATATTTTTTGCTATTTGTAGCTGCGCAATATTGCGGCGAAGCGACCGCGCAAGATAGAACGCCGATGAATAACTTTCGCGAAATGGGCGGTTTTGCCGCGCCCGAAAGTGTGGTTTTTGGCGGCGATTTTGTTTTTGTATCTAATGTGGGCGCGTCGGGTAAAGCGACGGCGAAAGACGGCGACGGCTTTATCAGTAAAGTATCAAAAGGAAGCGGCATGATGGTGCGCCGCGACTGGGCAACTGGGCTGAACAGTCCGAAAGGCATGGTTGTCATCAAAAACACGCTCTACGTCACGGATATAGATAAGGTGTTGGGCTTCGACCTCAAAACCGCCAAACAGGTGTTTTCGCTCGATTTGGCAGATACAAAATCCGTTTTTATCAACGATATAGCGGTGAAAGATAACGGTACACTCTTCGTTTCGGCGAGTGATATTAATGCTATTTTTGTTATCAATATCAATAAAAAAAGCTATGAAAAACTCGCTATCGACGCGCCGAAAGGTGTAAACGGCTTGTGTTACGAAGCCCAAACTAAGACGCTTTGGCTGAATAGCATGGGCGAAAGCGGCAACGGCGAACTCGGCAGAGTGACCGACCTAAGCTCCGACCCGACCTACGAAACTATCTCATCAGCACGCAAAGGAACACTCGACGGGCTGCAAATACCCGAAAAAGGCTTGATACTTTACTCCGATTGGGGCGCGCCGAAAAGCAAACGCGGCGTGATATTGCGCTACGACACCAAA
>JAYWGJ010000054.1:0-9693 GCA_043778315.1 Saprospiraceae bacterium | reverse complement strand
GCAATACCTTTGCATTGTAAGGATAATCTAACGCAGTTTTGGAATGAACAAAAATAAAGATAGCAAACTATCTTTATTTGCAGTGAACGGGGGTAGCCTAGGCAAGTGAGCATACAGTAACCTATTTTGGACGCGTTCCTTAGCCAACTACTATACAATTCCGTAAGCTTATTGCTTATAGTTTTCAGTTTTCAGCTTACTGCTTTAAACCATAGCAGCCACTCCTGGCAACACTTTTCCCTCCAATAACTCCAACATCGCGCCGCCGCCCGTACTCACATAGCTAACCTTTTCTGATAAGCCCATACTATTTACGGCAGCTACCGAGTCGCCACCGCCGACGAGCGAAAACGCGCCACTTTGCGTTGCTTCGGCTACCGCTTCGGCAATTGCGCGTGTTCCAGTAGCAAATTTTTCCATCTCAAAAACGCCCATCGGACCGTTCCAAAGTATTGTTTTCGAGTTTAATATAGCAGCTCGGAAAGCTACTATCGCTTCCGCTCCAATATCCAAACCGCTCCAACCATCGCTTATCGTAATGCTGCGCTCGGTGCGCGTGTTGGCATCATTAGCAAACTTATCCGCCACAACGGAGTCGATAGGTAGTAATAAATTTATGCCTTTTTCGCGTGATTTTAATAATAAGGCTTTTGCCAAATCGAGCTTCTCGGTTTCGCAAAGCGAGTTGCCGATAGTGCCGCCAATCGCTTGCATAAACGTGTAAGCCATGCCACCGCCCACGATAAGTGTATCTACTTTATCCAATAAATGCTCTAATAATAGGATTTTATCCGACACTTTTGCGCCGCCTACTATTGCGGTAAGCGGACGAGCAGGCGTATCCATTATCTTTTTGGCTGCCGCCAATTCGCTGTCCATTAGCAAGCCAAAACCCTTGTGATGAGCGTCAAAAAAAGACGCAATAATAGCTGTACTTGCATGCGCGCGATGCGCTGCGCCAAAAGCATCGTTAATATAAATATCGCCTAACGAAGCCAATTCGGCAGCAAACAGACGGTCACCTGCTTCTTCGCCTGCATGAAAACGTGTGTTTTCTAATAATAAAACGTCACCTGCGTTGAGGTTGGCAACGGCGGTTTTGGCTGCTTCGCCAATACAATTATCTGCAAAGGTTATTTTTTTGCTTAGCAAAACGCTTAAATGCGCAACTAAATGCGCCAAGGTGAATTGCTGCACATCGATGCTCCCATCGGCGCGTGTTTTTTTGAGCGGACGACCAAAATGTGACAGCAAAATAACGGCACCGCCTGCCGCCGTGATGTGCTGTATAGTCGCTATCGCACCACGCATACGCGTATCGTCAGTGATATTAAAACTGGCATCAATCGGTACGTTAAAATCCACGCGTACAATTACTTTTTTGTTATTGAAATCAATATTATTCATTATTGCTATAATTTAGAGTTGAACTGTATATTTTGCAAAAGTAAACATTTTTAAGTTTTAAATGTGCTTATAGGGTATTTTTACAATAAAAAAAGCCTCGCGCTGCTGCTGCAACGCGGGACTTTTTATTCATATATACGACAAATCGCATCTCTATTTAATATTTGCCAGACAAGGCATACCTTGTCTCTACTCCTTCACGCGCACCAATTTTTGCGCTACGCTGTACCAACCCGCTCCTACTATTTTAATTAAGTAAGTACCTGATGCTAAGTCTGATATGTCCATATTCACAAGGTTTACGCCGTTAGTAATAGGCAGTTTCATCGCGCTCATTTGCTGACCTAATACATCATATATTTCTATGGCTGCTTCTTCGTCGCCTCTATCGGTGTAAAACTTGACCGTTACTTCTTCCGTGTTGTTCGGGTTCGGATAGAGGTTCGTTACGCCGTTTGTTGTTTCATCAAAACAGCCTTGTGTCTCTACACTTTGGGCTAATCCGTACACTGCGGTTTGTCCGTCAAAGTCGGCTTGCACTAAGCGGTAGTAGTTGGTGCGCTTCGGTTTGCTGTCCGTAAACTGATAGTTGCGTACCGTTACACTATTACCTGCCGCAGCCACTATCCCTAAGCTACCCCACGTTTTGCCGTCTGCGCTACGCTCTACGCGGAACGATTTAGCGTTTTGCTCGCTTGCGGTTGCCCAATTTAATAGTACGGTACAGTTTTCTGCTGCGCCCTTGAAGTAGAGTAAACTCACTGGCAACGGTGTCACATAATACCCTGCATCTATATTCGGGTTTCTTTCGCCTGCGGCGAGCGTGATAATGCCTGTTCGTCCTGTTAGTGCATCTGCATCGCTGTTGTCGTCGCCGCCGTTAGTTCCCGTTGTGCGTGTGTAGCCCGTTACGGGCGCAAACTCCACGATATAGTCGTCGGCTGGTAGATTAGTAAACAAATATGCGCCGCTGCTCCGCGTGGTCACGGTACGGAATATCACCCTCGGGTTGCTCGCAAGGTATAGATTGACCGTCACCCCGCCTAAGCCGCTTTCGCCTACATCTTGTACGCCATTTTTGTTGGTATCCAACCAAACAAAGTCGCCTAAGGCTGCCGTAGGTATTATACCTGCATCTATGCTGCTGTTGTACTCGCCTGGGGCGAGCGTAACGTTAGGGGTTCTGCCCGTGGTTGCGTTCGCATCACTGCCGTTCGAGGTACCTACCGTTTGGTTAGTAAACCCGCTATTTGCTGGCAAAGTAGTAGGTTCAAACACCACATAGTAAGTAGCGGGGAGTAAGTTCACAAATTGATAAAAGCCGTTTCCGTCTGTTACCGTCCGTGCTAACGGTAGGTTTGTGGTAGCGTCGTATAGCGTCACCGTTACCCCTGCTACGCCTGTCTCTGTTGGGTTTTGCACGCCATTGCCGTCTGTATCGTACCACACATAATCGCCTAAGCCTGCTTTTTGTACTACCACACCTGCATCAATCGTGTTGTTAAACTCGCCTGCTGCTAAGGTAATAAGCGCGGTTTTGCCTGTCGCGTCCGCATCGCTGTCTGTGGCTGCTGTTCCCTGACCTTGCTTAGTAAATGAACTGCCTTCTGGTAGATTAGTGAATGTCAATTGATAGCTGCCTGGTGTGAGGTTGATAAAGGCGTAGTAGCCGTTTTCGTCTGTCACGGCGGTTGCTATCGGCGTGCCTGCGCCGTCTAATAGGGTCACTAACACTCCTGCGATACCTTTTTCATTTGCATTTTGTATGCCATCGCCGTTCGCATCTTCCCACACATAGTCGCCTAAGCCTGCTTTGGTGGTAGTGTGTATGCCTGCATCGGTAGTTGTATTGTTTGGATTAGTTGCGTCAAGCACAATATCTCCTGTTTTGCCTGTTACGGGGTCGGCATCGGAGTCGATGCTGTCGTTTGTTGCGTCTTTCGGACTAAACGTAAATCCGCTTGGCAAATTGCCAAACACCACATTATAACTACCATAAGGCAGGTCGGCAAATAAGTACGCGCCGTTGCTGTCGGTTATCGTTGTTTTGACTATCGCGCCCGTCACTTTGTCTATCAAGGTCACGCTTACGCCTGCCGCGCCTAACTCGCCCGTATCTTGTTTACCATCGCCGTTAAGGTCGTTCCATACAAAGTTACCGATACTGCCTAAGTTGTTATTTGCTTTCCAAATACCTGCATCTACGCTTGTGTTTTCTTCGCCTGCGGCTACGGTAATAGGAGCTGTTTTGCCTGTTGTTGCGTCAGCATCAGAGTCATTATTATCCGTAAACCCTGTACCTGTGGCGTTTGCTGGTGCAAAAGCGTATCCTGCGGGCAAGCTGCTTGGCGCAAAGCCAACTATATAAGTGCCTGGATTTAAACCCGTAAATAAGTAGTGACCCGTAGCGTCCGTTTTTTGGGTAGCTAATACCGTTGTGCCGTCAGCAGCGTATAAAATGACGGTTACACCTGGTACACCTGCCGTCTCGCCCGCGTCTTGTTTGCCATTATTATCAGTATCATACCAAACATAATTACCGATACTTGCCGTTCCGCTCGACGTACCTGCGGGGAATATCCCTGCATCTATATCGGTTTTGCGTTCGCCTGCTGCCAGATTAATCGTATTAGATACGCCTGTACTGTTCACATCGCTGCCGTTATTAGTCCCGTCTGTTTGTTGTGTAAACACATAGCCCTCAGGAATATTACTAAACGTAACGGTGTAATTGCCTGCGGGCAAATTGCTAAACAAGTATTTACCGTTTGCGTCTGTGGTGGTGGTCCAGGTGGTAGTGCCGTCGGTAAGCATGACCGTTACGCCTGCTACGCCGCCCTCGTTTGCGTCTTGTATGCCGTCTTTATTGGCATCGTTCCATACATAATCGCCGATGCTACCTGTGGGCAGACTTGCGTTGTATAGCCCACAATCTACGGTCAAGTTCTTCTCTCCGGGTGCGAGTGTAAATACATTAGTCATACCTGTTGTAGCGTTTGCATCGCTGTCTTTGCTGTCGTTGCCACCTGCGTCTTTTGCTACTACCACAAAGCCCGTAGGCGCGGTAAACTGTATGCGATAAGCGTCGGGCGTGAGGTCGTTAAAGAGGTAGCGACCAAAAGCGTCAGTTACGGTAGTAGCAATTACGGTAGTCCCGTCTGCGCTATACAGCGTCACTGTTACGCCTGCTATACCTGCTTCGTTGGCATTTTGTATGCCATCATTATTAAGGTCGTTCCATACATAGTCGCCTACTGCCGCGCTATTAGCGGGGTCGCTGACGGTTTTGAAGCCTGCATCTATATCGCGGCGTTGCTCGCCTGCGGCTACCGTAAAGGTAGGCGTTTTGCCTGAGGCAGGTATCGCATCTGAGCCGTCGGTAGTACCGTTAGTTGGCGCGGTAAGCACTAAGCCAGGTTGTGCGGCGAAGCCTACCGAGTACGTTCCTGGTGTTACATTATCAAATAAATAATGCCCTGTTCCGTCTGTGATGGTAGTAGCTACGGGTACGCCTGCACCGTTATATAAGGTCACGGTTACGCCTGCGATGCCCTTCTCGGCAGCATCTTGTATGCCGTCGGCATTGGTGTCAAACCACACATAATCGCCAATACTTGCTGCCGCTTTATTGCTAAAATAAATACCTGCGTCCACATTGCGCTCGTTCTCACCCGCACCTAAGGTAATGGTTTTGGTTAAACCAAATGTACCGCTTGTCGAGCCTCCCCCAGCCCCTCCATTAGAAGGGAGTACATCGCTATCTGTTGCTGTGCCGCTATCTGTGCCTGTACCTTGTGTGGTAAACACATAATTGCTTGGCAGCGTAAAGCCTACGGTATAGTTGCCTGGCGTTAATCCAGAGAATAAGTAGTTGCCGTAAGCGTCCGTTTTGGTAGCGGATACCGCTTTGCCTGTATTGTCGTATAAGGTTACGGTGATGCCTGCTACGCCCACTTCATTAGCGTCTTGAATGCCGTTTTTGTCTGCGTCGAGCCATACGCGGTCGCCGATAGAGGCGGGTGCGGGCGGTGTGCGGAAGCCAAAGTCGACGGTTAGGTTGCCTTGATTGCCGTCGCCGTCGTTAGTCGGTTCGGTGAACGCGACTAAGGAAATCGGCGCGCTGATAACGCCATAAGTACCGTTGTAAGTGCCGTTATCATCGTTATTAATATTATTATCAGGGTCGGTTGCAGCACCCGCAACGTCGTTGCCTGTACTGGTCAGTAAGCCCGAAAGTGCGCCACTTGGCGTGAAGTTGCTTGGCGCAATCTGTACGATATAATTGGCGGTAATAAGGTTCGTGAATAGATAAAAGCCGTTCGCGCCTGCCATTGTATGGGTAATATCAGAACCGATGTACTCATTGGGTTGCGGAATACCGTCGTTATTGCTGTCGCGGTAAAGGTTTACGGTCACGCCGTTAATACCTGTTTCGCCTGAGTCAAAAGTGCCGCTATTGTCTGTATCATTCCATACCATATTACCGAGGGAAAGATTACCTGTTGGCATCTGTATTCCTGCGTCCCAGTTAAGGTCAGTTTGGTTAGGCGCAAGGGTGATAGTACTCGTCCAACCTGTTGCTGATACATCGGAGTCGTTGCCATCGCTGGTAGTAGAAGGCGTGTAGCCTGCACCTGTCGAGAAAGTAGCACCCGCAGGTGGCGTAACCTTGATTTGATAATCGCCTGGAGGTAAGTTATCAAATAGGTAATATCCAGGAAATCCGTTCGCATCGTTGTGCGTTACTTGTGTAGCTATCGGTGTAGTGGTATTGCCTGCGGCGTATATTTGTACGGTCACGCCGTTTAAGCCGTCGGAGGCAGGTTCGTTTTGAATGCCATTATTGTCTTCGTCAAACCAGACGTAATTACCAACGCTAGCTTTATCGTTCGGATAAATGCCTTGGTCCCAAGTGTAGTCATATTCGTTCCACATCAGGTTAGTGACAGGCATTTTGATGACATTAAAGCCATTGAGATTGGCGGCTGTGCCGTCCGAGTCTTTGGTGTCGTCGGTGCCTTGATTGGCAGGCGAGGTATCGTAGTTGGTAGGCAAATACATGACCGCGTAATAGTCGCCTGGAGGCAGGTTAGGGAAGATGTATTGCCCGTTAAGGGTCGTTAAAGTAAAGGTTTTGAGGGTATCGGTAGCGGGGTCGTTGATACCGTCGCCGTTGTCTTTATATAGTTCTACGCGCACGCCGTCGATGCCCGCTTCGCCTGCATCTTGCACGCCGTTGCGGTTGGTATCGAGCCAAACAAAGTTGCCATATACGGCGGGCGTGATAGGGTTTACTTTGATACCTACTTTGATAGGCTCGGAAGGGAGCAGCGTGCTACCCGTAGTACCGTCAGGGTTTACTTGATTGGCAATATAGCCAAAGGAATTCCAGGCTACTTCGCCGTTAGTAGGCGCGTTGATAGGTGCGCGCATAGGCCAGGTGAGGTTAAGTTCATCGCCTGGGTTTACCTTTATCACGCCAAAATCAAACTTAATAGATTGAACATCAGTTATATCGAGAGGCGGTGTAGTACTCCAATTAGGAGCTACGCAGCCCGCAGGTCCCGACGGCTCTATGCCTTCTGCGCTACGGCACGGGTTGGAAGCGGTACTATAATAAACGGTCACGCCCGAAGGTGCGGCTACGGGTGCGACGAGGTTAGGTCGCCATTGCGAGCCACGCCCAGAAAGGTCGATGACCCCCATATCGCCCACAAAAGGGAGTATATCCACTACCTGCACGTTCGTCATCGGTATGTTGCCGATGTTGCGGACGGTGAGTTTATAATCAGCTAATCCGCCTGGGACGGTTTGCCCGAAGGCAGGATAAGCACTATAATCGGTGTCTATCTGCCCTTTTACGAGCTTGCGCGAGTCTAACGCCGCCGAAGAACTCGGGCGTATATTGCCAGTTTGTACACTGTTAAAACAAAGCGAATCGGTAGTACTGCCATCGCCGTCCAAATCGTTTACATCGGGTAGTAAATCATTTAATACGTTATAAATATTGGTGCGGTCGCAACCACGAGCATTGTCTGCGCTCAGGGCATAGGTATTAATTAGCTCCACATCCACGGGTGCTAAATTAGTGAGTTTTAGGCGGGGGAAAAGTTGCACACCTCCGTCTAAGGTAGTGTAAGTACCCGTCCAACGCCACCGTAGTAGCTCGCGCCCTGTACCATTGTAATTTACAATATGCTCAAAGGCAGGTGCAGGTAAGCCTGCCGTATTGTATTGAGCAGGCATAGCCCAATAGTTATCGTAGGTTAAACCCACGGGCAATAAATCCATGATGACAGGGTTTATCATCGGTGCGCTTGCGTAGGTTCGCATTGCCAGACGGCTATAAAAAGTAGTACCTACGGCATCAGGTCCGTAGTGTGTGCTGTAATTATTTTCGGCGTTTGTGTATTGCTTGTCAGGAGAAGGTACCGCGTAAGTAGGGCGCGGGTGTATCTCGATAGGTGCGCAATCCGACTCCACACCGCTAATAGAAGAAGTAGTAGCTGTTAGGCAGTTCGTTCTATTGATAATTGTATTAGTTTCCTTGACTTTAAACGTCCAGTAGGCATTATAGGACTTAAATCCAGGCGGTACCGTACCGAAGTCTAAGCGAATGCCCGTAAGGGTATCGTTAGCCGCCAAGTTCATATTTATAGCGCCATAACCTGCTGCGTACATTTGTAAACTAAGATAATTAGTTGGAGCAAAAGGTCCGCCCGTAAGTTGTGTATAGGTAGGGTTATTTTTTGATTTAAAATAGACATTGTAGTTTACTCCTGTAGCATTGCCATGAACGGGAATATATATATTAGTGCAAAATATACCCGCAGGAAAAACGTCTTCTACTACGAAATTATCCAAAGGTGTATTACCCGTATTTTGCCACGATACGGCATAGTCATACCTCTCTCCCGCATAAAAAAATGGTTTGTTGTTGCTAATGTACTTGCTAACATCTGATGCATAAACGGGTGTTTCTAAACGAAAGTCATGCACTAAATGTTGCTCACAAGTAGAACCCGCTCCGCTACCTACCAAGGTAATAGGTGTACTCGTGCCTGTTGGCGTGTAGGTAATATCGGTGCTGGTGTGCGTCAAGTCCCCTACTGCAAACGGCGGATTAGTATAAGATACCGTAGCATTAAGGTTAAGAATAGGGTCTTCAAACCCGGTAGGATAATTAAAGTTGCGGTTATCAATTTCTACCGCAGTATTCGGTACAATCCACGTCACGGTGTTAGCCGCCGCATTATATACGCCACCATTATCGGCAGACACAAACGTAACCCCAGGTGCAAAATGTTGCACCACAGTCATATTAGTGGGATTCAAAATACCAGGCGCAGCAATGTACTGCCCGATAGCGGGCGGCACTCTTGTAATATAGGTAGTATTGCCTCCGATTGCCGGTCCCTCCGAATATATGTACGGCGGGCAGAACTGGTCGGAGGCGTGCGCCGTCACGGTAACAGGGTTGCTCGTTACGGTGCTTGCGCCGTCGGTGATAGTAGCTCTGTTCACCGCCGTCGCGCCGTCGGGCGTGCTGCCGTTCGGGAAGTAGCATTTGATTTTTAGCTGTCCCGTCGCGCCCGCAGGTAAGGGGTCGACAAATGCAAACGAGACTTTATTGGTCATATTATCAAAAGTGCCGCTACCGAGGGTATGCACCGAGCCTGACGACTCTCTGAAATAAACGCCAGCAGGCAACACATCACTCACCGACACATTGCGGCAATCGGTGGTGGTACTCGCACAACGGTATTGCAGCGTGTAAGTGAAAAATTCGCCCGAGAGGACGGAGGTTTTGTCCACCGATTTGGTGATGGTCAATTGCGCGTTTACTACCAAAGGTAGTATCAACATGGCGCACAAAGCCGTCACATTTCGGAAGAAATTAGCAATAGTGGTGTTGTTTTTTGTAAACATGGATAAATTAATATGACTGATGAATAACTGTTTAATAATTTTTATTTCCTTTTAGAGACGATTATAACAAAAAAAAAGTTGCACCTAATTTGTAATCTTATTATAATTTTTTGATATATAAATAAGGTAGGCATCTAAGTAATTGACACTGTATGGTATGTATATAATAAAATAAAAATTTGAAGCCTGTACTTCACTTTGTCAATATTTTATGATATTTTATTTTGATATTTTTTACATTTTTGACTGTCACGTTTATTATTTTTTATTGTAAAAAATAAAAACTGGGGACGTACATACAAAGCATGCCTTGTCTGTACTATTATTGGAATAAAACCAATAAAAAGCCTATCTTTG
>JAYWGJ010000053.1:0-9701 GCA_043778315.1 Saprospiraceae bacterium | reverse complement strand
GAACTATCGATATTCACGAAGAAATGGAGGTGCGTATCGCTAAGTTTATGGGTAGAGAATCCGCGCTGCTTTTTACGACGGGTTTTCAATCAGGGCAGGGCGTTATCACGCCGCTTATTGGTCGTGGCGACTATATTCTTTCCGACCGCGACAATCACGCGAGCATCGTCACGGGCAATATGATTGTGCGCGGCATGATGGGCACGGAAATTGTGCGCTATAAGCACAACGATATGGACGACCTGCGCAAACGCATCAGTAATTTACCCGAAGAGGCGTGTAAATTAATTGTGACAGATGGCGTGTTTAGTACTTTTGGCGAAATAGCCAATCTTGCCGAACTCAATAAGGTAGCAAAAGAATACGGCGCGCAAGTGATAGTCGATGATGCGCACTCTTTTGGTGTGATAGGCGAAGGCGGTCGCGGAACGGCGAGCGAATTTGGCTTGACCGACGAAATAGACCTTACCGTTTGTACGTTCTCCAAAACCTTAGCGTCAATCGGCGGTTTTGTGGTGGGCAGTGAGCGCGTTATCAATTACCTAAAACATTTTTCTACGTCGCTTATTTTCAGCGCGTCGCCTACGCCTGCGTCGGTAGCGGCAGCATTAGCAGCCTTAGATGTACTCGAGGCGCAACCCGAATTAGTGACAAAAGTAGTTGGCAATGCCGAAAAAGTACGTCGCGGCTTGACCGAAATGGGTTATGATGTAAAACAAGGGCGCACGGCTATCGTCCCCGTGATGATTTACGACGATGAAAAAGCATTTAAATTATGGAAAAATTTATATGATAGTGGCGTTTTTGTAAACGTATTTATTTCGCCTGCAACGCCACCAAATCACGCTATGATGCGCAATTCGTTTATGGCTACGCACGAAGACCATCACTTAGACCAAGTATTGGAAATCTACAAAAAAGCGGGTAAACAATTGGGTATCATATAGTTATAAATAATTATTAAAAACAAAAAAAGTTACACTTTATATTATTTTTTTAGAGTACAAACAAAATGAATACAGATTTTTTAGGCAAACTCGGCTTGGCGGGAACGCAATCAGGTACGAGTACAGGCTGCGAGTGGATAGCTTCGGCAGGACACGAAACTATCGTTTCTTACTCGCCCGTTGATGGCAAAAAAATAGGCGAAGTCACGGTTACTACGCCTGCCGAATACGAGCAAGTAGTCCGTACCGCCGAAGCCGCTTTCAAGCAATGGCGCATGATGCCCGCACCAAAACGCGGCGAAATAGTACGTCAATATGGCGACGCTTTGCGCAATAACAAATACGAACTCGGGCAACTTGTGAGCTACGAAATGGGCAAAAGCCTACAAGAAGGCTTGGGCGAAGTACAAGAAATGATTGATATTTGTGATTTTGCGGTCGGCTTGTCGCGACAATTGTACGGCTTAACGATGCACTCGGAGCGCGAACTGCACCGTATGTATGAGCAATGGCACCCTGTCGGTATCGTCGGCATTATTTCCGCCTTCAATTTCCCTGTTGCGGTGTGGTCGTGGAACGCGATGATTGCCTTGGTTTGTGGCGATGTATGTATTTGGAAAGGCAGCGAAAAAACGCCGCTTTGCTCGGTCGCTTGCCAAAAAATATTTCATAACGTATTGAAAAACAATAACTTACCCGAAGGGGTTTCTTGTATTGTAACAGGAGATAGCGGTATCGGCGCGTTGATGTCGGAGGATAAACGTGTGCCGTTAATTTCTGCTACGGGCAGTACGCGCATGGGTAAAATAGTGGCGCAAGCCGTGAGCGGTCGCTTAGGCAGAACCCTTTTAGAGTTGGGTGGAAATAATGCGATTATTATTACCGAATCGGCGGATTTGAAAATCGTAGTTCCTGGCGCAGTTTTTGGCGCGGTCGGTACGGCAGGTCAGCGTTGCACAACGACGCGGCGCTTGATTATACACGAAAGTCAGTACGAAACGGTGAAGAATGCGATAGCAAAAGCATACACGCAACTCCGTATCGGCAACCCGCTCGACAGCAATAATCACGTCGGACCGCTTATCGATAAAGATGCGGTAGCGATGTACCTCCATGCGATTGCGCAAGCAAAAGCAGAAGGCGGAACGGTTTTGGTGGAAGGCGGCGTTTTGGAAGGCGCGGGCTACGAAAGCGGTTGCTATGTGAAGCCGTGTATGATTGAGGCAAAAAATGATTTTGCTATTGTGCAACACGAAACCTTCGCGCCAATCGTTTATTTGATGAAATACTCGACCTTAGATGAAGCAATTGCGATGCAAAACGATGTTCCACAAGGTCTTTCGTCGGCGATTATGACCAATAATTTGCGCGAAGCAGAGCTTTTTCTTTCGGTAGCAGGTTCGGATTGCGGCATCGCAAATGTCAATATCGGTACGAGCGGCGCGGAAATCGGCGGCGCATTTGGCGGCGAAAAAGAAACGGGCGGCGGTCGCGAAAGCGGTTCGGACAGTTGGAAAGCGTATATGCGCCGACAAACAAACACCATCAATTACTCTACTACTTTGCCACTTGCACAAGGTATCAAGTTTGAATTGTAAAAAAATAAAATATTTATAAACGTATTAATATTTTTATAATGTAATCAAAAAATATAATCAAAAAGCACCTGCAAACCCGAGTTTGTAAGTGCTTTTTGGTTTATTGAAATTCAAAATTTACAATAAAAAATACAACATTTCAATTAACATAATCGTTATAAACAAAAATATTTCATTTAATTTTTATCCAATAATTTAGCTTATGAATTTTTTATTTACAAAATTATCTACAAAGTTATCCACATTGGTAGCAAGTAGCGCAATAATTTTATTAGCGACAAGCGACAGCTTAACCGCACAAAGTACACTCGCTAATTTCGGTTGGGAGCAGTGGACGGCAGCTACTTCGGGCAAATACGACGAGCCGTCGGGCGGCGTTTGGGCAACGCCAAACCCAGCATTAGATGTCGCATTTGGGAGTAATCCTGCGCCCGTAGCCAAAGAAAGTGGCGCAGGAAATGTACAAAACGGCACTTATTCTGCGAAATTGAAAACGGTCAAAATTTTTGGTGTCAAGTCGGCAGGAACTGTTTTTACAGGCAAATTTGTTTTCAATTTGAGTAATCCGACCAAAAGTGCAAAGCTCGGCGTTCCTTTTACTGCGCGTCCCGACCGCTTCACGGGTTGGTACAAATACACGGGTGTAAACGGCGATTCTTGTTTGGCGTATGCCAAACTCACCAAATTTAATGCTGCTACGGGTTTGTCGGAGCAAGTCGGTTTGGCACGAATGATAAATAAAACGGGCGTAGCCGTGACCGCTTGGACGCAGTTCGATATTCCTTTTGATTACAGCAACACGAATACGCCCGACTCTATCACGGTAGTAATTACGTCGAGCGCGGGCGCGGAAAACCTGCAAGCACCGCAAGAAGGCAGCACGATGTACTCGGATAATAACGACCTTTTGTTGCCTACGGGCGTAGCGATGTCGCTCAATAATATGGTGACAGTGCGCACGTTCCCGAACCCTGCTACTAGTAAATTGACCGTAGAATTGGGTAGAAATTTGCAAGCGGCGAGCATTCGATTTTTTACTTATGATGGTAAATTAGTGACAACTAAACCATTGATTGACAATACTTTAACTAACGAAATTGATATTAGTTCGCTCAATAGCGGTATGTATTATTACGATATACAACAGTCGGATATGCAGGTTATCGGCGCAGGAAAAATAGAGGTTAGATAAGTATATTTTTAATATTAATCCAAATAAAAAAGAACGTAACGACACCAAGTCGCTACGTTCTTTTTTTTGTCAATAAAATTTTACTATTATTGATGATGCTACTAATTAGCCCATCTCTTGTACCACTTCGGTCACTTGCGGTACCATGCGTTTGAGCATACCCTCGATGCCTGATTTGAGCGTAACGGTACTCGACGGGCAGCCGCTACACGCGCCTTGCATGACGACGTGAACTACGCCCGCTTTATAATCTTTAAACTCTATATTGCCGCCGTCACTTTCTACGGCTGGTTTGACGTAAGTCTCAATCAAACTTTTTATTTTTTCTACTATCGCTGCATCGTCGCCCTCAAACTGCGTTTCGGACTTTTTGTCAGTCGCGGTTTTCCATTCAGCGTAGCCGTCTTTGAGTACCGTGCTGCCTGCCTCGATATAGTCTTTTAGGTGCTGTTTGATAGGAATCATCACTTCCGACCAATCGTAATTGAACTCTTTTGTGACGGTCACAAAATTATTACAAATATACACACCTTTTACATAAGGCAAATCGAAAAGCGAAGTTGCGAGCGGCGACCACTCTTTCGCGCTGGTCGCATCTCTAAAATCAGCCATATTATTGGCGAAAAGCATACGATTGGTAACGAATTTGAGCGTTTCGGGGTTCGGCGTTTGCTCGGTATAAAAAAGAACTGGGTTCATATTTTGATTATTGAAAAGTGTAACTGATTTTAATTATTGTGTAACAAATACAGCCGTGATAAGTTTATTTTATTTCAGCTATTATGTTGCAAAATTAGGCTTTTTTGTCGACTTTTGCTGATTATTTTCAAGTAATTTTTTGAATAAATATTTTGAGTAAAGGTAAATTAGTGAAATTTGCGGAAATGTCATCGTTTCCGAACGTGTACCAAAATTTTGAAGGACACGGCAGCGAGTTGCTGACGCGCAACGACGGCGCGGAAATAGTGATGCGCGGACAATGGGCGGCGCATTTTGGCAACGACAATCCGATTACGCTCGAGCTGGCGTGTGGCGGCGGCGAGTACGCCGTGGCGATGGCGGCGATGTATCCCGACCGAAATTTCATTGGCATTGATATAAAAGGTGCGCGAATATGGCGCGGCGCGAAGCAGGCCTTGCGCGCAAATCTGCCGAACGTAGCGTTTATCCGCACGCGCATCGAGGAGCTGTTGTATTTTTTTGCGGCAAGCGAAATCAACGAAATCTGGATAACTTTTCCCGACCCATTTTTGCGCAAAAGCCGTGCAAACCATAGGCTAACCTCGGGTCGCTTCCTCGCTATGTATCCAAAAATATTAGTGGCTAATGCCAAAATTCACCTCAAAACCGACGAGCCGAACCTCTACGCGTACACCTTAGAAACAATCGCGGAAGCGAACGGCACTATATTATATCACGATAATAATATTTACGCTAAGGAGTTGATTTTGCCCGAATTAGGCATTAAAACCTACTTCGAGACCATCGATATTGCGCGTGAAAACACGGTCAAATACATACAGTTTACGCTGCAACCGCCCGCAACGGTATGATGAATTTGTTGCATCGGTTTCAGCCGTTCCGAAGTCATTTGGCGTTTTTTTGCTGCTGCCTGACGGTTTTGGGCTTGCTTTGCTCCAAGTTTTTGTTGAGCGTAGCCTTATTTGGCTTGCTCGCAACAGCGTTCGTGAACACGAATTTGCGCGCCGACGCAGCCGCTTTTTTTCGTCGCCCCGAGTTCCTTGCGCCCGTTTTGCTATTTTTATTTATCGCCGTTTCGGGCGTTTATTGTTCAGATACGACTTCTTGGCTAGAACAAATGCGCTTGAAACTGCCGTTTTTAGGTTTGCCGATTACGTTCGCGCTGTTACCAAAATTCACCGAAAAACAATATCGAGGCGTGTTTTTTGTGACAACGTTTTTGGTCACTGTAACGGCTCTGAGTACGCTATTATATTATTATACACATCTCGAGGCGGCAAGTTTAGCGGTCAAAAGAGGCGAGGTAGCGGTAGAGCCGCGCTTGGCTTGGCACAAACCAATTCATCATATACGTTTCAATTTATTGCTACTAATTGCTTTATTACCAAGTATTTATATAATTATAAAAAAATATATTTTTTATTATAAAACAGAAAAATATTTTTTAATACTAAGTAGTGCTATTCTTTTTTATACCTTACACTTGTTAGCTGTTCGGACTGGCATTTTAGCATTTTACTTTGGCGTTTTAGTGTTATTTATACAATATATTATACAAGAAAAAAAATATTTACTTGGTATTTTTTTAGGTTTTTGCGCGGTACTTCTACCCATAATCAGCTATTACACCTTACCGAGTTTTAGAGAAAAAATAGAACATTCGCGCTACGAATTTGGCGAATATAAAGACAAAAATATAGCGAATAACTCGACTGCCGAGCGTATTATTTCCATTAAAACGGGCTTAAAAATAGGCAATGAAAACCCAATTTTTGGCGTAGGCATCGGCGATGTGGAGCAGTTGTGCCGTGCAGTTTACCAACGTGATTACCCTTGGTTACAGGTGAAAACGCCGCACAATCAATGGGTGTTTCAGTATGCAGGCGGCGGAATTCTAGGTATAATTATTTTTGGTTTCGGCTTGTTTTTTCCTTTGTTTTACAAAAAAAATTATAACGAAACGCTGTTTTTATTGTTTTATAGTGTTATGTCGGTGGCTTTAATGACCGAAGGTTTATTAGAAACCTCCGAAGGTGTGGCTTTTGTTGTTTTATTCCTATCTTTGGGCTTAAATTATTTGCGTTCTGACGATAATAAACTGTATTTAAGCTAAAAAAATAAATTTTTAATGGACGAAAACGTAATTTTACATTTAGAAAAGCTGTCGCGTTTGGAGTTCACGCCCGAAGCTCGAGCAGCGATGCAAACCGACCTTGCCGCTATACTCAAAATGGTAGAGCGGCTGCAAGAAGTAGATGTGACGGGCGTGCAACCCTTAGTTTATATGAATGGTAGCGACGAAAACACGCTGCGCACCGACGAAATAACGCCGCCGCTTGCGCGCAATACCGCATTGGCGAATGCACCAAAAACCTACGACGATGCGTTTTTTGTAGTTCCCAAAATGAAATAATTATACTTGATAAACTCCGAAAAATGACCGATAAAACCATTATTACTATTGATAATATCCGCAAAACCTACGTCATGGGCGACGCGATTATCCACGCTTTGCAATCTGTTTCGTTAAATATTTCGAGGAACGAATACGTCGCGCTGATGGGTCCGTCGGGGTCGGGGAAAAGTACGCTGATGAACCTGCTCGGCTGCTTGGACACGCCGACGGCGGGCGAATATACGCTCAACGGACACGCGGTGAGCAAAATGACCGACGGCGAATTAGCTGCCGTGCGCAATAAAGAAATTGGTTTTGTGTTCCAAACGTTCAACCTTTTGCCGCGCATGACTTCGCTCGAAAACGTAGCGTTACCCTTGGTTTATGCAGGCGTAGGACGTGCGGCGCGTTTAGAAAAAGCGCAAAAAGCAATGGATTTGGTGGGTTTGGGCAACCGCGTACACCACCGCCCGAACGAATTGAGCGGCGGGCAACGGCAGCGCGTAGCGATAGCGCGTGCCTTAGTAAACGACCCTGCTATCATTTTGGCGGACGAGCCGACGGGCAACTTAGACACCAAAACCTCGATAGAAATTATGAGTATTTTTGAGCAAATACACGCCGCAGGTAACACCGTGATACTCGTGACGCACGAACCCGATATTGCCGAACACGCCCACCGAATTATTCGCCTCCGCGACGGCTTGATAGAGTCTGATAGACCGAACGAAAATATTATTTCGGTGGCAACAAGAAATAGTTAAAATATTGTCAATCAATTTATTATAAATATAATTTTTAATATTACGAAATAGCTAACGTGGAAGAAATTAGCAACCAAATCAATTTTTTTGCGGAAGATATAGACCTGCCTTTTGCGCCTACGCTCGAGCCAATTTTGCATCAATGGGCGATAGAAACGGCGCAAGCAGAAGGCTGTACGACGGCAGAAGTGAGTTTTGTTTTTTGTAGTGACGATTTTTTATTGCACATCAATCAGACCGAACTCGAGCATGATTTTTATACCGATGTCATCACTTTTCCGTTTCACGACGACTACGAAACCGAGCCGATAGAAGGCGATATTTATATCAGTGTGGATAGAGTACGCGAAAACGCAGCTACCGAAAACGCCGCGCCGCTACACGAACTCTGCCGCGTAATGATACACGGCATACTACATCTATGCGGTTACGACGATGAAACACCCGAGTTGCGCCAAAAAATGCACGAAAAAGAAAATCATTATTTAGCAAAAATAGAGCCGCTTATCGCTAAATTTGCCCTTGTTTAAGATAAAAATAATATAATTCCAATAAAATAATAAAAAATGGTTAAACCTATCAAATTTGGGACGGACGGCTGGCGCGCAATTATCGCCGAAGAATACACCGTCGAGAACGTGCGGCGCATCGCGACAGGCACTGCCCTTTGGCTCAAACAAAAAAACGCAAAGCAGGTCGTACTCGGTCACGACTGCCGTTTTGCAGGCAAATTATTTGCCGATACAACCGCTCGCGTGATGGGCGCGCACGGTATAAAAGTGATGCTTGCGCCCGATTTTGTGAGTACGCCGATGGTGTCGTTTGGCGCGGTAGCGACTAAAAGCGACTTAGGAATTGTGATTACCGCTTCGCATAATCCGCCTTCTTACAACGGTTTTAAGCTAAAATCTAACTTTGGCGGACCGACCGTCCCGAGCGATATAGCCGAAGTAGAGGCGTTGATTCCCGACGCGGTAGCCGATAATTTGCCAACGCTCGACGAGATGAAAGCAAAAGGATTGCTCGAATATGTGGACTTGGAAGGTATGTATGAAGCGCACGCCCGAGCGAGTTTCGACCTCGAGGCTATCTCCAAAATCCGCGTTGCGTATGACGCAATGTACGGCGCAGGGCGACGCATCGTACCCAAATTATTGACGAATATTCACGCATTGCATTGCGACAATAATCCTGGTTTTCATGGGCAAGCACCCGAGCCGATTGACCGTAATTTGCGCCTACTATCGCGTACTATCGCCGAAAACGACGACCTCGTAGTGGGCTTGGCAAACGACGGCGACGCAGACCGTATAGGTATGTACGACGAAGACGGTTTATTCGTGGATTCGCATCATATATTACTTTTATTATTACATTATCTACATAAATACAAAGGTTTATCTGGTAAAGTGGTCATTACGTTTAGTGTAACCGACAAGATGAAAAAGATGGCAGAACTCTATGGTTTGCCTTGCGAAGTGACCAAAATCGGCTTCAAATACATCGCCGAAATCATGATACAAGAAGACGTATTGGTGGGCGGCGAAGAGTCTGGCGGCTTGGCAGTCAAGGGACATATCCCTGAGCGCGACGGCGCGTGGATTGGCTTGATGATTTTTGAGATGATGGCAAAAACAGGCAAAACGCTCAAACAATTGATACAAGAAGTATATGATGTGGTCGGTCCGTTCGCGTTTGACCGCGACGATTTGCACATCACCGAAGACCAAAAACAATCAATTATTACGGCTTGCGCCCAAAATGCGTACAGCTCTTTTGGCGATTATAAAGTGTTGCGTATGGAAGATACCGACGGCTACAAATTCTATTTGTCTGATTCTGAATGGCTTATGGTGCGTCCGTCGGGAACAGAACCCGTTTTGCGCGTGTACGCACAAGCACCTACTTTGGCAGAAGCGCGTAAAATATTGGACGCTGCAAAACGCGATTTATTAGGTACTTAAGGAACGCGTCCAAAATAAGTTACTGTATTCTCACTTGTCTTTTGCGCCAAAACTGCGTTAGATTTTCGTTACAATGCAAAGGCATTGCGCCTCAAATCTGCCTTGTTTTGACCCAAAATTCTGCGTGACAATATTCAGT
>JAYWGJ010000052.1:0-3366 GCA_043778315.1 Saprospiraceae bacterium | reverse complement strand
AGGCGGCAGTACAAGGCGTACAATCGGTTGCCGAAATTAGCGCGCAACTCCTACGAATCGCCAATAATAAACAACAATTTGATGCTGTTTGTGTACTGCGCGGCGGCGGCTCACGGATAGATTTAGCGGCTTTCGACGACCTCGCATTGGCAACCGCCATTGCCAAAATGCCCTTGCCTGTACTTACGGGTATCGGGCATGAAACCGACGAAAGTATAGCAGATATGCTGTCACATACGCCACTAAAAACGCCGACTGCGGTCGCTGATTTTTTGATAGAACGCGTATTGGATTACTGGCAAAATATGTCGGCGACTATGCAGCGAGTAGGAGGGGGGGCGCAGCACATTTGCCAAATGCAAGCCACGGTGATTGAGCGCGTACAAACGCAGTTGCGATATTGCGCACAAGCCATGGTACAAAAACAAGTAACGGAATTGCAGCAAAAAAGCTACTTAATAGCGCGTGCCGCACCCGCTTATTTCAACACTGAACTACAAAAATTGATACAATTGGAGCGCGAAATCAACCTTTTGCGTCCCGAACGCATTTTTGGGCGCGGCTTCTCGATGGTTATGGTAGGGGAGAGGCTACTAACGGATTCTGCCGACGCACCAAAAAGTACTACTATTCAAATCGTATTACAAAACGGAACTATTGACGCAGTTGTAAAATAAAAAAATATTTTAGGTAATAAACAATAAATAAATGCTAACTTTGTTTAAATTATACATAATCCTGTTCTGTTCATTTCAAAAATTATTTACCATGAAAAAATTATTTTTACTATTCCTTACGTTAGGTACAAGTATCGTTGCTCAAGCGCAGATTTTGTACCAACAAAATTTTAACACAGGCTTCCCTGCCAATATTACGCGCTACGATGTGGACGGCTTAACGCCTGACGCGACCGTTTCGTTTGTCAATAATGCTTGGGTCGCCTCTCAAACGCCAATTGGCGAGACGGACTCTTGCGCCGTAAGTACTTCGTATTACGCACCTTCGGGTATTGCCGACGACTGGATGGTGCTGCCCGCGCTCGTCGTACCGACCGCAACAGGTAGCACCGTACTCACATGGAGCGGCAAGGGTTTCGATGCGGGTTTTCTCGACGGCTATGAAATCTATGTAGCCAATACCAACTCGGTAGCGGCACTGATAGCAGGTGTGTCTATATTTACAACCGCCGCAGAGGCAGCCGCGTGGACATCGCACAGCGCAGTTTTAGATGCATTTGCCGGACAAACCATTTACATTGGTTTCCATAATAACTCTAACGATAAGTTTGTTTTGGGCATCGATGATATAAAAATCGAGAAATTTAATACCGTGGCAAACGATGCGGAATTAGTCACTGCCAGCTATCTCAATCCGCAATATAGCGCGATACCTGCGCTCGCATTTACCACTACGGTATTGCCGCTCAATGGCTCGGTGAAAAACAACAGCAGCACCCCACTTACTATTCCTGTAAAAGTGAATATGTATGTTGGCGGCAATTTGACTACGCCTGTTTACACGCAAAGCACGTCGATAAGTAACGTGGCGGCGGGTGCAACGGCGGCGTTTAGCGTGACAGGTTATACGGCTGCTGCCCATACGCCTAATCAATATACCGCCGAATATATTACGCAAGTAGTGGGCGATTTCGCGCCTGCTAACGATACTTTTTACCGCACTTTCGTAGTAACAAGCAAAGAAATGGCAAGAGATGGTATCCCTTTCGGCGATAATCTAAGCGGTGTAGTGAGCGTCGGCGGTACGAATACAAACAAGGCGTTAGGACAGACTTTTGCAGTACCAGTTCCATTCAAATTGGATACTATTTCGGCTTATTTGAATAAACCAAAACCAATCGGCTCGGTCATCACCTACGCTATATATAGTACGACCGCAGGCGCACCGAACGCGCTTTTGCTCACTTCGGCAACGCATACCGTAGTAGCAAGCGATACTTCGGGCGTTTATTTGAGCTTAGCAATGCCGAACACAGGTAACAATTTTGCATCAGGAACGTACTTTATAGCTGTTAATGAAGCCGCTAATGCGACAATATCGATAGCGCAAACCACCAATATTTATACCGCAGGTCAGGGCTTTTCGCGTGGTGCAGGCGCAGCTACGGGTTGGGTATCACTCCCGACGGCATTTCAAAAAGCATTTGTACTTCGTCCCGAAGTAAGTTGTCCGAATGCTATGGTTACGCTCACGCCTACGCCTGCCCGTTGTGGTATCAATAACGGAGCAGTGACGCTGGTCACGAATTTGCCCGTAGGCGTAACGCCAGTGTACGCTTGGAGTAATGCCGCAACAAGCCAAAACCTCGCCAATCTCGGCGCGGGAACTTATACCGTATTAATCACTACAAGCCCAACGTGTAGCAAAACGGCTTCCGTGACGGTTACGTCAAGTCCGCCTATCGGTACGCTAAGCTGCACTACGGTAGCGCAAACAACAGCAACTCCTGCTAATGGCTCGGCTACCGCAAACGCAACGGGCGGAACACAACCGTACAGCTATATATGGAATACTGGACCAACTACTCAAACCGTGACAGGACTCGCAGCAGGTACTTATAGTGTGACCGTTACTGACGGCAACGGTTGCTCGCGTACCGCGACGGCAGTTGTAGCGAATTTGGTAGCAACAGTGAGTATCGCAGGTGTCAATAAATTGGATATTTTGCCGAATCCAAGTAAAGGCGAGTTTCAAATCAGTATCGACTTAGCTGCTCCACAAGACGTGCGTATAGAACTAATAAATACACTTGGTCAGGTTATTACGACCACGAGCCGTACCAAAATTACTACCGACATTATACTATTCGACCTTTCGCGCTACGCCGTAGGTATCTATATGGCGCGCATTTACATCGGCACAGAAACCGCCACGGTGAAAGTGGAGGTAGTTAAATAAAATCACCAGGAGAGCGGTAGTTTAGTCCGCTCGCTGGGAGAGCGGTAATTTATTCCGCTCAAAATAAATAAATCCGCAGTTTATTCCGCTCAAAATAAAATATTCAAAAAGCCGCAGTTCCCGTAAAAAAGGAGTTGCTGCTTTTTTTGTCGTTATAATTAGATAAGAATTAAAAAAATAATTATATTTGCTTTTATTTATTTATTATCAATCAAATGAGTCTTCTAATCACCAATCCAATCAGTCAATACATCATCAATTGGACAAAACAGCACAGCTTTTTGGGCTTTGCAGGCATTCCGCTATATGATATTATTGTAACTTTCCGCGACGGCGTAACGCAAGACCAATTAGTGATGCGGGCAGGCTCGCTGACTTTCAATTTTATGATGGCACTGTTTCCGACCATTATTTTCTTGTTTACGCTCCTGCCGTTTATCCCCGTCGATA
>JAYWGJ010000051.1:0-9716 GCA_043778315.1 Saprospiraceae bacterium | reverse complement strand
CGCAGTAGCGGCATTTTCTAATAAAAAAACACCCTCTTCTGGTGTAAGCCACTCGTAGCGCAAGGCACGAGCGAGCAGTTCGTCGGTTTTGTACATTTAGTAGAATTAAAACATTAAAACAAAAAATGCCCTTAAAAGTTTAAGTATTGTACAAAAGTACAAAATGGTTTTGATAAAATCGTTTTTCACTGCGGTATTAAAAAATAATCGGTAGTACCGTTTCCGATACTACCGACTATTTCAATATTTATCCGCTTATCGCGCAATTTGTAGGCGTTGCTGCCCTGCAAAACCTTCACCTTGTACGCTGATGATATACGTTCCGCTACCGACACCTTTGGTATCCAAACGGTAATCCATAACATCATTCACCACGTCGGTTATTATGGTTTGTCCGAGCATATTATACAAAGAAACTTGAAGTTTGCCTTTGCCGTATTCGCCTAAGCGCACTATTGCGTAGTCGCGAGCAGGGTTCGGGAACACTAATAGGGCGGTCGGAGTTGCCTTATTAGTGGCAACGTATGTATTGGCCCAAATCTGCACATCGTCAATAGCACCTTCCACGAGCGAGCCGCCGTCGAGGTTTGCACCTACGATTAGGCTATCCGACGCTACAAATTTGAGTTTCATTTGCGCGGTTGGCGTGACGTAGTCCGCAACGTGAAAAGCATAAAAACGCCAGGTGTTATCGTCGGTAAAAGTATTTTCTATCGGCACCCAAGTGCTGCCATTATTATTGCTCACATAAGCGCGCCAAGGGTCGTTACCTGGATTGGCAGAGCCGCCACGAGAGTTGGCAAACCAACGGTAGTAGCTAATAGCAGGGTCGCTTACCGCCGACAAAGAGAAAGTAGGGGACACGACGGTCGTTTTGCCGCCATCTACGTCGGCAGAACCTACGCCGTCGGTCGATGCAGCAGCGTTGCCTGTCACCAAACATTTGGTGTTTCCAGGACCCGAGGTGTGGTCTGCGCCCGTTTGTACACCACCTGGCGAGCCAACGGGTGCAGCTATAATCCACGCGCCTGTAGTGGCGTTGTCTGTTCCGTTAGGGTTTATCGTCCAACCAAAGTTAGTGCCTGTTGCTTGCAAATGCAAGTTATCAAAATTATCGGTTGCTTTTAAAGTAAATCCGACCAATATAATATTAGGAATATTACTATTTGTAGGATCGGTCAAGTTCACCTTGTCAGGTATTGCGCCTGTTTGATAGTTCAAATTATCAGCAGCATCTAAGGTGTAATAGACAATCGTACCACTTGGTTGCGCTGGTATATTGGCAGCGAACGAGCCGTCGGCAGGAGTAAAAACTGCGGTAGTATTTTGCCAAACTGGATTGGTATTTGTTTTATAATGCACATTCACTGCACCAAAATAGGGTAAATAATCCGTGTATATATCAAAACTACCGTCTATCTGGATAACTGCATTGGCAGCCGCAGCCTCTACTGGGCTGTGCGCAAACGTGAAACCGGTAAGCAGCGTGATGCCATGTTTGGCAAAAGCGGCGCGAATCTGTGGGGTGTGCGGTGTGCCGTTAGTGAGGTCGCCGTCGTCGTCGTCCGCATTGATTGCTTCTATCAAAACCATTCTGAACGTTTCGCCGAGGTCGCCACCTTCGCTGTAAGCGCGCGTTGCCTTGATGTATAACTTACGCATTTCGGGAAGGCTGTTCATACCTACCCGATAGTCCCACCACGAGCCTGCGAGCATTTCGCCGTCGCCATGTACTTCGTTCACTACGTCTTGCGGATAGACTTTTGGCGCGAGGTCGTAGCGGCGAACAAAAGAGGTTGCCGCCGTCTGAAAGCCTTTGCCCAAAACTGGATTATCCGTTTTCATCATCGCCCATACATCGGCGTAGGCTTCGCCTACTGCACCGTCTTGTACGCCTGGGTGCGTATTGTTTGCACTCAACGGACCCGCCCACTTCGCATTGATATAGTGACCGTATTCGTGAAAAACGACATCGTCGAATAAAGCGGTATTGGGACAACCGCCGCCCGCAGGGAAAAAATTAATACCCAAACCGTTATAATTGGCATTACAAGTACCCTGCTGGTCTAAGTAAACAGGCAAAATAGCGTTTCCTAAGGCATTATCATTATTGGTCATAGCCAAAAAGTGGTCTTTCATCACCGACGTATTGTAGTAACCTGCGAGTTCTTGTGGCGTAAAGCCAACACTTGTGAGGTCGAGCGTACCGTTCGGATTAACGGTAACATTGGCAGTAGTAACCGAATTTGCTGTACCGATATACGCCTTTGCGTTCAAACCCTCGAGCCTTACAGGCACGGTAGTAGGCGTAGTGATTGGAATATTTGGCAAGTTACCGTTGGCATCAGTAAAGTAATTTTGCCCTGCGATAGTCACTTTCATATACGGCAAGCTGCGTGCAATAGCAGGGTCTAAGGGATTGGCAACTACGTTTGCGCGCACCAAAAGTGTAGCATTTGCCTGCGCAACGCCATCTTCGGTTTCTGCCGTTTTGTCAAAATGAATAGAGCAAACCTTGTTCGTCCGCGACCAAATAGTACCTGTATTGGCATCTACCCAATTCACATACTCGAAGGGCGTTGCATTCGGCTCGATACCCGAAACCTGCACCACTTGTATCAAGTGCATTTCGTACTTTCCGCCTATATTTACAGGCAAAATACGCAAGCCGTCGGTGTGCGCAGCCGTCACCGTACCCAAGGTATTTTGTTGCGCTGCCGCTACAATCGCCGCTTCCGACAAGGTAGGCGTAGTCGCAAAACCGCTCGGGATAGCGTGGTAGCGCAAGCCAAACAACGGCACTTTGCCCGCCGCCGTCAAGCGAATAGTGTATTCGCTTAGCAAAACAGGTATGTTTTGATATACTTGGCTGAACGTGATGATGTCGTAGGTTTCGGTCGGCGCAACGCCGTTAAACACAAATTGACTCATATCGACATTGAAGCCGCTTAGTTTTTCGCTCACCATTGCGCGGCAAACCGCTTCTTGATTGCTACCATTAAAACCGCTCAACTGCAACGGCGTACCAAAGGCGCGCATCGGCATACCGTTTTGGTGGTCAAACTCGGCGTACCATTTGCCGTTCGCGGTACGGAACTGCTGCCACGCGGCTTGCTCAGTCCAATATTTTTGTTTGGCAGGCGTTTTTATAGCCTGTGGCTGGTATTTTTGGAAATTACTGCTGCTGGTGGGCAACAAGTCGTTATTAGCGCGCTCTTGCGCAACCGCCGTTTGTACCCCGTTTGCTAAGAGCAATACCAACCCGAAGGCTGTCCATTTTGACGAAATTTGCATCATAATAATTTGGTTTATTTGTGATAATTATAAATCTGTTATATTGTTTTTCACCTTACAAAAGTAAACAATATATTTCGATGTAGCTTATTTATTAGACAAAAATCTTTTTATTATCGATTAAACGAAATTTTTACTATATTTGTTATTGTTTTGATAACAAAATAAATAAACAATATTGCACCTCAAACGCATATATATAGTGTGAGTAGCTAAACGTTGCTTACTTTTGCATAGGAGTCGTATTTCATTCCTTAGTTTTTAAATTATCTAATTATGAAATTTATTATTAATTTAATTTTATCTTATATATTTTATTTATATATTATAAAGCCTTTTTTTAATGGTTTGATGAACCAAAAAAACCCGCCGCCGCCCGATAAAAAAAATAAGCCTGATTACGATGATTATATTGAAATAAAGTGACGTTTCATTTTGGCAATAAAAAATCCAAATAGTTTTATTATTCTACAATAAAAAACGAAATTTGCACCATGCAAAATTACATAGATATACAAGCCCTCAACGAGCGCATTTACATAGAAAGCGGTTTTGTGGCTGACCTGACTAACGAAACGGCGAAAACCATCGTCGGGCAACGCTATATGATAGATAGGCTGATGCTCGGTTTGCTTACCAACGGACACGTCCTATTAGAGGGCTTGCCTGGACTTGCCAAAACGCTAAGTATCAAAACCTTAGCGGCTGCCATAGATGCGCATTTTAGTCGCATACAGTTCACGCCTGATTTGCTGCCAGCCGATATTATCGGGACGATGATTTTTAATCCGTCGCGCAACGAGTTCACGGTGCGCAAAGGTCCTATTTTTGCCAATTTTATTTTGGCGGACGAGATAAACCGCGCACCTGCCAAGGTGCAGTCCGCGCTCCTCGAGGCAATGCAAGAGCGGCAGGTCACTATCGGCGACCAGACGTATATGCTCAAAGAGCCGTTTTTGGTTTTGGCTACCCAAAATCCGATAGAGCAAGAAGGAACGTACCCCTTGCCCGAGGCGCAAATAGACCGCTTTATGCTCAAAATCAAGGTAGGATACCCCGAAAAACAAGACGAGCGGCAAATATTGCGCAATAGCGTAAGCGCAGAACCCGCGCCAATTATACAAAAAGTGGTGTCGCCCGAAGTGATTTTGCGGGTGCGCCGCACCGTTCGCGAAGTGTATATGGACGAAAAAATAGAACAATATATTTTGGATATTGTGTTCGCTACGCGACAACCAAAAGACTACCGTATGCCGCACTTGCAAAATCTTATCGCTTACGGTGGCTCTCCACGTGCTAGCATCAACCTCGCGCTCGCCGCCAAAGGCTACGCATTTTTGCAGCGTCGCGGCTATGTGATACCCGAAGACGTGCGCGCTATTTGCTACGACGTGTTGCGGCATCGCATCGGCTTAACCTACGAAGCGGAGGCTGAAAATATAGCCGCCGAAGACATTATTAGTGAGATTTTGAATACCGTAGAAGTGCCATAGTTTTTTACATTTTAAAAATAAACAAGCCATCGAAACCGCAGAGCTACTCAAAAAAGTAAGGAAGATAGAGATAAAAACGCGCGGACTGAGCAGACATATTTTGTCGGGCGAATACCACAGCACGTTTAAAGGACGCGGTATGTCGTTTAGCGAGGTACGGGCTTATCAGTACGGCGACGACGTGCGCAATATCGACTGGAACGTCACGGCGCGGAGCGGCGAAGCGCACATCAAAATATTTGAGGAGGAGCGAGAAATGAGCGTTATGCTACTGATAGATATGTCGCGCTCGGCGTTTTTCGGCTCTACCGACCTAATGAAACAAGAAGTACTCACTGAAATATGCGCCGTTTTAGCTTTTTCGGCTATTAATAATAATGATAAAGTAGGCGTTATTTTCTTTTCGGATAAAATAGAAAAATTTATACCGCCGCAAAAAGGAAAAAAACATATTTTGCTCATTATCAGAGAGTTAATCAACTTTGAGCCGATAGGAAAAGGCACTAATATGACGGCTGCTTTGAAGTACTTTAATAGTATTGCAAAAAAAAGAACGGTCACTTTTATCATCAGCGACTTCCTCGCTAAGCATTACGAAGACGCGCTGCGCGTCGCGTCGCGCCGACACGATATTATAGGTATTCATCTCCACGATTTGCGCGAGCAGATGCTCCCGAATATCGGTTTAGTGCGTGCCCGCGACTCCGAAGCGAACGCCACAATGTGGCTCGACACCTCCGACCCGAAAGTGCGCGCCGACTACGCCGCACACTACACCGACAACTACGATTACTTTAAAAACACCTTCAAAAAAGTGCAATGCGATGTGTTAAGCATCGATACCGCAGTCGATTATATCGGTGTGCTGCTGCGCTTTTTTAAACACCGGAATTGATTTTTACGGTATTTTACCGTTCGCAATACACAAAAAAAAGCGGCAACTATCCCTCGATAGTTGCCGCTTTTTTTGCGTTATTTAATATAAAATCTACTCTTTTTTAGCAAAGAAAAACTCCCGCGCCAAGGTAAACAACACAGGCAAAGTGGTAATCAAAATGACGGCTATTTCTATCGCACCAAAATTGTTTTTCACAAATTCTGTACCACCAAAGATATAGCCTGCAAAGATGAATATCGCGCACCAAAGCACCGCGCCGATGGCATTATACGCTAAAAATTTTGGGTAATTCATTTTACTCATACCCGCCACAAACGGCGCAAAAGTACGCACAAACGGTGCAAAACGCGCAAAAATAATAGCAAATGCGCCGTATTTCTCAAAATACTCGTGCGTTTGGTCTAAGTATTTTTGTTTGATGATGCCGCGTCGCAGTATCTCCTCGCCAAAAACCCTGCCAATCGTATAATTAAGAATATTACCCAAAATAGCCGCCACTACTAAAACTGCATATAATAAAACGGGATTCAAACCCGTATTTGCCCAGACAATGCCTGCCGCGAGCAGCAGCGCGTCGCCTGGCAAAAACGGCACTATAACCAAGCCCGTTTCTGCAAAGATAATCGCAAAAAGTATCACATAAGTAAACGTGCCGTATTGCGCCACAAACTCAAATATGTGTTTATCTATATGTAAAATAAAATCTAAAATGGTTTTCATACGAAAAATTAGGTAGCAGGAATGATTTTTTACTTGGCAATTCGGTCGTTATCGCTCACAAAAAGTGCCGAGATGGATTTGTGTTCGTGTATATTGCGCAAAGCTCGGGCAAAAAGTTTGGCAGAAGAGAGTACTTTTATTTTATCGGTCGGGCGACCCGCTTTTAGCGGAATAGTATCGGTTATGATAAGTTCGTCGAGTTTGGAGTTAGCAATATTTTCGTAGGCTTTGCCGCTTAGTACAGGGTGCGTACAGATTGCGCGGACGCTTTTTGCGCCTTTTTCTAACAGCACTTCGGCGGCTTTACAGAGCGTACCTGCGGTATCGACCAAGTCATCTACTAACACCACATCTTTACCCGCAACGTCACCGATTACGGTCATACTATCCACTTCGTTTGCTTTTACGCGATGCTTATCGCAAATAACGAGGTCGGTTTGGAAATATTTGGAATAAATACGCGCCCGTTTTACGCCGCCTACGTCGGGCGACGCGAAAGTGACGTTCGCCATATCCAAGGTTTCTTGCAAGTACGGTATAAAAATCGCTTCGCCTTTGAGGTGGTCGACAGGAATATCGAAAAAACCTTGAATCTGCTCGGAGTGAAAATCCATCGTCATAATCCGATTTACGCCCGATGCCTCGAGCATATTGCTCACTACCTTAGCGGCAATAGCCACACGCGGCTTGTCTTTTCGGTCTTGTCGAGCGTAGCCAAAATACGGAATTACGGCAGTAATATAACCCGCCGAAGCGCGTTTTGCAGCGTCGATAAGCAACAAAAGCTCCAGTAAATTGTCGGCAGGCGGAAACGTAGACTGTATGAAAAATACAAATTTGCCACGCACCGACTCTGTGATATTTGGGCTGAACTCACCGTCCGAAAACTTTACTAAAGAAACACTACCCAACTCGTCGCCGTAATTATCGGCAATTTTAGCGGCTAAATACTCGGACGCAGACCCCGAAAAAAGTTTAACTTCGTTGATTAACATGGTATGATTTTTTGAAATCGGACATCAATTATTACTGTGTATTTTTGAATACTTGGGTTTCATTTTTAAAAATATACTTTCAAAATAAGTATATGACAAATAAGATATAATTATAGTACCTATAATTACAGTAATATTGACAATTACAACCTGATAAATAGTGCTGAAATGAGATAGATGCTTTTTGAGTATCAAGGATAAAACAAATAATACAGGCATATGATATATATATATACCGTAGGAAATTTCACCCAAAAAATTACTAACCGTATCCTCTAACCTTATAATGGTATTTGGATTGGTGCTAATATTTATAATAACTAATAGGTAAAAAAAAGTATGTACCTCTTGATCAATTAAAGTAAATAGGTGTAGTGGTTTGCAAATAGAGAGAAATAGAAAAGACCAAGCCGCTATTTGTACGAGTTTGTGATACACAATGAAAAGTAATTTATTTTTTGTATAAACTAAGTATGCACCAATACCACCGAGTCCCATACTATCAAAAGCTGTCATAGATATTAGTTTATATATTGAGTCTCTAAAAAAGATATAGGTAATAATTTTAAGCATTAAATGGACACCTACCAATCCTATCAGTCCATTTATAGTGTTTCTTGACTTATTTAATAATATCGGTAAAATAACATAGAACTGCTCCTCTACTCCTACCGACCATAAAGGCGTAATGGTAATAATGCCCAAACCCATATAATAGCCAACGTTTGAGAGTAATAGCGAGTATAGTACCAACGTAATATTAGTATTATTCCCATAGTCTAAAAAACCCAGTAACATCAAAATTACCGTAAAAAAAATGGTCAGGTAATAAATAGGCCATATTCGCAAGATGCGACGAAGATAAAATCTTTTTAAATCTATTTTCTGAAATTTCTCTTTTTCATTTAATAACAAGTAAGTAAAAAGAAAACCACTTAAAACAAAAAACAAAGCCATGCGATATGGTGCTATAGGGTTACTATAGCCAAATATTTCTTCAATATCAAATCTATGTAGATTCTGGGTTATATGGCAAAGGGCTACAACGGACGCACCTATAGCTCTAATACCATTTAAACCCGGAAGGTGTATCGGCTTGGAAGTCATTTCTTATAAGGTTAATGGGGAGTGCAGAGTCAGGGCAGATAGGTATAATGGAGGACAAAAAATAGGTATTATAATTACTGTGATAAGTAGATGTTTTAAATTAGTTTGCATTATCGGAAACGATAAAAATAGTTAAAACGTAGTGTAATATCTATGTCGCTAATAAAAAGTATTTTCGTGAAATGAAGTTATTTATTTCAACTTTGCGAAGCATAAAAGTTGTAATAAATAACAAATGAAACCTAAAAATACTTTATTAGCTGTCAGCTTTTGCGTAGGTTTAAGCCATTTTTTGAGCGTAGATAAAAATATCGGATATTTTATTTCAGCTATTTAAAGCAAATGTAAGCATAAGTAATATTAAAAATCAATTTTTCATCACAATAAAAGTATTTATATTTTGTCTGCCACCACCAAAACCAAACCTAATTTTTGGTATGCCATAGCGAGTACCACGCTCGTGCTTTTTCTGCTCGGCGTGTTCGGGCTGATAGTGCTGTACGCCAACGAGTTTATACAACGCTACAAAGAGAGCGTCGAGATTATGGTGGAGCTAAAAGAGGAAGCCGACCCTACGTCTATCAATATTTTCAAAGACTACTTGTCGCATCAGTCGTTTTTGCGCGCAGGTACGCTCCGCTTCACGTCCAAAGAGGACGCGGCGGCGCAAATGCAGAAGGAATTTGGCAATGATTTTATGGCGTTCGGCGATAATCCGCTCTATAACACCTTGACTTTCAACATACAAGCGCAAGCGGTGCAGCCCGACAGCCTCAAACGGATAGCGGCAACTATCAAGCAAAACGGCTTGGTGAGCGACGTGTATTACCAAGAGGCATTAATCAAAAATATAGGTGATAATATTCGTAATTTGGGTATAATTACGCTTTTGGTGAGCTTTATTTTTATCTTTATCGCTGCCAATTTGATACACAATACCGTCAAATTATCTTTGTATTCTAATCGTTTTTTGATAAAAAATATGCAATTGGTGGGCGCGTCGTGGGAGTTTATCACGCGCCCGTACCTCGTCAAATCTTACCTCAACGGCTTACTGAGCGGCGTATTAGCGAGCTTAGGGCTGTTCGGTTTTATCCTTTTGCTGTACCAACAAATGCCCGAACTGCGGAGCATCGAGGACACAACGGGTATTTTGGTGGTCTGCGTCGTGATACTCGCGGTCGGCGTACTTATTTCGGGCTGGAGTAC
>JAYWGJ010000050.1:0-3367 GCA_043778315.1 Saprospiraceae bacterium | reverse complement strand
CAGCCCGCAGGGACAGAGTTGCCGCCCGACGACCTCGCGCCGATAGTTTGGGGCAGCGTGCGCGACAACGGCGCGGTACTCAAAGATATGTTTAAGCTCTACCGACTGCATTTTTCGTCCAATTTTTGGACTGCGTTTGCCGCAACAACCGCGCTTGTCACTATTTTATGGATTACAAACGGCAATCATCTGAGCGAGAAAATCGTATTTACACAATGGCATTTTTATTACTCTTGGACGGCTGTTATCAGTAATCAGGTGTATAATTTGTTTAGCGCGCTCAATCTCTCCAAGCTGCCGCATATTTTTGCGCTGTCAAGTTGGCTGTTTTTTTCGTATTATAATACTTATATATTGCACCAAATTGCGCAGCATCGCGAAGCGAAAAACGAAAATATTAGCGTATTTCAGTTTGCGTTGCGCCAAGCAAATGGCTTGAAAATAATGTTTCTGACGGGTTTACTCACGGCAAGTATGTACGGCGACGTGTATTATTTTTTCGCTATACTGCCTTTTATTTTATTAATAATGTACGTTTGGGTAAACCAAATTAATAACCCTTTTCGGGCAATCGGTGCGAGTATATCAGGTATTTTTGCTACTTTTTTGCAGTGCATCGGCTTGTATTTTATGATGCTTTTATTCAGTTTGATTTTTTCGTTTTTGATGTCGTCCGATCTCGTCACCTATCTTTTTGAGCTGATACAATGGAATTTGCCGATTGGCAGAAGCGGCGCGCAACTGCTCCTCAAATACTTGATGATGTTCACTTCGTTCCTATTTTTACTGATGGTCACGCCTTTATTTACCTACGCTATCGCTTTGCTTTACGGCACAATGGACGAAATAGCTAACGCTACACAGCTACGCAAAGAGGTGGCGAATATCGGTACGCACCGCAATTTGCGCGGCTTGATGCGCGAATAATTCCGAAAAAAATAATTTTACTCTCCTTTCTCCATTTTTAAACAAAAAACTCGGCTATGAAATTTTATTTATTAATTGCTTTTTTTGCGTTAAGCCATACCGCTTTCGCGCAAATAACGACGCTCCCCGACGAAGACGAAACGCTCACCGACAGCACGAGCCGCCGCCCTACACAAAACCGACAATCGTTGCCGAAGCACGCCACTATACGGCAACGCGCCGAACCCGAAGCACCGAAAACTAAGCTCGCCGAAGCCGAAACGATGCTTTCGCTACGCGACCGCGTGTATTATGGCGGCAACTTCGGCTTGGGTTTTAGCGGTGGTTTGATGATGGAGTTTTCGCCCTTAGTAGGCTACAAATTTAATCAGCCATTTTCGGTGGGTGGCGGTATTGTTTCTGAGTACGCGAGCGCGCAGCTCGAGGACGCGGGTACGCGGTACAGCTACAAATCTTTTTCGTATGGTGCGCGTGCGTTTGTGCGATATAAAGTGTTGGAGGATATTTTTTTTCATGTAGAATACAGCGTCATCAAGTACGAAATTCCCGACTACGAGTCGCTCGGTGTGCTGCAAGTGCTGCCCGATAAATCGATTAAAATGCGCCGCACTACGCTGCCTGGTTTGTTGCCTGGTATCGGCTACAAAAGTGGCGGACAGCTTTCTTTCAACCTCATGCTGCTGTACGATTTGCTCTACACTCGCGTTAATCCGAACGCTTCGCCGCTCGCTATGCGCATGGGGTTGGAGTATAATTTTTAAGCCCAAATTTTATTTTTTGTAAACAAAATAATAGTTTATTTTACACATAAAAAAACAAAGAAAATGTTAAAAAAGCAAAAATAATTCCATAAAATAGTTGTTGTACTAAAATATTAATTTATCTTTGCGAAGTGCGAAATGTAAAAAATTAAGATTGAGGTAGTCGGCATTACTTCATATTATAAATTTATTTACTATGTTTTAGGATAATATTTAGCTGTAAATCATTGATTATCAATATAAAAAATCTTATTTTTAGATTTTAATAAACAAAATAACTCTATTTTTTATTTTTACCAATACACATCATCTTTCCATCAAAAAAATAATTACCGACTAAAAACGGCGCATGAAAAAAGAAAAATACATATATAATCCGCATACGCTAAGTTATGAAAGGCACGAAGAAAACGAAAAGTCGAAATATATCAAATGGTTGTCGGTAGCGGCAGGCGTGTTGGTGGTTTTGGTGGTTGGCGCGCTTGTGGGCGGGCAGCTTTTCCCGTCGCCGCGTGAACGTGCGTTAGCGCAGGAGCTAAACCAAACGAAGTTCCAGAACGATTTGATGAATGATAAAGTGAAGGATATAGAGCAGGTAGTGGATAAAATGCACACTCGCGATAACCAACTGTACCGCATGGTTTTTGGCGCATCACCCATCGACGAAAGTATGTGGAACGCGGGTAAAGGCGGTAACGAAAAGTACGCGCACTTGCAGGGTTTGCCCAACAGCGAACTGCTCAAAACGACCGTGTCGAAAATAGACCGCCTCGCGGCGCGCCTTGCAGTGCAGTCCAAATCTTACGATGACATCACCAATTTAGTCAAAAATAAGGAAGAAATGCTCTCCTCGATGCCTTCCATACGCCCCGTTAAAATATTGGTAAAAGATATAGAAGCACTTTCTGGCTTCGGTATGCGCATACACCCGATACTCAAAATCGCTAAAATGCACACAGGGCTTGACTTCACCTCGCCGCAAGGCACATCTATATATGCTACGGGTAACGGCACGGTAGAGCAGGCGACGACCGACGGCTCGGGCTACGGACAACACGTCATCATCAGCCACGGCTTCGGTTATAAAACGTTGTACGGACACATGTCGGTCATGAAAGTGCGCACAGGACAAAAAGTAAAACGCGGCGACCTTATCGGTTTGGTAGGTAGCACGGGCAGCAGCACGGGTCCGCATTGCCACTACGAAGTGATATTAAACAACGAAAAAATAAATCCGATTAACTTCGTGCAGGACGATCTTAGTCCCGAAGAGTACAAAAAACTCGTCAATAGCTCCTTAGCTCCGATGCAGTCATTTGACTAAAAAAGTAATATTTTTATATTATTTTACAATTATAAAACGGAATTATATGTTAGTTGGCTAAATTTATTATATTAAAAATATTTTATTATATAAATAATTGATAGTCAAACCTATAAGGTTTTTTAAAACCTCATAGGTTTCGGGCTTAGCCAACAAGTATATAATTCCGTTATAAAATCCCTAAACGCAGCAAATTTTGTTACGTTTAGGGATTTTTTTAGTTTAGGAACGCGTTAAACTTAACTTGGACATTTTAGCTCGTCTTTTGCACCAAAACGGCGGTATTTTATCGCCGCAATGCGCTGCATTGAGGCTCAAAAAGTACCTTGTTTTGGCACAAAATCCTTCACAAAAA
>JAYWGJ010000049.1:0-3371 GCA_043778315.1 Saprospiraceae bacterium | reverse complement strand
ATCATATTTGCCGAAAGGCGGTGCTTCGCCAACAAGGCAAAAATATCAGCTAAATGCTCTTCTACGACAAACGAAAAATCACGCGTACTGATATGCAGTAACACTTGATTTTGCTTCACTACAATCATCGGCGGGTACGTTTCGTTCAGTGTTGCTACGCCAATAACAGTACCTTGCTCCGACGGTTGTAAAAACGATTGCACATACATCGGAATATTTTTATTTTGCAACGGCTTTATCGTTTTTGGGTGAATGACCTGCGCGCCATAGTAAGTCATTTCTATCGCTTCGCGATAAGACAAATTATCTATTTTTGTGACATCAGAAAACAAGCGCGGGTCGGCAGACAAAATGCCAGGTACATCTTTCCAAACCGTCATACTTTCGGCGTTGAGGCAATACGCCGCGATAGCCGCCGTATAATCTGAGCCTTCGCGCCCAAGTGTAGTAGTGAAATTTTCGGACGTGCCGCCCACAAATCCTTGCGTGAGTACCAAGCCTTTGGCGAGCAACGGCGGGCATACGCGCTGCATACGCGCTTCCGTTTCCGCCCAATCAATCCGCCCGTCGCGGTAGGTATTATCGGTGCGAATCACGTCACGGGCATCGAGCCACGTCGTAGCAATACCGAGTTCGTTGAGGTATGCCGCGACGATGCGCGTACTCAAAAACTCACCAATACTCACGATTTGGTCGTACAAATAATCGTAGGTTTCGGACGGGTCTTCCTCCTCCAAAATCCATTCTATCTCTACAAAAATATCGTTGAGCGCGTCAAAAATTGGGTGTTCGGGTGTCCCGAAAAGCTCCACAGCTATCGCTTCGTGTTGCGTTCGTACCGCGTGTAGCGCGGCGTAAGCGGCTGCCGTTTCTTGCTTGAAATACGCATCGACGACGGTTTCTAAGCCGTTAGTCGTTTTGCCCATCGCCGATATTACAACAAAAATGGACTGCGAAGCGTGATTTTGAGCGTGATTTTTTAGTATCGCAGCCACGTTTTTTACGCCTACGGCATCGCGCACCGACGCGCCACCAAATTTAAAAACTTGCATTAAATTATTATAAATTAAAATATTTTTGGTATGTTATGCGTTTATTTACAAACGAGTAGCACAAAGGTACGCTTTTTGTAGGTATTCTAAAAACGCAAATATCTGCAAAAATCCCTAAATAGTTAGGATAAAAGCCGCGTAAATCGTAACTTTGTATTATACTAGATTAGAATTTGACTCTTCCAACTATATTATAACAAAATTAGAACTAAAAAAGTTAAAACTTGATACTTACTGACCAACGTATATTAGAGAGTATCGCAACAGGCGAAATTGTGATAACGCCGTACCGCCCTGAATGCTTAGGCACAAACTCTTACGACGTGCATCTGAGCAAGCATTTTGCTACTTATAATGACCGCGTTTTGGACGCAAAAAAACACAATACGATATTCCATTTCGATATTCCCGAAGACGGTTTTGTGTTGCAACCAAACACATTATATCTCGGCGTGACCGAAGAATATACGGAAACACACGCCGCAGTGCCGTTTTTGGAGGGTAAATCGAGCGTTGGGCGACTCGGCATCGATATTCACGCTACCGCAGGCAAAGGCGATGTTGGCTATTGCAACACCTGGACGCTCGAGATTTCGTGTACACAACCTGTCCGCATTTACGCGGGAATGCCTATCGGTCAGTTGATTTATTTTCAGGTGGCAGGCGATATTGATAATTATTATAATAAAAAACAAAACGCAAAATACAACGGCAAAACCGACCGACCGACCGAAAGTATGATGTGGAAAAACAGATTTTAGATTTCAGTGATTAGTGATTAACGATTAGTGAACAGTTTTTTTCGCTCGCTAAACGTTAATCATTAATCACTAAACAGTAAACACTAAGAAAGTGTCCGTAATCACCATACATCAGCAGCGCGAATTAGAGCGCAGACAACGCAACCTCCAAAGATTTTTGGTGGGTGGCTTGGTCTTGCTGTTGAGCGTAGGTGCGGCTATGCTTGTCGCGAATGATTGCTTGAAAAGCTCGGCACGCAGCTATATGTACGACGACGTTGCGCGAGTGCCGCAGCGCAAAACCGCCTTGCTCTTGGGTACGAATAAGTGGTTGGCGAAAAGCAAAAAAAATGAGTATTTTACGAACCGAATGGAGGCTGCCGCCTTGTTGTACAACAATAAAAAAATTGATAAAATAATAGTGAGCGGCGACAGTTCGCGCTACTACAACGAACCCGAAGAGATGACCGCCGCCTTAGTTGCACTCGGTGTACCGAGTACAGCGATATACCCCGATTTTGCAGGTTTTCGCACCTACGACTCTATGTATCGCTGCAAAAAAAAGTATAATCAGAAAAATATTATCATTATAACCCAAAAATTTCATGCGTACCGCGCCGTTTTTATAGCGCGCGCACTCGGTATAAATGCCGTTTCGTACAACGCCGAAACACCAAAAGAAGCCCTAAACGATAGTCATTTGCGGGAGTTTTGGGCGCGCTTAGGCGCAATATTCGACGTGTATTTGTTCCATACAAAACCGCGAAATGTGGGGCAACCGACGAACATAAATATATAATTTTTTTAGTGATTAGTTTTTAGTGATTAACGATTAGTGAGGTGTACGTTAATCACTAATCGTTATCTTTTTTTTCTTTAAAATCAAAACCATAATGGAACGTTTAAGCGGAGTTATCGGAATTGTCGTCATCTTGGCGATAGCCTTTTTATTGTCTAACAACAGGCGCGCCATCAATTGGCGGCTCGTGATTATTGGTCTGACGGTGCAAATCAGTCTTGCCGTCTTTATCCTCAAAGTCCCTGCATATTACCAATCGTTTGTGATTATGGGCATCAACGTTGCCGCTATTATCGGCTTGGGACTCACCTACTTCCGCGACGGTAAAGCGTGGTGGAAAGTGTTGTTGGCAGGTGTGAGTTTGGAGGCGTTTATGTTGCCGTTGTTTGTGCAAAGCAACGGCACGTTTGGGTCGGCAGTACCGAAGCCCGTGTTTAAAGTCGTGGGCGAATGGATAACTAAACTCCTCGACTTCTCTAACGAAGGCTCGGCGTTCGTGTTCGGACCACTTTCTAACACACTATACCATCAAGGCATCTTAGATAAGTCGTTCGGGGCGGCACACGCGTTTATCTTTGTGATAAAAGTAGTACCAACCATCATATTTGTGGCGGCGTTAGTGAGCGTTTTGTATCACTTAGGCATCATGCAGCGCGTCGTAAGTTTGATAGCAAGAGGCGTTTATTATATAATGCCGGTGTCGGGCGCAGAAGCGTTAAGCAATGTAGCGAGTGCGTTTGTGGGTCAGGTAGAAGCGCAAATCATGATTAAACCCTACGT
>JAYWGJ010000048.1:0-9806 GCA_043778315.1 Saprospiraceae bacterium | reverse complement strand
CTTACCTGCGGGCGCGTTCGGGTTGAACTGAATGCAGTAAGTATCGGGCGATTTTACTTGTTGCACAATGGTAAAACGCTGCGGATTTGCCTGCAATACAGGCAGCAAATATTTGGATACATCGGTAAAACCGAGTTGATCGAGTACGACGTGCGTTACTTTTCGATTGCGCAAAATAGTCATATATTTTTCGAAACGCTCCGCTTCAGGGAGCTTCATGTCAGCTTCGCTCATGCGCGGGACTTGTATGACATGACGGTCAGCGAATAAGTAAAATAAACCAGGTTTGCGGCAGCAGACAATCGCGTCTTTCGGCGTATTTGCCTTGCACCAAGTAGCTATTTCGAAGTAATTTTTGTACTTATCTTCATAGGGTTGTTGCGCGCCGTAGTTGAGCGACCACAGGCACGGCTTGTATTCCATAAAGCTCTGTTGCGGATTCTTGGTGTTTATTTCTTCTTTATAATACCATTTTGGTAAAAAAACGAGTAGCGCAAACGGCAGTACGGCAGTTGTGACAAACGTGCCTTGCACCCCTATTTTTGCGACTATCAAGAGTATTAACTCATACAAACCGTTGGCAAAAAAGTATAAAATGAAAGGTAAAAATGGCAGTACAAAACGCACGCCAAACCACACATCGGGCCACAATAAAAGAATACCAAACGACCCCAAAGTATAGCCTACAAGCAACAAACGGTGACGGCGCGTGCGGTACAAACCGAACGCCGAAAGTACTAATATCGGTAAACCGATTAAGTATTCAGTTGCCGAAATAGGCGAACTCGGGTCGTTGTTTTCTAACCAAGGAAAGCAACCCGACGGTATTTCGCGCGCAAAATATCGCTGCGAATTGTGTAGTAGCCGCGTAAAAAAATCGCCTAAGCCCGCTTTGCCCAAGTCGGGCTGCGTCGGGTTGATGAGCATGAGTTCGTCCAAATAAGACGCGCCCGCTACGTTCGCGTTTCGTATCTGCCAAGGCAATACCAAAACCACAAACCCAATCGCCGTTGCTGCCAAAAACGCCCAGTTGCGGTTCAATAATAAGTACAATAAAAAACCCGCTACGAGCGATAAACCCGCCGTTCTGATATAAAAAGCGAACGCCAAAGCAAAAATAAATGGATAAAAAAACCGTTGTATGAACGGATGTTTGGTCAAATCAAGCTGCACAAAACTCCATATAGATAGCGTTGCGAAGAACAAAAACGGTATTTCTGACATCATAATCGTAGCATACGCCATGATGTGATAGTTGAATAAACAAGCGATACAGACCGCAAAAGCGAGGTGGATATTGCCCGAAAAGCGGCGAAATAAATCGAATAAAAAGTACAGCGAACCCAATAAAAATAAGCCGTTCATGGCAGTTAGTACACCTGTTTCGGTGCCGACAATCCGCATCAAAATACTCAAAATAAACGGATAGCCAGGAGGCCAGTGCTTATGCGATGCGGCGTTCATATCGCTGATTTGCGCAAAGCCTTTACCTTCATATAAGCCACGAGCTAAACTATAATATTCGGCATTATCGCCGCCTAAGTGTATTTTACTATCGTAAATATATTGATATACAAATAAAAACGCTATAAAAAGCAACGCGCTATAAATAATATACGGTACGTTCCAGTTCGCAAAAACGGACTCGCCCACGCGGACATTCGGCGCAGTAACGGCAGCACTTTCTTGTACATTTTGGCTGTTCTGTTGGGTGCTTTGGGTGTTCTGCTGCGTATTCGGGGTGCTTTGTGGTCGCTTTTTAGACATAATTTTTTGTGGTATAAGTGTATGTTTAAAATTAGGCGTGATTATCGGGAATGCCGAAAAATACTTAAACCGTAGTGAAACGTAGGGTTAAGCTATTTTTCAAGTGTAGATAAATAATCACAACTAATTTTATTCAGCTATTTAAAAGTTAAAAAACGACCAAACGGACTTGCGAGGCGCAAGTCGGTTAGTCGTGTGGAAATGGGAATTTTTGAATGAATTTTTATATTTTTTTGGTAAGGGTTAATTCATTCGTAGTCATATCGATACAAAATTTATATCCCTCAAAAAAATCAATTCCAAGCAACCCATTATAGTCTGATACGATGCCGTGTGCTATAAAATCGTAGGCTTGAACCACAAATTTTTTGTAATTGATACCTAATAATTGAAACGTATCGAGTTCGTACAAATCGGTGTCGATAACGCCACTTGCTGTTTCTACTAACACCGCTCCGATACTATCTTTGGCGCGAAACCCAGACATATACAGTATATTGCTATCTATTGTAGTGACAGTTGCGCCCGTATCCAAAATTAATTTTTCAGGCGATGACTACCGTTTATAAGACCTACAACGGTCAATAAACCCGTTTCGGGTTCTCTGATGATAGAATAAGTCATTTTATTATCCTATTAAATATACCCGTAAGTCGTCGGGCAGGGCGCGGCGTACCTGTAAATACTATCATATAAGTACTGAATTGTTTGACTAATTCCGCACCTAAATAACAGACCTCTTTTTTATCGGAACTATGAATTACGGGCTGACCCGAAAGCACATGAAGTTCCGACGCGTCCATTTCTGGATTTCCAACCAATACCCATTCATCGGGATATTTTGTTTTGATTTCTGCAATACTCAATATTTCCATTATAAAATTGCTTAATTTTAAGAATAAAAATCTGATATTTTAATAAATAAAAGAATAAAAATAAAATGTTATATTTTTCTCAATACGCAGGTTGTACAGGCGCATTGCCCAAAATCGCTTCTATACGCTGCACCACTTCGTCGGTCAGCATCGGCAAAACGGCTAACGAAGTGAGCGTTTCCTCTAAGTGATGCGGCTTCGACGCGCCCAAAATTACCGTACTCACGTTCGGGTTGCGCGCACACCAAGCAATAGCGAGTCGCGGCAACGACACACCGAGTTCTTCGGCTAAACCGTGTAGCTTTTTGATGGTTTGCAAACGCTCGACGGTAATATTTTGGTTTTTCAACCACTCTAAACCTTTGAGCGAAAAGCGCGTGTCGTCAGGAAACTCACTCAAATACTTATCGGTGAGCGTACCCGATGCAAGCGGCGACCAAATAGTAGTACCCAAGCCTATATCTTTAAAAATCTTCAAATATTCCGCTTCCATACGGTCGCGATGCAGCATGTTGTACTGCGGCTGCTCCATTGTCGGCGAAATTAAGTGATAACGCTCCGCGACTGCGTGTGCCTCCATCAACTCTTGCGCCGACCACTCGGACGTTCCCCAATACAAGATTTTTCCTTGCATGATGAGTTGGTGCATCGCCCAAACGGTCTCCGCCATCGGCGTATTTTTATCGGGACGATGGCAAAAATAAAGGTCTAAATAATCCACTTGCAACCGACGCAAAGCCGCCTCGCACGCCTCTACGAGGTGCTTGCGGCTCAATCCGATTTGATTCGGCAGCTTTCCGCCCCAAAAAACCTTACTCGACACCACATAGCTGCTTCTGTCCCAGTTCATTTTTTTGAGGATATTACCCATCACAATTTCTGATTTCCCGTTGGCGTACACCTCCGCATTATCAAAAAAATTGACTCCATTATCGTAGGCAATACGCATCAATTCCTCCGCCGTAGCGTCGGGTATTTGCCAGCCAAAAGTGAGCCACGAGCCTAAACTCAGCGTACTCACTTGTAGCCCCGACCGACCTAATCGTCTGTATTCCATATTTTTTAAATTAAGCTGTAAGCTATGAACTGTAAGCGAAAAACCTTTTGACCGTTAGAGAGGCAAAAATTAAAGCTGTAAACTACACAAAACTAAAAGCTGTAAGCGAAAAACTTTTTGACCGTTAGAGAGGCAAAACTATAAGCTGTAAGCTATAAACTACACAAAACTACAAGCTGTAAGCTATAAACTTTTTGACCTTCGCGAAGGTGGTTTATAGCTTACAGTTCACAGCTTAAAGTAGAAGTGACCCTCGCGAGCATAAGCTTATCGCTTACAGTTCACAGCTTAAAGTAAAAGTGACCCTCGCGAGCATAAGCTTATCGCTTACAGTTCACAGCTTAAAGTAAAATAACCCTCGCGAACATAAGTTTATAGCTTACAGTTCACAGCTTATCGCTTCCTAAAATGGTAAATCGTCCGCTTCCTGATTGGTCGGTTGCACGGGCGTAACGGGCGGCGCGTAAGACTCTACGGGTGGCGCGCTGCCTGCGTGTGCGGGCGGCGGCGCGGCTTGTGTCGCACCGCTCAAACGCTCTACGCGCCAAGCTGTGAGGTTAGTGATGTAGCCGCTTCTGCCGTCTTTGCTCCATGCGCGTCCCGATAAATTGAACGACACTTTCACCTGGTCGCCCTTGGTGTAGGTGTCCATAATCGCACATTTATCTTGCGTCATTTGGAATTTTGCCAACTGCGGATAGTTGCCGTCCGTAATTTCAAGTACGAACTCCCGAGCCTGAAAACTCGATGTTTTTTGTTCTGTGGGGAAGATTTCAAATAGTGTACCTTCTGTTTCGAAGCTGTTTGCGCCTGCCATATTTTATATTTTTATTGATTTATAATTGAATTTCTATTGATTCTGTTTTTATATCTGTTTTTCTTTGCGTAGCAATAAAAAAACTTACTCACTTTGCTTCTTTGTCCCTTTGCTTCTCTGCGTTTAAAAAATTGATATGCTCAAAAAAACTTTTTTCTTTCCGATAAAAAATTGTTAGCACACTCCTTACCATCTAAAAGATAACCCTCTTGTTTTGTGTCTTCAATATTGCAAATGTACAACTTTTTTTGATTGTCGAACTAAAAATAGTCTTATTTTTGTGCAAATCGCAAATCAAATTGCTTACAAAACGCTTGTACCAAAGGATTTTCGTCCGCTATTTTTAGTAATTTTTCTCTGTTGCTTAACGCCAAATTAGTGGGCGCGGCGGCAGTTTGTAGCAACGGGTCGGGTTCTTTGCGCTCTACTTCTATTACAAATTGCAGTTGCGGCGCATGGAGCGCGGTACGCAAATTATCCAATAAAAGTAAGTCGCCGCTTACTTGCGTTTTGGCGAGTGTACTGCCTACCGTGATTAAAATATTGGTATTGTCTTGTAATAAAATAGTAGGCGCGAGTTCTTTCAGTACCACCTTAAATGTAGGCGACTCGACCGTTTCGGCGTAAGCTAACCAAGTCGCTTTCAAGTCAGATAGTTCAATAGGCGTATCATTTTGTAGAACGGGCGCGCTGTTTTCTTCTATATTTTTTTTCGCTGCTATTGCCAACTTTTCTAACATAGAAACAGGCGCATTAGTCGGCTCGCTTACTTTATTTCTGTCTCTATATGATGGCGGCGGCGCGTCGCTCACGGCGGTTGCGGTAGCCGCTTGTACCGTTATTTTGGGTGTTTCGGCTTGTTTTTTGGGTATAATGGTGGTACTTAGTTCGGTATTATCATTTTTTTTTTCTGTCGCGAGCTGTAAGCTCCGACCGATAAACGTCATTTTTATCAGGTGCATCTGAACGTGCAATTTTTTGTCCCGCGCCATACCCATACGAATGTCGCACTCGTTGCCCACGTTCATTGCGGTAAGCAAAAAAGACAGCGAAGCGTTTTGCGCCTGCTGCTGATACCGCGCCCGCAGCGCGTCGCCTGCCTCCAAAAGTGACCAGGTAAGCGGGTCTTTACACACCAAAATATCGCGAATATGCGCGGTCAAGCCGTTGATAAATGCTTCGCTATCGAAGCCTTTGCGTTGTATATCGTCAAAAAGCAACAAGACCTGCGCCATATCTTCGGCGAGCATTGCGTCTATCATTTTGAAAAAATAATCGTAATCGAGAATATTTAAGTTCAAAATAACATCGTCGTAGCTGATTTTATCGCCCGAATACGATACTATACGGTCAAAAATACTGAGTGCATCGCGGAGCGCGCCGTCTGCTTTTTGTGCAATAATATGGAGCGCGTCCGCGTCAGCGGTGATTTTTTCTTCGGCGCAAATATGCGCTAAATGCAACTGCATATCGCTTACTTGTATCCGATTAAAATCGAATATCTGACAACGTGATAGTATAGTTGGTAGTATTTTATGGCGTTCGGTAGTTGCTAATATGAACTTAGCGTAGCTCGGCGGCTCTTCCAGCGTCTTCAAAAAAGCGTTGAAAGCGGCGGTCGTGAGCATGTGAACCTCGTCTATAATATAGATTTTGTACTTGCCTTGTTGCGGCTGAAACCGCACTTGCTCGATAAGCGCACGGATATGCTCTACCGAATTATTAGACGCGGCATCGAGTTCGTGTACATTAAACGAGGCGTTTTCGCGAAACGCTTTGCAGGAGTTACAAGTGTCGCAAGCCTCCCAATCGGCGGTCGGTTGCTCGCAATTGAGTACCTTCGCCATGATGCGGGCGCATGTAGTTTTGCCCACACCACGCGGACCCGTGAACAGAAAAGCATGGGCGAGGTGTCCGCTTCTGAACGCATTTTTGAGCGTATTAGTAACGTGCGCCTGCCCTACCACGTCGTTGAAACGGAGCGGACGGTATTTGCGGGCGGAAACGACGAAATCGGACATTTTTTAGTTTTATTTACTGGCAGAACCACAATATTTTGTGGTTTTACGGGAGCGTGTTACGCATTAATTTATTCACAAAAATACGCCTTATTTTTTATTTATAATACTTATTTTTTACTTTATTTAATTCTTATTCCTATCTTTATTTCTAACCTTTGAGAACCAATAAGTTATAAGTATCTCTGCCGCGCTGCACATAAACGCGGTACGCGCCTGCGGGTAATTTTTCCCAATATTGTACTTTGTGGCGGTCGAGTTCGGTGGTTGCGAGCGTCTCACGCGTATAAACTTCTTGCCCCATCACATTATATATATGTACGTTGAGCGGGTCGGCGTTGAGCGGATTGAAAACTTGATTTCGGGTAGCGATATTGAGTTCGCCTGACCGATTGACAAAAACCTCGTCTTCGCCGTTCGCGTCAATCAAACCGTCATTGAGCAAATAAAATGCTTTGTAATAATCGGGAATACCGAAGCCCAAACCGTCGTCGGGTTTTTGCGACTGATTGCCTGCCATTTTCAATGCCTCTATCACTTCCATATTCGTGTTGCGCGGCGTTGCGCTCCAAAGTGAAGCCACCATTCCAGCCGTTATCGGCGACGAAAACGACGTTCCACTCACCGAATCGACCGTGTAGCCGCTTAGATTTCCCGACACGGCATCGAAGCCACGAGCCGCCACATTTGGCGCGATACGCCCGTCGGCAGTAGGTCCGTAGCTACTGAAATAGGCGCGTTCGCCAAACCTATCCACCGCCGCGACCGACAAAATAGAGTCGGCATCGGCAGGCGTACCTACATAATGCCAATCGTCGCCGCCAGAGTTGCCCGCGCTATTTACGATAAGTAAACCTTTTTTAGCCGCTTTTGTTGCTGCCAACGATGCGCGTGACTTTTTTCCGTTCAAATCATCGTATTTATAACTCAAAAACTTAGCATTCGCATCAAAAACAGTGTATCCGAGCGACGAATTGACCACATCTGCGCCAATACTATCTGCATATTCCACACCAGCCGCCCAGTTGTCCTCTTCTTGCGGCGTTTCCGAACTCGCATCTTCCGTTTTTAGCAATACAAAACTCGCTTTTGGCGCAGTTCCTATAAGCAAACCTGGCAAATTAGCACCAATGCAACCAAAAACGTAAGTCCCGTGATTGCTGTGGTCGTACACAAAATCGTCGCCGTCCGTAAAGTCGTGTGTAGCGATAAGTCGTTTTTCTGCTCTTATACTATCAAAAAACGGCATCACATCGGCGTTCTGAAAACCGCCGTCCATAATGCAAATCATCATACCTGTACCATCGTAGCCCAAGTCGTGCATCACCACGCCGTTGAGCATTTTTATCTGATTGTAACCATAACCGTAAGGATTCGAGGTGCGTGTGTAATCAGTTCGGCGTACTATTTCGCCACCAGGACGCGAGGCTTTTGGAGTGCGCGTTTTGCTCGTTGCCTTCACGGCGCGCACAAACGGCATTTTTCTTATTTTTTCTATCTGTACCGTATCGGCTTGTACGGAGATAGAATTGAACCATTTTAGGGTCGTTAGCACCTTCGCGCCCGTAGCGGTTACGGCGTTTATATAGCGCGGCGCGACGGGCAAATCGTCAAAATTAATCGGAATGCCGTAGCGGTCGCGACGCGCCAAGGCGCGTGGCGACAGGTATTCCCACGGGCGCGCAACCGAGTACGGCGTACCGCGTTTGTCCACAAAATCAATGCGGTAGCGGTCTAAGTTTTTTTGTGCAGCAACGGTATTCATCAGCGCGAAAAGCGCGAAAAAAGCAAATAATATTTTTTTCATTAATTTTATAAATTGATTTTGTTGGCACAATAAGTATGTGTTTTAAAACAAATATATCAAATAAGTATTTTTATAATAACTTGTTTACTAATTATTTAATACAGTAATTATTTTTGTAATGCTTAAATATGACGTGAAAGTAAGCAAAATAGTCGATTTATTTTGTAAAAATAAAAATATTGCCACTGAAATAAGATTTTAAATACACATATATAATGAAAGGTCGGAGCAGCATTGCCACCTCGACCTTTTGTAGTTATTACTACAATTTTAAATATTTTCTAAGTTGTGCGCGATGCGCGCCTCTATATCGCTTGTATCGGCAGCGACGAAGGTTTTGCCCGTTATCTGCTCGTACAATTCTATGTATCGCTGACTGATTTGCGCCACAAATTCGTCGGGCATCGCAGGCATTATTTGTCCGTCTTTACCCTGAAAACCGTTAGCGATAAGCCATTCTCTAACAAACTCTTTGGAGAGTTGCCGTTGTTGTTCGCCTCGTGCCTGTCGCTCGGTGTAGCCGTCCGCGTAAAAATACCGCGAGCTATCGGGCGTGTGTATTTCGTCTATCAAAATGATTTTGCCGTCCCGTTTGCCAAATTCGTACTTCGTATCTACTAATATCAAGCCGCGAGCGGCTGCCATCGCTGTACCTTTCGCGAAAAGCGCACGCGTATAAGCCTCGAGTTGTAGGTAATCGCTTTCGCTAACGATGCCTTGCGCCAAAATCTCTTCGCGTGAAATATCTTCGTCGTGACCCTCCATCGCCTTCGTAGTCGGCGTGATAATAGGCGCGAGCAGCGCGTCGTGTTCGCGCAAGCCGTCGGGTAACGCTACGCCGCAAAGTATGCGTCCGCCAGCCGCGTAGGTGCGCGCCGCGTGTCCCGTGAGGTAGCCGCGTATCACCATTTCTACCCGAAACGGCTCACAAGCTACGCCAACAGTCACGTTCGGGTCGGGACTACTCAGCACCCAATTCGGAACGGTATCGGCGGTCGCCGCCAAAAAATGCAATGCCAACTGATTGAGTACCTGACCTTTATGCGGAATAGTGCGCGGCAGAATGTGGTCAAACGCGCTGATGCGGTCGGTAGCGACCATCACTAAGCGACCGTCGGCGAGCGTATATACGTCGCGTACTTTACCGTGATAGACCTTGGTTTGTTGGTGTAAATGTAGGTTTGTTGTAGATAACATATTTTTAAACTCTGAGCTATAAACTGCAAGCAATAAACTTTGATGAGCGTTAAGCAATAAACTGTAAGCAATAAACTTTGATGAGCGTTAAGCTGTAAGCTAAAAACTTTTGACCGTCGCGAAGGTCAAAAGTTTTTAGTTTGTGGCTTACTGCTTATAGTTTTTATTTTGTGCCTACCTAAAAAAGGTTGACGAAAAGTGAAAGTTAAAACTGTAATTTTAATTGATAATCATCGTTATTTGTGACATTATTTTCAGTGGTGGTAAC
>JAYWGJ010000047.1:0-3385 GCA_043778315.1 Saprospiraceae bacterium | reverse complement strand
AAAACAGTATTATTTCAATATGGAAAACAAAAAAATAAAAGTCAGTATTGTAGAAAACGAAACCTTTTTATCGGAGGTTATTGCGGAGCTAATTAACCAAAGCGACAGCGCAGAATGCAGCAGTATATTCAATACAGGAGAAGACGCGCTTTTATATCTATTAGAAGATGAACCTGATGTAGTGCTGATGGATATTCACTTAGGTAGCGCGATGAATGGAATTGAGTGTATGTACCAACTGAAAAAAAAGTCACCACAATTAAAGTTTTTGGTGCTAACAGTTTATGAAAATCATACCCACGTTTTCGATGCGCTTTCGGCAGGTGCATTGGGCTACATTTTAAAATCAGCGTCACCCGAAAAAATAGTTTCTGCTATTGAAGAGGTATATGAAGGTGGCGCGCCGATGAGTCCGAGTATTGCGCGCATGGTTGTAAACTCGTTCAATCACCAACTCGTCATCGTGAAGGCGAGTGAGGAAGCCCATTTACTTACAGCGCGAGAGCGGGAAATTATAGAATTGATAGCAAAGGGTTTGCTGGAAAAAGAGGTCGCTAAGGAGTTATCTATTAGCGATAAAACAGTTAAAACTCATATCAAAAATATATATTCTAAATTACACGTTAATACAAGAGTGGAAGCGTTGAACAAATATTTTGGGCGGTATTCATAGAGCAATGATGCTTACTGTAAGGATATATTCAATGTGAGTTGCACACCACTGGTGGTATCCCAGCGAGCTGTTCCATCAATTTCGTGCATACGCTCGGTAATATTTCTCAAACCATTACCTTTATTTTTCTCCGCTTTTGTTTTATCAAATCCTGCGCCATTTTCGCTAATCGTTAGATTGATATAGCTATTTGTCGCTATAATATTTAGCGTCAGGGCATCGGCAGTACTGTATTTTGCTACATTATTCAAAAATTCTTTTAAGCATAAAAAAAGATTTCGCCGGACAGTGTTATCAATCAAATTATCCATTTCGGCTTCTTTTATGTTGCTGTTAAAACTAATATTTTGCATTTCGCAAAACTCGGCAGTATAGCGGCGTAAAAAAAAAATAACTTGATTGATGGTATCATCAGTACCAGAAACCGTCCAAATTATCTCGCGTACCCGAAGATTTAGGTCTTGACTCAGTACACCGATACGAGATAAATTCTTATGTAACGGCGTGTTATGTAGTTGGCTGTTTTGTAGCGATTTGCTCAATAAATTTAAGGCACTTAGTCCGCTTCCTAAATCATCGTGCATATCTCGAGCGATACGTTGCCGCTCCTGCTCTACAGCATTTTTACGTTCCATATCGGAATGTATCTGCTCCAAAGCGATTTGGTGATTTTTGCGTACCAAACCGAGCGTTAAGAAAAGCAAATCTGCAAGTACACCAAGCTGCGAAAAAAGAGAGGGGTGCGAAACGAGACTATCAGGCGAAAGATACCGAAGTTCCGACAAGCCGGAATTGGTTTTGCATACCGCCATCAAAAATATATTGATACTCTCGAGAGAGATAAGAAATAGAGAGCCAGTCACTAAATAGCGCGATAAACTATCTTTCCAGCGTAAAATAGCTATAATAATACTTAATCCGCACAAATAAATGAATAGTTTAGTTGTATTTAGTATGTATTCGCCGTAATCCCAACCCATTATTTTAATTATAATTAGCGCGCCAAGTGCAGCCACGCTAACCCACACGTTTAATCGCACTAAGCGGTGCATGCGCGGCGATTTTAGCTTCAAGTCCAAAAAATCGTCTGCAAATAGATTGTATAATAAAATAACGATAACACCCGTGAACTCGAGCCGCCAATTATCCGCTATCGTAGGTGCTACTCGTGCCAATACGTTGCCGCGCATCTCGCAAAAAAAGATAATCTGCCCCAAAATATACGCGCCATAGAATAAATAGCCGCGCTGTTTGGTCGCAACCCAGTTGAACGCCACATAAAGCAGCATCATACCCAACATTCCGAGGAAAATATCGTATAATATGTAATAAGGTAAATCAAAGGGCATAACAAATCATTAAAATAGATTACTTTTATTAAAATAATTCACCATTAGTCTCTAAATTTTCTTCCGCGCCGCTTATTTTTATTGTTTCGATGGTATTTAGTTCTAATAAACTTGGTTTTATTTCTATAACGCTGGTCAGTTTGTAGTCACTGAGCTTATTGCCTATCGCTTTCGCACCTTTTACATCTATAAACTCGTCCAAGCTCAATTCGCCCTGTTGCGTTTTGCCTTGTATTTTGATATTATACTGCACCCGAACGCCTGCTTTCGCGGTTACAAAAAGCAGTTTTGACTGCGCGTGTTCGGTGATAAACGGAAAGGGCTGTCCCGTTTTTGTGGTTTCTATTTTAAATCGTTTGACGAAAGTTTTTTGCTTGTCGCCATCATAATATACTGCCGACAGCACCGTTTCGGGTAGTAATTTCTGCATTTCAGTAAAATTATTTTGGTCGTAACGGTTGCTGAGTTCGCTATCGGTGAGTTCGTAAGTCGCGTTTTTATTTAGTAATAAAATCGTATCGCCAGTATCAAATTCGCCGAGCAACCGCCCGCGTCCGTCCGTATTGAGGCGCGAAGTGATGTCATCAAACCATATTTTTTTCGCGCCAAGCGTCGATTTCCCTATTGTTTTCTGTTTGATTTGCCGAACAGGATATTTAGTGAGCTGATTACCCTTCGAGGTACGCCCTTTTATCTCTAATTCTGCAAAATCGTAATCAAAAATCTTGATTTTAGCTCCGCAAGTAGAGTTCAGCGTCACGCCTACAATTTCGCTTTCGCCGTTCGGATTAGCACTAAAATGCAGCACTTTGCTATTCGGCTCGCTTTGCGTCAAATTATATACCGTTGCGCGAGTTATCCCTGTCACATTAAACCGTTTTACATAACTAATCCCAGACTTGCCGTCTAAGTAAATAAGGTTGTAAGTCGTGCGTTCGTCGCCTTTGCGCCAAACCGCCGCGTGTAGTATGTCTTTACCGACAAATACTTTATCGGCCACTTTATGCACACTAAATTCGCCGCTTTTGCGGAACACAATTACGTCATCTATATCGGCGCAGTCGCACAAAAACTCATCTTTTTTCAAGCCTGTACCTACAAAACCGCCCACTCTATCTACATACAATTTAGCGTTATTAGCCACAACGGCAGCAGCTTGTATGGTATCAAAAACCGAAATTATTGTTTTTCGTTCTTTACCTTTACCATATTTTGTTTTTAGGTTTTGATACCAACTAATTGTATATTCGGTGAGGTTAGCTAAGTGATGCTCCGTTTCTACTAAGTCCTCGAGGAGTTTGCGCATCAATTCATCTGCTTGAAAAGCATTGAATTTAGAAATCCGCTTGATGCGAATTTCGGT
>JAYWGJ010000046.1:0-9837 GCA_043778315.1 Saprospiraceae bacterium | reverse complement strand
AAAATTAGCTTAAATACTCGGTGAACTCAAAAAACTCGTACGAAAACTCTGTGAGAACTCCGTGCAATAACTTTGTTTGACTCTGTGGGAAAATTGGCATCGCACACGTTTTCTTGCGAATATAATTCCGTAATATTTTAAAACCTAATTTGACGTTCCCCCAACGCCTACCCTTATATCCCAAACGCTTACGCTTATATCTAAAAAATATTTATCTTTGTGTTTTAAACCAATAAAAAACCTATCTTTTTGATGCGACACCTATATATACTATGTTTTTGGCTTTGCGCAATACGCACAGACGCGCAAACAACAACGCAACCGACGCACTACGCGCACGACGCGAGCCTCGATAAAGCGATGGGTAATCTTATTAAGCGGGAGGCGCAGATAGATTTTGAGCGCACGCCTTGCCTTGCTATCGGTATTGTAGTGGGCGACTCCACTTATTTTTATGGGTTTGGCACAACGCAAAAAGGCAAAACCGCCGCACCTACCGACAGTACTATATTCGAGATTGGCTCGGTCACCAAAGCCTTCACCGCTACCTTATTAGCGAAAGCGGTAGCCGACAAAAAGATGAACTTAGAAGATTCTATCGCCGCATACTTACCTGATTATCAATTATTAAAGTATAAAAACAAAACTATACGTCTGCTCGACCTCGCTACCCATACTTCGGGTCTGCCCAAAACGCCTTTTGGTATTGGCATAAAAGAGCGTGAAGCAAATCAGCCCTACAAATATTATACAGCAGCAGATATTAAAGAAAGTTTGCACATTTACGCGCCCGTATCTGCGCCTTTCGATAAGTATAATTACTCTCATTTGGGCTACGATATATTGGCGCACACGCTGCAAAACGTGTATAATGTAAAAAGCTATGACGCGCTATTAACCACACAATTATCGAATAGTCTGCACCTCATTAATACCAAAATAGAACTGACTGCCGCACAAAAAACACGGCTCGCAACGGGCTACAGCAGGGCGCAAGTAGCTATGCCGCCGTGGGTGATGTCGTCGTTTGAAGGGTCGTTAGGCTTGAAGTCGGATACCCGCGATATGATAAAATACCTACGGTTTCAGATAGATACGCCCGCCGATTGGCGCGAAGCCGTCGCTATCGCTACAAAGGCTTACCACAAGTCTGATGCCCGCGACATCACCGTCGGTTTAGGTTGGCATCAAGTCCCTGTTCGCCGCAATTACCCGAAAGCGATAGTGCATAGCGGCAGCACCGACGGCTTTCGTACTTACATGGCTTTTATTCGCGAAACGCGGACAGGCGTAGTGATTATGACCAACTCCGAAGTGCAGATTAACGGCTTGGGTCCGTTAATTTTGTCTATTATTAATTATAATTTCAAACACGCGCCTAAAAATTGGGTGTCTCAAACGCTCCAAAAATAATGCTATTAGCCTTTATAAAGTACTACATCACTGCCAAAACAAAGTACGAAATTCATTCGCCGTTTGTGTTCGATTGGCTCAATAATGCCCTCGAGGATACGCGGTATTACTACGCTTTCGCGCAAATCGCCGCGCTGCGTTCGGGCTTATTAAAAAATAAAAATACTATCTCGGTGACTGATTTGGGGGCTGGCTCGCGAAGCGGCGCAGGTACGCAGCGCGCTATCGACGCTATTGCGCGCACCGCCGTATCGCCTGCGGAGCAATGCGAGTTAATATTCAGGACTTTGCATTGGTTCAAATCAAAAAACGTGTTGGAGTTTGGTACGTCGTTGGGCGTAGCGACGGCGTATCAGGCTGCCGTGAACGCCGCCGTCCCCGTAGTGACGATGGAGGGCTGCCCAAATATTGCGGCGATAGCACGCAGCAACTTTAAGGCGTTAGGATTGGAAAATGTAACGGTGTTAGTGGGCGATTTTGATGCTAATTTGCCTGTTGCGATAAGCCGATTAAAGCAATTAGACTGTGTATTTTTTGATGGCAACCATCGGCGCGAACCTACGCTACGTTACTTTGAGGCGTGTTTGCCCTACGCACACAACGACAGCCTATTTATTTTTGATGATATACACTGGTCGGACGAAATGGAGGCGGCATGGGCGGAAATAAAAGCACACAAATCAGTAACGCTGACCATAGATTTATTCTCGATGGGCTTCGTCTTTTTTAGAGCGGAGCAAAAAACAAAAGAACACTTCACCATTATTGCGGCGCGACATAAACCGTGGTCGGCGGGTTTTTTTTCGTCGTAATATAAGGCAATGCGCCACTAAGAAATAAAGAGAAAATAAGGTACTTAATGTTGTGACGCAGAATTTTGTTAGCCCTACCTAGCGTCCCCATAAGGGAGGAAAATAAAACGAGGCAGATTTTGAGGCTGAACAAGCAAAAGCGATATTAAATCGCATTTACGAGGTGAACGCACAAAGTGCTGCTGTGCATCGTAACGAACCCGAGCGAAGCGAATTGACGAACCAAATCTAACGCAGTTTTGGCTCAAAAGACAAGTGAGCATACACCAACTTATTTTGGACGCGTTCCTAATGCACAGGTTGTTATGTCCTTAGATGTTTCCACCAAGTTCTCAGATATTTTCACCAAATAGAGACCAGACATACCTTGTCTTTACGGCGCGGCAGCATCATAAGTACCTAATAGCATCTAACCGTGCTTATTTAGCGACAGCTACTTAAACAAAAGTTATCAAAACGCTTTTGCTCCTTTTTTTGCACGAACCTTTGAAATAATATCGTTTTATTTATTGCAGCTAATAAACAAGAGGATATCAGTACGAAATGTCGTAAAAACAACCTATATTTGTTGCTTAATTGTAATAATATTACAACAAAATTATATTCACATTATTATAATATAAAACCCTTTGCTGCCGCTCCTTTTCGCTCGTCGCTACCTTTTTAGCCGCAAATCCACGAACGCCATCAACGTTATTTCGGGTATTGCTGTACTCGGTATGACCCTCGGCTCTGCCGCGCTCATCATCGTTTTGTCGGTCTTCAACGGCTTCGAAGACCTCATCACGAGCCTTTATAATGCCTTCAACCCCGACCTAAAAGTGGTAGTCCGCAAGGGAAAGGTGTTCGTACCCGAAGCCGCGCAATTCGCCGCCTTGAAAAAAATAACTGGCGTAGTCGCTGTCGCGCAATGCCTAGAAGAAGTCGCGTTTTTCGAGTACGAAAAGCGGCAAGATTTTGGTATTATTAAAGGCGTAGATACCGCTTTTGAGCGGTGCAACGGCATCAGACCCGCCATCAAACGCGGTACTTACCAACTCAATAAAGGCACGCAAGCGCAAGCCGTAGTCGGTATGGGCATGGAATATAAGCTCGGCATCAACGTCGACGACCCGTTTAATACCCTAAAAGTCTATATGCCAAAACGCAACGCGGAGGCGGCGATGAGCCTCACTTCCGCACCGTTCAAAATGCTCAACGTCGTGCCTGTGGGCGTGTTTAGTATTCAAGCCGATTTTGATGGACAATACATATTGACGAACTTGGAATACACCCGCGAACTGCTCAGTTATAGCGGCGGCGAAGTGAGCAGCGTAGAGATTGGACTTGCGCCGAACGCCGACCTGAGCCGCATTCAGCGCGAAGTAACCGCGATTATGGGCAGCGATTATACCATCAAAAATCGCTACGAACAAGACGAGTCGTTTTATAAAATAATGAATATGGAACGCTGGTTTGGCTTCGCGATAGCCGCGTTCACGCTGTTATTAGTAGCGTTTAATATGGTGGGCGCGCTGTGGATGTTGGTCATCGATAAGCGGTCAGACATAGCGGTACTCAAAGCGATGGGCGCAACGCGCCGCCTCATTCAGCAGATTTTTTTGGTGGAAGGGCTGCTATTGGCTGGCGCGGGTATGGTGTTGGGTTTTGCGATTGCGATTGTGTTTATCTTGGCGCAATGGCAGTTTGGCATCATCAAATTGGAGGGCAATATGGTGGTCGACAGCTACCCGATAAGTATGCGATTTAGCGATTTTGTGCTGGTCGCGTGTACGGTTGCGGTGATAGGTTTGGTCGCTTCGTGGCTACCTGCACGGCGCGCGGCGGCGGTCGAAGAGATTAATTTAGGGTAGAAAAATGTACTACTCTGCCTCGTATTTTGCACCAATTTTTCATACATTTACTAACCAAAACCTTTATTTTTATAAAAAAACAACCATGCGTAAACTTTTTTTAATCATCAAACGCGAGTATTGGATACGCGTATATACCCGTTCGTTTTTGCTAACGACGCTGCTCACGCCGTTCGGATTGGCGTTTTCGGTGGTCGTTGTCACCTTAATATTTAGTTATAAAAGCGATAATTTGCGGATTTTGATACGCGATGACGGCAAAATATTGGCGCAAAGCCTCCCCGAACCCGAATCTCGCGGATTAGCAATTTCGTTCGATAACAGCCGCACAACGCTCGACTCGCTCGTTGCGCAGCACCCGCAACTCGGCTTCGACGGCTTGCTCTACCTTCCGCCTATCGACACCGCGATACAGCGCAACAAAGGATTTATTTATTTTTCGGATAAAGCACTCGGATTGTCGACGCAAGAATACTTAGAAAACGAAATATCAAAACAACTCACCGACCGCAAAATAATCGCTTCGGGCTACGACCGAAACATACTCAAAGGCTTCAAAACAGACATCAATATAGAGCAGCGCACCGCCGAAAGCACCGAAGATAAATCTGCCAAACAAGCCGTCGCCTATATTATAGGTGGCGCAATGGGTTTTATTATCTATATTATTTTGATAATATACGGAACGATGGTTATGAAAAGCGTCGTAGAAGAGAAAACCAGTCGGATAGTGGAAGTCATTATTTCGTCGGTCACGCCGTTCCAACTCATGCTCGGCAAAATCATCGGCGTAGGCTTAGTTGGCTTAACGCAACTCGGCATTTGGCTCGTACTTATTCCCACTTTTCAGACCATCGCGACCCTCGTTTTTGGCTTAACAATGGGCAACGTAGGCACGGCAAATCAAGCCGTCGCAGCCGCACAAGCGAGTAGCAGCGGCGTAAATCAGGCAGAAATATTAGCCAAAATGAATGTCTTTTTGGAAAATGTCGCTTCGCAAAACTGGGCGTTAATACTCCCTTTATTTTTATTTTATTTCTTGGGCGGCTACTTTTTGTATGCGGCAATGTTCGCGGCGGTTGGTTCGGCTGCTGGCGACGATGTATCTGATAGTCAAGCACTTACGTTACCTATTACCATACCCGTTGTGCTATCTATCTACATCATGTTTGCGGTGATACAAAATCCGAACTCGAGCTTGGCGACGTGGTCGTCGATGATACCCTTGTTTTCGCCAATCGTCATGCCTGCGCGCCTGCCGTTTCACCCTGCGTGGTGGGAAATCGCGCTGTCGGTCTCCATTTTGGCGGCGACGGTCGTCGGCGCGATATGGCTTTCAGGGCGCATTTACCGCGTCGGAATATTGATGTATGGCAAAAAAGCGAGCTTCGCCGAAATCGGTCGCTGGATGTTCAAAGCGTAATTTATAGTTGAAATACTATTATGATAACAACCAAAAAATGTCCGCGCTGTCGCGCCGATTTTGCCTGCGACGCGGCGGATATTAGCCGTTGCGACTGCGCGACGGTCAGCGTACAAGCGGCTACCCATTTATTTTTGCAACAAACCAATTACGATTGCGTTTGCCGCAATTGCCTTACCGAACTCGACGACTTAGTCGCAAAAGCAGCAACTTTAACACCAAATACAACCGTCGAAAACGTACATTATTACATAGAAAATGGCTACTTGGTATTCACCGAACTCTACCATATTCAGCGCGGCAGTTGCTGCAAAAGCGGTTGCCGACATTGCGCGTATGGAACGTTTCCAAAATAAATATATGATTTTAAAATATATCGGTACGCTTGCTTTTTTGTGCCAATTTTCATTGTTCGCTTCCGCGCAATTTTGCGACGCGGCTGGCACGGCGGGCAGCACGGCAATATATAAAGACAGCAATTTGTTCGTGGCATGGGCGACAGACTGCACGGTGCAACGCGGCTTGCGCAACGCCGCCGACGCTACGCTCGGCTACGCTTCGGTCGGCGACAGCAGCATGGCGACGGGCGCGGCAGGCACAAACGGTGTAGTGAGTTTGGGCGACGGCGGCATCGCGATTTTACGCTTTGCGCAACCGATAAAAAACGGCAACGGCTTCGATTTTGCAGTTTTCGAGAACGGTTTTAGCAATCGTTTTCTCGAACTCGCGTTCGTAGAAGTGAGCAGCGATGGCATTCATTTTATCCGCTTCCCTGCTACCTCAAATACACAGACCGATACACAAATCGCCGCTTTCGACACGCTCATCAATCCTACACAAATCAATAATTTGGCAGGTAAATACCGCGCTAATTACGGCACGCCCTTTGATTTGCAAGAACTCGCAGGCACGCCAAATTTGGATATAGATAATATTACACATATCAAAATAATAGATGTAACAGGAGCAATCAACGTGCCTTACGCCACTTTTGATGCTAATAATCATGCCATCAACGACCCGTTTCCTACGCCGTTCGCAAGCGGCGGATTTGACCTCGATGCGGTTGGTGTTATCCACCAAAACACAGTTAATACGCAGAATAGCAATAACTTAGAAAATAATATATCCGTTTCTCCGAATCCGTTTACCGACCAAATTCACATTGATATAATCAATAATTACGATGAAAATACAGCTAAAAATATTCAAATTATAGACTTTTTTGGTAATATTATACTACAAAAAAATATTGACTCGAGTACTATAATATCTGTTCTAAACGATTTGCCCGTTGGTTTTTATTGTGTAAAAATAAGCGACTCGACAGGTGATTTTTGTATAAAAAAATTATTGCGCGTCAGTAAATAAATAGTATTTATTTAGAATAATTAATATAGAATAACTATTTTTGTTCTGAATTATTACAGTTGCTTACAATTATCTTTTTACCATATAATTTACCCCTTTATGTTATATTTAATCATTTTATTTTTTGCGCATTGGTGGGCATCGCTGTTCTTCCATACGTTTTTTCTGCACCGCTACGCGTCGCATAAAATGTTCACTACTGGACAGTTTCGCGAAAAAATGCTACACATTTTGACTTGGCTTACACAAGGCTCTTCGTACTTAGTGCCACGCGCTTACGCCGTCATGCACCGCTTGCACCACGTTCATAGCGATACGGCGCACGACCCGCATTCGCCGCATTTTTTCAAAGATGTGGTCGGTATGATGCTGCACACCCGCGACATTTACAACGATTTCGTAAAAGGTAAACTCACCGCCGCGTCGGAGTACTGTCACGACCTGCCTATTTGGACGAGTTTTGAACGCTTCGCCGACCACAGCATCACGCGCCTCTCGTGGGTAGCTGCGTACATAGCGATTTACGCCGCTATGATTTACTATTTCGACTTGTCGTTTTTATGGTTTGCGTTGCTGCCAATCCACTTTTTGATGGGACCTGTTCAGGGCGCAATCGTCAATTGGTGCGGACATAAATACGGCTACCAAAACTACGAAAACGGCGACCACTCGCACAACTCAGAGCCTATCGGCTTATTTTTGCTAGGCGAATTGTACCAAAACAACCACCACAAATTCCCTACGGCTGCCAATTTCGCCAAAAAATGGTTTGAGTGGGACCCAACCTATACCGTTATGTTGGTGCTGCATCGCTTGCGGATTATTCAATTGGTCAAAGCCAACTAATTTTTGACTTTAACTTATTTTTTTGGGCTACCTGACATTTTGTCAAGTAGCCCAAAAAAATCACTATCTTATGGTGGCAAAGCGTTGAGAATAAGTTGCAGACTTGCCGAGTAAGGCTAGCTAAACCAGCATTCCGCCTTATTTTTCTTCATATCCGACAACAAAAAATCCCTCACGAACGTTTGCTCGCAAGGGATATTATGTTTTTTGGTTTTGCTAATATTATTCTCAATTTTACTCGCAAGCCGCTACTTTCGTGCCTTTATTATCAATAAAGAAATTCGCTTTGCCATCGCTGACTACCGCTTTGCCCGCGCATTTTGAGCCGAAGCCTTGCACCGAAGCGTACTGAAACGGAACAGCTACTTTGCCGTCCGCATCTACAAAACCCCATTTGCCGCCTTTTTTGGCAGGAGCGTAGCCGCCGCTAAAGCTCTGTGCTGCCTCGTAAACCACACCCACAAACGGCTTGCCGTCGGCGTGAAGCCAACCCCATTTATCGCCTTGTGCGACCACACAAAAACCCTCTTTTGCTGCCCATTTAGTCGTATATTTAGCAAACGGACTAGTATTTTTAGTAGCTTTTGGTCGCGCTGCGATGCTTGGTACGGGTTTGCCATCTTCATCTGTATTTACTACTTTGGAAGCGGCTGCTGTTTTTGGTACGGCTGTTTTCACACCCATATCGGTTGCCGTTTGTTTTGCCGCAGCGTCTGCTGGCTCGTCCGCGTCGACTGGTTTGGCAGTAGCGGCTACGCCTTCGTCTGAGGTAGCGTTTACACGCGATGAAAGTCCTGCGGCGAACGCTTGCAGATGCGCAATAGAGTCTTTTGGTATTTTACCTGCCCACTCTGGCTGGTTTGCTTTGGTAATATAATCGTTCAAAATATTGAGACTGTCTTGCGCCGTCGGCTGCGTATAAAGGTCTTGACGCATATTAGTCATAAAATCTGCCGTAGCCTTATCGCCCGACGCTTTACCACCAAAAAACAAAGATGCTACCCATGCTATAAACGCAATACCTATGACCAAAGCAGCGATACGAATGCCCCAGTAGCCCAAGTCTTTGCCTTCGGGTGCAATAGCGGTTTTTATTTTATCAGTATCTTTATCTACTTCCACACGCGCCGTTTTGGGCGTTTCGGTAGCGGCTGTAAATCTGTCTTTTATCGATTTTACTGCGTCTTCGCCTAAATCGGTCGTACCTGCTGCTACCGCCGCGCCTACGCCGATAGTACCTATCACCGCACCCGTAACTGCATCTTTGGCATCGGTAACGACCTCTTGTCCGCTATCTACCACATTATCCGTCGTGTCCGTTACGGTATCAACCGTTTCGGTCACTACTTCGGTCGGTTTTTGGATAGGATTCCAAATAAAACCCGAACCCGCTTTGTCCTCTTCGTCTTCATAAACGTAGTTGCCGATAAGCGGTTTGGTCGGTGGCGTAGTACTTACGGGCGTTTCTATTGGTACTACTTCTATTGGTACTACTTCTATTGGCACTACTTCTATTGGCACTATCGGTGCTGGAATTTCGGGTACAGCAGCCGCCACTTCTGGTGTTGCTTCTACCTCTTGTTCTTCGGTGGTTTCTGCGGTTGCTATATCGTCGGTCGTTTCTGCTATTTCTGCATTATCTTGCTCGGGTACAGCCGCGGGTGGCTGCGTTTCATCTACTTCGGGTACAGCCAATGGAATAGCGGCTGGCTCGGTATCCAAATTGCGGAGCGTTACTAACGGCAACCCCTCTGCCGCAAGCGGCGCGCTCAATACTTCACTCGATGCTACGGATTCGCCTACATATAAAGTAAGGGCAGCGTAGTTATCGCGGGCGTGTGCGTCACACGACATTTTCAAAGCATCGCGGAGGTCGGCAGGCGTACCCTTTGCCCACGCCGCGTCCATAAAGCCCTGCTCTATGGGGCGCACAATCGCATACGTTCCTATCACAATCCTATCGCCGTCGCGCACGTCTGTCCACCATTCTATATCCATAATAGCGGGCTTATCGCTACCTTCTATCAAGCGTTGAATGCTGCGACGCGGCTGAATACTAAACTCTTCGTAAGGATATTTGGCAGAATGGTCGGTCGTTTGACTCACTATCACGCCATTG
>JAYWGJ010000045.1:0-3392 GCA_043778315.1 Saprospiraceae bacterium | reverse complement strand
CAAAACAAGGCAGATTTGAGGCGCGATGCCTAGCATCGTAACGATAAATCTAACGCAGTTTTGGCTCAAAAGACAAGTGAGAATACAGTACCTTATTTTGGACGCGTTCCTAACGATAGTAAAGCTAAGAATTACCGCGTGCTTTCGTGCGAAAAGTATAGCCCAAACCTAACCGACCGCTCCATCTGAAATTACCCGCTTCGCTATTCGAGGATATTATATTCACTCGCGGTATAGGCGTTAATGTGACGAATAAACCGCCCGTGACAGGTTGAAAACGGAAGCCAAAGGGCAGACCAATATACACATTGGTCGTGCGGCTTTGCGCAAATGTTTCCTGCTGCGTTTTGTAATCGATAAAATCTACTTTCTCGCGCAATCTATATTCTATCGATAATTGCTCTCCAAGCTCGAGGCTAAACGCCCGCTTGCCCCAAAGCGCAGAAACACCAATAATGCCTTCTGTTACGGTAACGGGTCTGTAATCAAGCCCTGACCGATACTCACTGAAATATCTGTACTTATCATACCCAACGCCGACCTGCGCCGCCCAGTCAAAATATCGGTTCGCGGTGCGCGTGCGTAGGTCGTAGCTTGCACCCACTCCACTACTTGCTTGCCACATTGCGGTATGCTGAATGCCTCGCGTAATCTCCTTCGGGTGTTCGCCAAAAACGAACTCCACGACGCGCCGCTTGATGGTTTTGAGTGCGGCAGTGCTGTCTGTTTGCGCGAATAGCGAACCGCTTAGGCTGCTTATAAGGAGCAGACAAATGATGATTTTAAAACAAAAATTTTTCATTGATTTTTAATTTTGATGATAAATGAAGTATGTGTTTTAGCTAATTGACATCATAATAACGTTCCGAAACCGCGAAACGCTGCCTCGAGCATCAAAAAAATGGAATTAAAATTGTTTTAATGAAAAATATTTATGTTGCCACCACGCCCAAAATCTGCTTCAACTTACTTACCGTAACATCTATTTCGTCGATTGTGGTGTGTTGCGAAAACGAAAGGCGCAGCGTGCGGCGGTCGCTATCGGGGCGCGTAGCCGCCATAACGTGCGAGGCGTTTTCTACGCCACTGCTACACGCCGAACCGCCCGACGCGCTGATGCCCGCTACGTCGAGGTTGAATACCAACATATCGGCGCGCATCGACGGCGCAAACGACACGCTCAATATATGGTGCAAGCTGTTGTCGAGGTCGCCGTTAAACTCTATATCCGCGAAGTTATCGCGTAGTAGTTGTAGGGTATAATTTTTTATATTTTTAATATATAACTGTTTGGTAGTTAGGTCGGTATAAGCCTCTTCTAAGGCTTGCGCCAAGCCAACTATGCCCGCCACGTTTTCTGTTCCACCGCGCATATTGCGCTCTTGCGCGCCACCGTCGATGAATGGCGACAGCACCGTATCGGCGTTGATATACAAAAAACCAATGCCTTTCGGTCCATTAAACTTATGCGCCGAACCGCTCAAAAAATGTACGCCTAAGGCTTGCGCATCGAGCAGTTCATGCCCTACGGCTTGCACCGTATCGGTATGAAAATACGCATTATGCGCAGCGCAAAGCGCGCCGACGGCGGCTATCGGGTGTCGCGTACCGATTTCGTTATTGCCGTACATCAGGCTGACCAAAGTTTTTTTATCGCTGTTTTGCAGTGCGTATTTAAGGTCAGCAATAGCAAAATGTCCTTGTTCGTCTAAGGCTAAATACACGACCTCTACGCCTTCGCGGTACAACGTTTCGGTAGAGTGCAGTACGCAATGATGCTCGGCTCGTGTGCTGATGATGCGCTGCACGGCGAGGTCGCGCACGGCGCATTTCAACGCCATATTATTGCTTTCTGTACCGCAGGAGGTAAAAAATATCTCGCTCACGGAGGCGTTGAGGTGTCGCGCAACGGTCTTGCGCGCCTGCTCGATAGCGGCACGGGCGGCGCGCCCGTCAGCGTGTATCGAGGACGGGTTGCCGTAGTGTTGCGTCAGAAACGGCAGCATCGCCGACACGACGGTCGGGCTGATAGCGGTAGTAGCGGCGTTATCTAAGTAAATGCGCATGGATTTGTGTAGGTATAATTATAGCAAAAATTGGTGAAGTAAGTTGCAAATATAGGCAAATTTTTTGGTTCTTTGAGAATTTTTGGGGGCGAAGCGCAACGGTGTGCGGGTTTGAACCCGCACCTTCCCTATTTTGTGCGGGTTAAAACCCGCACACCGATAAAATCCACAAAAACTTTCAAGAACCAATTTTTTTAAGTCTCCATTTTACATTAGAAGCTGTTTTTTTAACCGCAAACTCAAAAGTGGAAGGTGTATTTTTGAGCGGAATAAATTACCGCGCTCCCAACACAAAAAATAGCGCGCCTACCGTTGCCGATAGACGCGCCTTTGAAAGTAGTAGGGGTAATAATTTCTCCGATTTTAAAACATAGGTAGCTGAAATAAAATAACCGACATTCTTTATCTACACTCAAAAAATAGTTTAAAAGCTACGCAAAAGCTACGTTTTAACTATTTTTCTTCGTTCCCGATAATGTCGTTTATTTTAAAACATAGCTTTTACAATTTGACCAATTTAATCACCTGCGGTTCGCCGTCGTTGAGTACCTGCAAGAAGTATACGCCCGAGGCGAGGTTGGTGAGGTCGATTTGATTATTGGTGATTGCGATTTGGTAATTTTGTCCCAAACTGTTCGTTACCGTTACTGCGGTTTGTCCGCTCCAGCCCTGCCCGTCGAGGGTGAATATGCCTGTACTCGGGTTAGGGAAGATAGCGAGCGTCGTCGCGGTACGCGCACCCAAACTAATCGTATTAGAATACTCAAACTGATTATCCAAATCGATTTGTTTTAGGCGGTAGTAGGTGGAACTGCTTGCGGTGGAACCATTTGCGATTGAACCACAACATTTTGTGGTTCTACTATCCGTAAACGAATACTCTTTTTGCGACGTGCTGTTACCTGCGCCGCGCACCAATCCGATTTTGCTAAACGACGTGCCGTCGGTGCTGCGCTCTACCTCGAAGCCTGCGTTGTTCTGCTCGGTTGCGGTTGCCCAAGTGAGTACGTTCGTTTTATTGACGGTTCTACCCGAGAAGTACAACATTTTGACGGGCAGTCCGCCAGCCGAAATTACCGTAGGCGCGAACATCGTGAAGTGATTGAGCGAAAACTGCAAATCAAAACCGTTCAGTCCGTTTGAAGATGCTTGTCCATAATCCGCTTCGCTGACGGTTGCTTTATCGATAGTGCCGTTAGCGGTCGCGCTGCTCGCATACGAAGTGAGGTCGCAGCCTGTGCCGCCTTCCGCCCAAGCGATATTGAGGTCGGCGATAGTCGCCGAAGGCATATTAATTGCCGCTTTGTAGGCATCAAATTCGGTATC
>JAYWGJ010000044.1:0-9888 GCA_043778315.1 Saprospiraceae bacterium | reverse complement strand
GCAACCCCGCCGCGCATATTGATTACCGTCCGCTTCCGCCCGACGACCCGAAGCAGCGACAACCCGACATCACAAAAGCGAGAACGCTATTAGGTTGGAAACCGAAGTTTGATAGAGCCGAAGGCTTTAAGCGCACTTACGAATACTTCAAACAAGCGGTCAAATAAGCTATAATTAGTTAGTACTAACGAAATATTATAATTTTTTGTTGGTACAATAAAAGTTCTTAACCCGTAAATTTCATTTATCATAATTATTATTTCAATGAAAAAAATATTATTTATTATCAGCGCAATGTTTTTATTGTGCAATACCGCTTTTGCGCAGATATCGGAAGAACAAATGAAAGCAGACCTTGCTCTCAAAGGCATTGTTCTGCCTCCCGGAGAGTTGAAAGCATTAATGAAAAAAAATGAAGAACAGAAAAATAATACTAAACCAAGTACTATGGAAAGTCAGAAGCTGCCCGGAACTGTACAGGAAGACAAAACTAATAAGCCTACGGGTAAAGACGAGGGGCAAGAGCTTACAAGTGAGGAAAAAGCAGATGCCAAAAATCTGAGGGCATTAAGAGATGCCAAAGATATTAAGCGCGAGCGCGAAGAAGATGTGGAAAAGGCTAAAAAGCAACTTGCTAAAGACCTCGACAAAAACACCCGAAAGATTATCAGTAAAGGCGGTACACTCGAGGAGGCTATTTCGGAATCGGTGGATAAAACCAGTGATGAAAAGAAAGTTGGTGGAGGTAGGGTATTCGGGCATCAGTTGTTTAGAGATAAACAATTGACCATGTTTAGAGCTACCGACGGCATCAAAGCTACTGATGATTATGTATTAGATGTAGGTGATGAGATAAGCGTGAATGTATGGGGTCGTGCCGAGTTCAGTGGCATAGTACAGGTAGTACAAGACGGTTATTTGAAGTTTAATAGTTCCATATTTCCGCGTATCTACGTCAAGGGAATGAAATGGGGCAACGTGAAAGAGAAAATAGTGAGTCAGTTTGGACGGAGCTTTGCTTTTTCGGATAAAACACAGATTGATATGCAGATCAATCATTCGCGTACTATATTTGTGAATATAGTAGGCGAGGTAATCAATCCAGGTAGCTACACTATCTCTTCTATCAATACTGCGCCAAATGCGTTAGTTGCCGCCGATGGACCGAACAACAACGGTTCGGTACGTCAAATTAAAATATCCACGGCAGGTAAACCTGATAGAATATTGGATTTGTACGAGTTTTTGTTTAGTCCAAAAACCAATCAAGATTTTCAATTACAAAATAACGATTATATATATGTGCCGCCCTTGGGGCGTACTGTAGCACTTACAGGAGCGTTCAACCGACCCGCTACCTACGAATTATTGCCTACTGAAAACCTAACCGCGCTAATGAAATGGTCAGGCGGACCCAAATACAATGCCTACAAAAACTTAGTACAAGTATATCGTTACGAAAACCAAAAGAAAATTCTGATTGATATTAACCTAAATGACTTGGTAGCGAAAGGCGAGGATTTTCCGCTCAAAGATGGCGATAGAATAGATATGAACAACTTGGATGAAGCCGATTTTTATACTAATTATGCAGAGATAAGCGGCGCGGTAAAGCTGCCTGGCAGCTACGCGATAGAAGAAGGCAAAACCCGCATATCTGATTTTATCGATAAAGCGATGCTCACGCCCGACGCATTCAAAAATAATATTTATTTGCGCCGCATCAATACCAAAGATTACTCCTCTTTATATTACAGAGTAGATGCCGACGAGATAATGAAAAACCGCAACTCGTCTAATAATATGCTGTTAAATAGCAAAGATCAAATTATGGTATTTTCATTGAGTAGTTTCCGCAGCGAATACGAAGTATCGATAGATGGTGCCGTGCGCAAACCTCTAACCGTACCGCTTACCACTAATCTGACCCTGCGCGATGTTTTGTTCAACGCAGGCGGCTTAAAGTTTGAAGCGGACAATACGCGGGTAGAAGTATCAAGGGTGAAAATAGACAAAACACACCCTGAGCGACCAAGTGCAGTGACGGTATCGCGGTTTACGCTACAAGACTCTACCCTATTTGCCAAACAAAACGATAGTATAGCTTCTTTTTTGATGCAGCCTTATGATAAAGTGTATGTGCGCTATGTACCTAATATCGAATATATCAAAACAATAACCTTATCGGGAGAAATATTGTATCCAGGCACTTATACGCTGACTACCCGAGATGATAGAATATCAACTCTGATAGAACGAGCGGGTGGGATTACCAATTACGCCTATACTCGGGGTGCTATTATAACCCGAGACGACCCGAGTTTGGGTACTATTATTTTAGATTTGGATAAAGCACTCAAAGATACAAAATCCCCTTTCAATTATTTATTAAAAGACGGCGACGTAGTGAGCATTCCACGTACCAAAGATAATATGGTATCTATAGAAGGTGCATTAGATTATATGTTGGTAAAGGAAGAGATTGCGGCAATAAATAGCGGACGACTAAGTATGGCGTTTCAGCCTGGCAAAAATCCGCGATACTACATAGATGAGTATGGCGGCGGCGTAGATAGAAAGGTAAAAGGTAGGTATTTTTTGACCAAAATAAAATACCAAAATGGTGCGGTGCGCAAAACCAAGCACTTTTTGGGTCTTATTACTAAATTTCCGAAAGTGGAGCCAGGCTGTGTGATGTATGTAGGTACGAAAGCAGCACGCAAACGAGGTGGGGGCGATACTGCCAAACCAACCGAACAAGCACCTGTTGCGGCTACTGGCGAAAAGAAAGACTGGTTTGAGATGTTCATAAAAATAAGTACCATTAGTACCTCGCTTATCACCACTATCTTTACTTTATCCAAACTATCAACCTTAAAATAATAATGAGTAATACACAACAAACAGCCACATCTGTTGATGGCGAGGAAGGTAAGCAGAACTTTAGTCTATTGGGAGTAATAGACCTAATAAAATTTCATCTACGGTATTTACTACGTAAATGGTGGATAGTATTACCTGTAATTATAGGTATTACTAGTGGATATTATTACAGTAATATTATACAATTTGAAAAAACCTATACGGGGTTACTAACCATATCACTCAATGAGAAAAAGTCAAGTTCTTCGCTTAGTACTTTACTTAATGGAAGTGCTATGGGGCTATTTGGCGGAGCTACAGGCGCGGGTAGCGAAGAGATAGGCAAACTTGGTGCGATACTCAAAACCCAAATAGTATTGGATAAGGCAATATTGGCAAATACGAGTATTCCTACCCATAAAGGTATATTAGCGAATGCGATGATAGACTCATCGCTTCGCAAGTCGTTCCAATCGGCCAAAGACCCTTTGCTCCGCAGTTTTACTTATTTCGAGCATCATGAGTTAGATTCGCTTAGCTATGCGGAGCGGCGCGCTATTTTTGAGATACACAAGCAACTACTCTCCAAAACTAAAGGACTTATAGTAAAGGCAACCGACGAGGGATTACTCGAGATAAAATGGACTTCAAACACGCCTACCATAATCTGTGAGGTATTGAATAATTGCTATGAAGAGTTGGATAGATATTATTCTAAACTAAAAGCAGAAACCAAAAACGATAATGTTTTGGTCAGTCTGCGCCAAAAACGAGACTCGATAAGTGCCGCCCTCGCGGGCGCGCAAAGCAGCATCGCTAAGTATAACGACCAGCATCAAGCGGTTATTTTTGAGTCGGATAGAGTACCTGCCAAACAGTTGGAGAGCGATATAATCATGATGCAAACTATTAAGGCTCAGTATGTTAGCAATTACGAGATGGCAAAACTCAACTCTATGACTAACGCTACCGAAGGCTCTATGCTACAGGTTTTGGACTTTGTGCGTATGCCGCTCGTTGCGCCGCAGCGTCCATCGCGACTTACCACGATTATCACGGGTTTACTTTTTGGAACAATCCTCGCAGTAGGTTTGGTCATTGGTTTTAAATTACTATCAGATAGACTAGCGCAAGAGCGCGCTGCGCTACAAAACACTTAACCAATTGAATTAATTTTTGCGGCGCGCCTTCAAGCCAAACTCAGTTATTTTATCTTTACCTGCGCTCGTTTGCACATATATCAGCCCGAAACCCTTAGCATAATACTCGTTGCTAAGGGTTTCGGGTGCGATACTGCCTTCGGTACTGCTGTTCAGTAAGATGCGCGTTTTGGTCAAAAACTCGGCGCAACGGTGCGTTTTGTTGTCGCCAGACCAATAATAATCCTTAAAACCCATAAATAAACGGTTTTTGGTGATGGTATAGCTGTCTGCGGCGTTATCGGGACTCGCAAACGTGAGTTCGAACGGATAAACGCCTCCTTTTTCGCGCACATCAAACGGGAAAAAAGTGGTTGCTTGCGCGTTGATAGTCGCTTTTATCTCCTGCATTTTGCCCGTGCTATCGGGCTGGTAAAACGTGTATTTGGTGCAAACTGTTCCGTTTGTCACTATTTCCTCTTCTATTTTTTGGCTTATGCTGCCCTCTTCCTCGCGCGTAGTGAGTAAGAGGGTTTTGTTGTCTCTTATGGTTTTGGTGACCAATAAAATGTAGGGCGGCAGCGAGTCGTCGCGCATACTTTGGTACTCGTAGCGTAAGCCGTTAGTATCTATTTTCTCTACGGGAAAATAATAGTCGCGCAGGTCGTAGCGTTTTTCTGTTTGGCACGATGCCGCAAAGATTGCAGCACCTAAAATAAAGTATGATATATTGATTTTCATTCTATTAAGTATTGTATTATATGATGTCTAATAGTTGAATATTAGGGTGAATAGACTTTTTATAAGCGTCGGCGGTCGCCGCAATCGTATCTTGTATATCAAAAAAACGATAGTCGGGAAATGCCGCTTTAAATTTTTCGGGACTATAAGTAAAGCTATACGCAGAGGTACGCGCCGTATCTTTCGTTATCAACACTTTTTTTCCCGTCAGGCGCGCCCGCAGCCACTCTACGCGCCATGCGAGTTCGCGCAAAAACGGATTGACCGCAATAGTAGGTTGCGGCACACCGAGCGCGGTAGCAAGTGTATTAAAGAAATTTTTATACGTCCAGTTTACGCCGTTGATGATAAATCGTTGGTTATCAACGTCGCTTTGCATCAGCACAACCATCGTTTTAGCTATGTCGCGCACATCTACATAACCCGTCGCGCCTAACGGATAGAACTTCAATCCCTTTGCTATCGTTCTAATCAGGGCGGGCGAGCCGCCGTTCCAGTAGCCGCTTCCGATGATAATAGACGGATTGACAACCGCCACTTTCAAGCCTTCGGCGGCGGCACGCCAAACCTCCTGCTCGCCATAAAACTTGCTTATCGCATAATCGGAGTTGAGCGGGTCGGCTTGCCAACTGTTGTTTTCAGTAAAATCGTTGCTTGTTTTGCTCCGCCCAATCGCTGCTATCGAGCTGATATGCAGCAGTTTACGCACGCCACAATACAATGCGGTGTTCACTACGTTCGCCGTTCCTTCTATGTTCACTTTAAACATCTGCGCGCTGTCGCGGCTATCAAAAGAAATAGTAGCGGCGCAGTGAAACACATCGCTCACGCCTTCCATCGCCGCCTCGAGCGAAAAAGTATCCAAAATATCGCCTTCTACCCAAGTAATCCGCGGGTGCGCGAGGAGATTTTTGACGAGTTCGGTCGGACTGTTTTTGCGCCGTAGCGCACGAATTTCGGTGTATCCCGACGCATCGGCAGCCAAATAATACAATAAATACGCGCCCACGAAACCCGTCGCGCCAGTCACTAATGCTTTCATAGTTTTGTATTAAAATCAATAAAAATAATAATAAAAAAGCGTATAAACACCGTTTACGCGATTAAAAACGCGATTTTTGGTGTTTATACGCTAAAAAACTAAAAGTTATAATCTTACTTTTTACCCTTTGCCGTATCTATCGGCGCGCTCGAGGTAGAACTCGTATCGGAGGTAATGTCGCCCTCGTTAGGTGGCGCGACCATATCTTTTTTCATATCGACGAGCCATTTGCCGTCTTTTTTGACTAAGTTCAGCACCTCTTCCTTGCCTTGTTTGTTACAGCAATATTCGCAAGTTGCTTTGTCGCCCGTTTCTTTGCAAGACATTTTATCGAGGCTGATGTGCTTACCGTCGTCGGGTATCATCGCCGCAAAGCCTTGTTGTAGCTCAATTGTCTGCTGCGTATTAGCAGTTCCCATTGCTTTTGCTTTCACAAAATCCTTAGCGTCCATCGCCAACAAAAACTCCCGCGCGATACTTTCTACGCCCGATTTTTGGCAAGCAGTCGCGCTCAATATAACGGCAGTAAATACTAAAATTAGTGATTTTTTTTGCATGATAATTAAATTGTTTTGTATAATAATGATGGCACAAAAATAGACAAAGAAATTGATTTTTTTATAAAAGCTGAATTAAAATTATCGCTGTGGAATGCCCGTTCGGTTGCTGCGATTGATAGGCGGCTGATACGGAAAAAACTGCACGAGCGGTCGGTAAGTGCGACGCGCCCACGCTTGCTCGTTGTGCGTCGCGCCTTTATCCGAAAACCAAACGAACGGATAGTTTTGTTTTTTTAGCTCCGCCATCATATCGTCGATACCAGGTTGTAGGCGCGCCTCGAGGTCGAGCGTACCGTTATCGATATACAAATCGATATTTTTTTTACTAGTGCTAGCTTGCACCGTCTTTACATAATCTAAGCCGTCGTAGAGCGTCCCGATTTTGAAGGCGGGCGAAAAACACGCCGCGTGACCGAATACATCAGGACGCTCGAACGCTAAAACGAACGAAACCAAGCCGCCCATCGACGAGCCGAAAGTAGCCGTGTGCGCTGCGTCGGGCAGTGTTCTATAATGTTTATCGATATACGGCTTTAAGGTGTTCAACAAATAAGATTGGTATTTGTTGCCCAAATCGCCATAATTGTACTCCGCAGACCTATCCGCCGTATTTTCTATCGCTACAATGATAATCGGCGCAATCACTTTATTGCGAATCAGGCTGTCGGCGGTTTCGTCCAACTGCCAGTCGTGACCGCCCGTCGAGGTGCGCGGGTCGAACAAATTTTGTGCGTCGTGCGCATACACAACCGCGTAACGCTCGGTTTCGGTATCGTAATTAGGCGGCAGCCAAACAAAAACTTTCCGTTTTTTTAAGCCTTCGCCCTGCACCGTCGTCATCATTTCTACCGTTCCTGTCACTTGTCCCGACGGCAAATACAGCCCGTCTTTCCAATTATACACGCGATATTGCACGGCTGTATCTGCGGTAGCACGGAGTTTGCTGTTGCCGAGTTGCCGTCCAATTTTGTCGGTCGCTTCGGTCTCCCAAGCCCCGCGAGTCGTTTTGTATTCGATAGCCGCACCTTTCGGCAAACGGACAGTTGCGCCCCAAAGCGTATCATTTATTTTTTGTAAGGGTAAGCCGTTCGGCTGCCAATTGCCGAGTTCGGCGGTGTTGCCACTCAAAAAACAAGCTGCCGTAGTAGCGGTTTTGGGCGTTTGCACGGTAAACGCAACACTCACTTTTCCGTCATCTGCGGCAGTAGGCGTGCTACTTATAGTAGTTATTTCAGGTATATTTGTTTTTTTTGTTGCGTCACACGCCAATAAAAAAAGGCTCGCGCAAGCGATTATGATATAATTTTTCATATTATGATGATATAATTTTTTGTATTAACAAAGATACGATTTTTATATCAAATCATAAAAAAAGACCATCTAACTTGCGTTAGACAGTCCCTCCTTTCACTTTTTAAATCAAAAACACTTATTATGAACCTCTTATAATACCAATTCTGACATACCGTATTTGGTAGCGATATTAGCTTTCAATTCTTTGCGCGCAAAGAATATGCGACTTTTGATAGTACCAAGCGGCAACTCCAAATAGTCGGCAATTTCTTGGTATTTGTAACCCTGATAGTGCATCACAAACGGAATACGAATGCTGTCCTCGAGTACCTCTACCATGTGTTCGAGTTCCTCCATCATCATACCGCTTTCGGCTTGATTGTGTATCGTACCACCCAAGTTGATGTAGTACAGATTGTCGGTTTCATCTACAATAACGTTCGATTTGCTTTTCTTGCGATAATCGTTGATGAAAATATTGCGCATGATAGTAAATATCCACGCCTTAAAGTTAGTGCCCTCTCTAAACTTATCCTGATTAGTGAGTGCGCGGTAGGCTGTTTCCTGAAACAAGTCCTCAGCGTCTTCGGCGTTTTTGGTAAGATTGTAGGCGAATGAGTGTAACATTGTCGACAATCGCATTAATTTGCTTTGAAATTCTACGGCTACCATAACTATCTAATTTTTTAATAAGTTTAACTGTTTAACTATTGTAATGCAAAGGTAAACAACATTAAACAAAATAAAAACATTTTAACACTTTTTTCTCTAATTATTTTTTAATAAAAACATAATTTATTGATTATCAACAATTTAAAACAAAAAATAAAGTAAACAATTTTCAATTATTATTGAAAGAATAAATATTTTTTTGATTTTACCAATTCCCCCACTTAAAAATTTGCCAACTGATAGATAGCAGGATAGTTGCGCCCGTATCCGTCGTAGTCTAAGCCGTAGCCAACTACGAATTTATTAGGGATTTCGAAGCCGCAATAATCTGCTTTTACATCGGTGACTAACGCCTCGGGTTTGACCAAAAGACTCGCTATCCGAACGCTCGCCAAGCGGTGCTTCGCTTTGAGGTCGGTCATAAAAGAAAACAGTGTTTTGCCCGTATCGATGATGTCCTCGATGATGATGATGTGGCGGTCGGTGAGGTCGGTCGTTAGCCCGATGAGTTGCTGCACCTCGCCCGTCGTACTCATTCCTTTGTAAGATTGCAACTTGACAAAACTGATTTCGCAAGGCGTATCGATGCTTTTGAGGAGGTCGGCGGCGAACATAAACGAGCCGTTGAGTACGCCCAAAAAGAGCGGCGTTTTGCCTTTGTAGTCAAGCGTGATTTGATGCCCGAGTTCGCGGATGCGCGCCTGAATGCGGTCAGCGGCGATGTAGGCTTGAAACTGTCGGTCGTGTACTGTTACCAATTCGTTCATAGGTTTTATTTTGTTTTTAAGTTGCCGCAAAGGTCGTAAAAAATCATTGTTTATTATAAAAAACCATAAAAAAACGTCCACACTATTTGCATAGTGCAGACGCTCTTTTTCACTTATAAACATTAAAATTATGCCTTTTTTGGTTGAAAACAAGCAAATTTCAGTTACCTGAATAAACTACTTATTATCCTTTTTGGCAATCGGCGTACTCCGTACATTTTTAACAATATCGCTAATTACATTGCACGATTCGTGAATATAAATATCTTTTTTGATTTGTTTTTGCCACTCGGTATGGCGCGTGATGCGCGAAGAATCGACGTTAATAAACGCTTCATCTGCTTTTGGCGTAAGCACCGTAATTCCTTTTAGCGGCTCGTTATTAGAGTCGCGAAGCGGTTTAGCTGCCTCTTCAAATTCCTTTTGTTGTTTTTGATACTTTTTCAAATTGACAGAATAATTGGTGTTGTCGCGCTGCGTTTTCAAGCGTTTTGCACCTTCTTGTATCAATAAAAAATGTTTGTCTTTTGCGATGCGCGCCGCGCTGAGGGTTTTGATATTGGCAATAATACCGCGTAAACCGTCCCAGTCTTTGTGTGGCGCAAACGGAATTTCGTCCCATTGCAACGGATAAGACTCTTCTTTTTCGCCGTATTTGTCTATCAAAGCGTAAGTATCGGGCAATATAATATCAGGAATTACGCCTTTGAGCTGCGTCGTTCCGCCGTTAATGCGGTAGAATTTTTGCGTCGTGAGCTTGACCGAGCCGAGCGGACCCAAGTCGCCTTGCGACAACGGCGCGTAGCGGTCCA
>JAYWGJ010000043.1:0-9906 GCA_043778315.1 Saprospiraceae bacterium | reverse complement strand
TCTTGGCGTAGATGTAGTGGTTGCGGTTGGCGGCGACGGTTCGGTGAACGAGGTGTCGGACGGACTGCGCGGCTCGTCGGCGGCACTCGCGATACTTCCGCTCGGAAGCGGCAACGCATTTGCGACGCATTGGGAAATCAGTCGTCGGCTGCCCGAAGCATTCCACATCATCAATCAGCAGCATTTCACCTATTCCGATATTGGTATGGTGAACGCGCAGCTTTTTGTGGCGACCGCAGGTTTGGGCTTCGCGGCGTATGTCGCGTGTCAAATCAGAGGCAAAAAAATTCGTGGCTTTATGCAATATATGTATCAAGCGATGCGCGCCGCGTTCACTTATCAAAGCAAAACTTACCGCTTTCAGCTCGACGAGTCGGACGTGTGGCTCGAGCGTAAATGCTACAATTTTGAGGTTTCGAATGTCAAATATTACGGCTATAATGTAGCGATTGCACCGCAGGCAGATGCCGAAGACGGCTTATTAAATGTAACGCTTTTTCTCGACCGTCCGCGCATGGTTTACATCGCTAACCTTTGGCGAATGTTCACGAATACGATACATAAAGCGAACTTTGTGGAGACGTATTTGGCGAAAAGCGTTACGGTCGTCGCGCCGCTACAATCGCCGATGCACCGCGACGGCGAGGGCGAACTGACGAGTACAGGACTGCTTCGCTTTCGCGCAATACCGAAAGCGTTGAAAGTCATTATCAAGTAAATTATCGTTATTTATAATAAATTTAGTTATTTTATTGCCCGAAAAGGGACAAAAAAGCTCAAAAAGTATGTTATTAAAAGACAAAGTAGCCTTAGTTACGGGCGCGTCACGCGGTATCGGCGAAGCTATCGCGCGCAAATTTGCGCAGTCGGGCGCGACGGTGATATTCACTTATCACTCGTCGGTGGAGCGCGCCGAGCAGTTAGTTATAGAGCTGCAAGGCTACGGCGCGACCGTGCGAGCGGTGCAATCTGACGCGGCTTCGTTCACTGCGGCGGAGGCGTTGATGAACGATATTATCAAAGAATTTGGTCGTATCGATGTGATTGTGAACAACGCAGGCATCACGAAAGACAATTTGCTGTTGCGCATGAACGAGGCGCAATGGGACGCGGTGCAAGATACGAACCTCAAATCCGTATTTAACGTCACGAAACACGGCTTGCGCCCGATGCTCAAACAGCGTTCGGGGTCTATCATTAATATTACGTCGATTGTGGGCATCACGGGCAACGCGGGTCAAGCGAACTACGCCGCCTCAAAAGCAGGCGTAATTGGCTTTACGCAATCTGTGGCGCAAGAGGTTGGTTCGCGGAATATCCGTTGTAACGCCGTTGCGCCTGGGTTTATCGCTACCGAAATGACAGAGGCACTCACCGACGAGGTGCGCGAAGCCTATTTCAAAAATATACCGATGAATCGTTTTGGCAGACCCGAAGAAGTGGCTGATGTTTGTTTGTTTTTGGCGAGCGATATGTCGTCGTACATTTCGGGGCAGACAATTACGGTAAGCGGCGCGATGTAATTTTACAAAAAAATTACTAAACAAAATGGCTATTTTTATTGTTACAATACAATATTAATGTCACAAACATACAATAAAATGACAATTCTGAATACGATTGAAGAGGCACTCGCGGACATCAAAGCGGGTAAAGTGTTAATAGTAGTGGACGATGAAGACCGCGAAAACGAAGGCGATTTTATCTGCGCTGCCGAAATGATAACCCCAGAAATCGTTAATTTTATGGCGACCCACGGTCGCGGCTTGCTCTGTACGCCGTTGCCCGAGGAGCGTTGCGACGAACTCGAGCTGCCGCTAATGGTGAGCAGCAATACGGCGATGCACGAAACTGCGTTTACCGTTTCTATCGATTTGCTCGGCAACGGCGTGACGACGGGTATTTCGGCTACCGACCGCTCGTCGACGATTCAAGCCTTAGTGCAAGCAGACACCAAACCAGCCGATTTTGCACGTCCAGGTCATATTTTTCCGCTTCGCGCTAAAAACGGTGGCGTGTTGCGCCGTCCAGGTCATACCGAAGCGGCTGTCGATTTGGCGCGTATGGCAGGGCTGCAACCCGCAGGCGTTTTGATTGAGATAATGAATACCGACGGCTCGATGGCGCGGTTGCCCGAGTTGTTGATATTGGCAAAAGAATTAGACCTTAAAATCATCAGTATCAAGGACTTAGTCGCGTATCGTATGCGTACCGAAAGTCTTGTTACCCGTGACGTAGAGGTGAAAATGCCTACAAAATACGGCGATTTCAGACTGATTACTTTCATAGAAAACTTGACTCAGAAAGTGCATGTAGCCTTAGTAAAAGGCGAATGGGCGGCTGACGAACCCGTTTTGGTGCGCGTGCATTCTTCGTGCGAAACGGGCGATATACTCGGTTCGTTGCGCTGCGATTGCGGCGATCAACTCGCTGCTGCGCTCCGACAAGTGGAGCGCGAAGGCAAAGGCGTGGTGTTGTATATGCGACAAGAAGGACGCGGTATCGGCTTGCTCAATAAACTTCGTGCATATCAATTACAAGAAAACGGACTCGATACCGTGGAGGCCAATTTGCAGTTGGGTTTTGCTGCCGACGGGAGAGATTATGGAACAGGAGCGCAAATTTTGCACGAATTGGGCGTAACTAAAATGCGATTGATGTCAAATAATCCGCAGAAGCGAGTCGGATTGGTCGGTTATGGTTTGGAAATAGTGGAAACGGTAGCGATAGAAATCGCCGCAAATCCGCATAACGAGCATTATCTCGCGACCAAACGCGACAAAATGGGGCATGAAATTATGCAATAAATAATATAAAAATTGCCGCTCTTACATCTGAACAAAATTAGTTATAACTATTATCTACACTTGAAAAATAGCTTAAAAGCTACGTTTCACTACGTTTTAACTATTTTTCGGCGTTCCCGATAGTTACAACTAATTTTGAACATGTACTTAAATCAAATTTTATGGCAGCGCGGACAGCGCGCACAACTGATAGCTGCCGTGATAGGTTGGTTTATCGGCTTGGTTATTTTGTTGTTTGCCATACAGTTATATATTGATTTTAATAGTATAATACAAAAAAATGCGGCGGATAACGAGACGTATTTAGTACTCAATAAGCGAGTGAATTTACTGAATACGTTGGGTTTGAAAGCCAGTTTTGATGCTATCGAACTCAAAGATATTGCCGCGCAACCGTTCGCAAAACGCGCCGCCGCTTTTACAACAAATCGGTTTAAAGTGTCGGCGAGTAGTTCGGTCGTAAGTTTCAGAACGGATTTATTTTTGGAGGCGTTGCCCGACGAAATGCTCGATGTCCCGTTAGTGGATTTTCGTTGGCACGAAGGCGGCGCGGAAGTACCGATAGTTTTGTCAAAAGATTATTTGGCACTATATAATTTTGGTTTCGCGCCTGCACAAGGCTTGCCGCAGTTCACGGCAAGCACTATTTCGCGTGTTTCGTTCGACCTCAGCCTTAGCGGTAGCGGTAAATTTCAGACGTATAAAGGGCGTGTTGTCGGTTTTAGCGACCGCATCAATTCCATTTTAGCACCGCAATCTTTTTTGGATTATGCTAACAAAACTTACGGCGACGCACCCGACAATGGCGCAGCGCGCGTCATCGTTGCGGTAAACGCCGCAACAGACAAACGGCTAACAGATTACATCGAAGATAAAGGTTACGAAGTGAGTAATGGAAAGCTGTTTGGCGACTCGCTCGGTGGATTAGTGACACTCGTTTTGGGTATTTTGGGCGGCATCGGCGTATTGATTGCGCTGCTTTCCGCCTTAGTTTTTATACTTAATTTTCAGTTATTAGTGAGTCGCGCCGCGCCCGACATCAAGCTGCTTTTGAATATCGGCTACACGCCTGCGAGCATCAGCGCGGTAATTTTACGCCGCTTGTTTATCATTTTTATTGCTACCTTTGCGGCGGCTCTGGTTGCATTATTTGCCTTAAAGTATGTATTGGCGCAAAACCTTGCTAATCAAGGTATTAACATCAATTATTATCCATCTTTTGCTACGCTAATAATAGGCATGTTGATAGGAATACTATTTTTGTGGACGAATAAAAGGAGTGTGGAACAAAGTGTGGTTTGAGATGAAATATTTTATTTCAAAACCTTGAACTATAACCGCATTAAAATTGTTTATAGCTAATAATTTCTATAATTGGGTTTATCTACTTACCTTTGCAAAAAGTAAATTTTTCATATTATAACAACAAAAGAATGGCATTCGAATTTACAGATGGCAATTTCGACACCGAAGCACTACAAAAAGATAAAGTGGTAATGGTGGATTTTTGGGCAGCATGGTGCGGTCCGTGTCGCATGATAGCTCCTGCGGTTGAAGAACTTTCGCACGAGTTTGAGGGCAGGGCGGTAGTTGGTAAAATGGACGTGGACACAAACGCGAACATTCCGACAATGTTCGGTATTCGCAGTATTCCGACGATTTTGTTTTTCAAAAACGGCGAAATGGTAGATAAACACGTTGGCGTAGCGTCGGCGCAAGCACTCCGCGAAAAACTGGAGTCGCTTATATAGCAGTAGTGATGTACTCAAAAGTGCTTACTTTTTCCCTCGAAACTCGTATTAGTTTCGAGGGATTTTGTAGTTTTACCCAATTATAATTTAGGTATAATTTATAACGGGATTATATACTTGTTGGTTAAGCTCGAAACCTATGAGGTTTTAAAAACCTTATAAGTTTGGTTATCAGTTATTTATACAATAAAATATTTTTAATATAATAAATTTAGCCAACTAACATATAATTCCTATTTATAATCTAAAAATGCTTTCTGCTGTTATCATTACGCTCAACGAAGCGCAAAACATCGCGCGTTGCCTGCAATCACTCGCAGGCGTAGCGGACGAAATCATCGTTTTGGACTCGTACTCGACCGACGATACGCTCCCGATTTGTGCCGCTTTTGCTAATGCGCGCCTGGTGCAAGCGGAGTGGCAGGGCTACTCGACGAGTAAAAACTACGCTAACGGTTTGGCAACTTATGATATGATATTGTCGCTTGACGCAGACGAAGAGCTATCGCCCGAACTTAAAAAATCAATTTTAGAGTACAAAAAATCATACCTTAACAATAAAAATTCAACTGCAAAAACGGCTGAATGTAGCCGCTTGACGAGCTATTGCGGCGCGTGGGTGCGGCACGGCGGCTGGTATCCCGACCGCAAAATACGGATTTTTAATCGGACGCAACTCGAGTGGCGCGGCGCGGTACACGAAACGCTCGAGCCTATCGGTGCGGCGCGACCGACCACAGTTCGGCTGCAAGGCGACTTGCTGCACCATAGTTTTCATACGCACGAAGCCCTCGTAAAACAACTCGATAAATACGCAAGTATTGCAGCGCAAACCCGCTATGACAAAGGTGAACGCGGTTCTTACCTCAAAATAATATACAAAACGGTGTTCAAATTTTTCAGAAATTACATACTCAAATTAGGTTTTTTAGATGGTAAATTAGGCGTAATTATTGCGTTCTGGACAGCAAAGGAAACATATTGGCGGTATTATCGCTTGTTATTGTTACAAAAAAATGGTAATTGATTTCATTTTGATAAAATTTCATCTGTCTATTTTTCTTTTTTAATATAGCCTAAAAGCACTACGCACATGACAAACATTATGGAAATTACAACCATACCCCTTTTACTTCGCTCGCACTCCAATTTTGAAAAAATGACTGCCGATTTTTCAGAATAATAAAGGTCAGGATACTTGCCCGTGTCAATCAACTCTTAATCTTTACGGAAAATATCAACATCACCTTTTTGATGATTATATTCATAGTACAATATATATGTGTCGCTACGACCACCTGTAGAAACCTTTTTTTCGACAAATGAATAAGGAATTGGTTTACTTATAGCAATAGTAGCACTATAATCTAGATAATTTCTAAGCTCCACCAAAAACCAACCTCCCCACACAATACCAAATACAATTTGAAGCATATTAATTTTTTTGAACATCAAGCATTGATTTTAGATATAAATAAATTTACGGCGGCGCGTAGTTCGGCTGCCGAGTCTTCTACGGCTCGGGTGTTTGCGGCTGCCCACGCGCCCATTTCGGAGGAGGCGTAGTATTTTATGGTGTCTTCGGCGCGCCACGGCGGATAAAACTCGATATGTAAACGGTAATAATCGGCGCAATCGGCGTACTCGGCATCGTTCACGGGTGCTTGATGTACGCACATCATATACGGAAATCGTTTGTTATATAAAGTATCAAAACCGCCCGTAATGACTTTTATTATACTTGCCAAATCTTTTCTTTCTGTGACATTGGTTTTTGGTATAAAATTTGTATTGTTTTTGTTTATAATGAAAACACCAAACGGATAATCGGTAAAAAACGGAATAAATGCAATAAAATTATCGTTCTCGAATATGATGCGGCGTTCGTCGTTTCGCTCTTGCGCAATCATATCCGAAAATAAATTGCGACCGTGTTTTTGGTAATATTTTTTCGCGTTTTGGAGTTCGGTTTTTAGTTTTAAAGGTACAAAAGAATAAGCGTACAGCTGTCCGTGCGGGTGATGCATCGTCACACCGACGGCTTCGCCACGGTTCTCGAACGGAAAAATATATTTTATTTTTTCGTCGGCAGCGAGTAGGGTAGTGCGTTCCGCCCAAGTGTCTATTAGTTCAATTATTTGCGCGGTTGGCAGTTGCCAAAGGCTTTGATGATGGTCTGATGAAAATAAAATTACTTCGCAATGCCCATAAGACGGCTGTACAGCGTAGAGGTCGGAGTAGGGGAGTGGGTCGGGCGGCGGCGGATTTTGGCTCAACGCAGGAAAATCGTTCGCATACACATATATAGTATATGCGTCGGGGACGCGCCCAGAACCAGGGCAAAACGGACAATAATCTTTATTGAGGTTCGGGCGGTTTTGTCGGTTAGAAGCGACCATCGTCCAAGTATCGAGGAGCGGGTTGTAGCGTAGTTCAGCCATTAATCAGCCATTAGGTTTATGTTGTGAAATTGATGTTGTAATTTTTTCTTAAAAGAACATATTAAAAAATAAATATTAAATTTTTTAGTATTTTTGCATTTGAAAATACAACGTTGCGATTTCAAATTATTGACAAAATTATTAAATTATTTATAAAGAACATGACATTTTTTAAATCCCTGAGTTTTATTTTCGCAGTATGCACTGTGACGTGTATGGTGACGTGTATGATTGGTTGGAGCAGTTGCGGCAATACGAAGCCTGCGCAAAGCATCACGGATAGTAAAACCCAAAACTATCGGTTGGCGTTTTACAATCTCGAAAACATGATGGATACCGAAGACGACCCGCGTACAAAGGACGACGATTTTACGCCGACAGGCAAAATGCAATGGACGCAGGAGCGGTATCAGCGCAAAGTGAAAAATATGTCGGACGTGATTACGGCTATCGCGCCGTCGGTGATTGGGTTCAGCGAACTCGAAAACCGCCGCGTATTGCAGGATTTAATGAACGCGAATCCTACACTTATCGCTGCCGATTACGATATTGTTCACCATGATTCGCCCGACGAGCGCGGTATCGATGTTGGGTTTGCGTACCAACGCTCCGCATTTAAAGTGCTGAATGACAGAACAATACGCGTCAATATCCCAACAGTCGATAAGCGCGCAGGTACGCCACAAACCACTCGTGATATACTCGAGGTTGATGGTATTTTGGGCGGAAAAGATACGATTACTTTTTTTGTCAATCACTGGCCCTCGCGCCGAAACGGCGATAAAAACTCGGAGGGACGGCGCATCGCGGCTGCCAAAACGCTCCGTCGTGCGGTAGATAGTTTGCAGCGTGCGCGTCCCAATGCAAAGATGATGATTATGGGCGACTTTAACGACCAACCGACCGATATCAGTATCGCAGAAGCCTTGCGCGCGCGCGAAGACAAAAACTCGATAGGCAACGGCGACTTATTTAACATGCTTGCCGACCTTCATTTATTAGATAAAGGTTCGTATTTTTATAAAGGAATTTGGAATATGTTAGACCAAGTTATTTGTACGCCTAACCTACTAAATGATAAAAAAGGGCAACTAAAAGTTAGTAATCCGCAAATATTTGAAGAGGAATGGGTGATGTTTAAGCATAAAGATTACGGCTTGCTGCCCAATAGGACTTACGGCGGTTTGCATTATTATGGCGGCTACTCCGACCATTTGCCTATTTATATTGATATTACAAGAAGGTAGAAATTGCTTTGAGCGGAATAAATTACCGCTCTCCCAGTAAAAAAACGCTTTGGTCGCAGTGACCAAAGCGTTTTTTTTGATTCTAAGCAATTCGTAAGGAAATATTCACTTTATCCAATCCTCCCACAGCGTCCCACAGAGTGTTTGTACGGAGTTTTCACAGAGTTTAATGTGTATTTTGAGTTTACAGAGTATTCAAGCTAATTTTTAAAAAAAATTAGCTTGAATCTGAGCAGCATATTAAAAAAATGTACTTTTTGAAAAAAATAAAAAATGTCAGTACTAAAAAATGCTAGCCAAGTTTTATTGAAAAATCTTGATTTTTTAATAAAACTACTCCGTGAACTCAAAATGGTTTCCTGATAAAAAAACTCTGTTAGAACTCTGTGCAATAACTCTGTGAAACTCTGTGGGAAAGTAAACTACAGCATAAATAAAATTATTTCAAATACGTTTTGAGCCAATCAAAAAACATTCTTTGCCATAAAATACCGTTTTGCGGCTTCGTGACCCAGTGGTTTTCGTCGGGGAAATACAAAAACCGCGATGGAACGCCTTTGATTTGCGCAGCAGTAAACGCTTGCATTCCTTCGCCTAACGGTACGCGAAAATCGCGCTCGTTGTGTATAATCAAAATCGGCGTGTCCCAGTTTTTGACGAATTTGTGCGGCGAACCGTCATTGTAAGGCTTCGGATTGTCCCAATACGCGCCTTTTTGGTCGTGATTAGCAAAAAACATTTCTTCGGTTGTGCCGTACCAACTTTCCATATTGAACATACCGCAATGCGCGATAAACGCATGAAAGCGTTTTTTGTGATTACCCGCCAGCCAATACACCGAGTACCCGCCAAATGACGCACCGACCGCGCCTAATCTTTTTTTGTCCACATAAGTTTCTTTGCCCATAGCGTCAATCGCGCTGAGGTAATCGCGCATACATTGTCCGCCGTAATCGCCTTGTATCGCGTCGTTCCACGCCTGCCCGAAGCCTTGCAAACCGCGTCGGTTTGGCGCAACGATGATGTATCCGTTGGCAGCCATCAGTTGAAAATTCCAACGGTACGACCAAAATTGACTCACAGGACTTTGCGGTCCGCCCTGACAAAACAGTAGCGTCGGGTACTTCTTTTTTGGGTCAAAATCGGGCGGATATATCACCCACGTCAATATATCTTTTCCGTCACTCGCCTTTATAATGCGCGGCTCTACCCTGCCAAATTTCATTTTGGTGAGGTAATCGCTGTTTACGTCGGTTAGCACGGCTTCGTTTTCGCTCTGATACAAACTCGTGCGGTAGAGGTCGGCAGGGTGCGACATACTCACTTTTTCGGTCAATAAATGTTCCTTGCCGTTTACCATTATAGGCATCAAAGCCATGTAATCATACGAGCCGTAGGTAAGTTTGCTCACGGTTTTACCGTCGCGGTCGGCGGTATAAATATGTTTTGTGCCGTGGTCGACCAGTATAAAAGCGAGGCTCGCGCCGTCAGCAATCCAAGTGAAACTGGCAGCCGTAAGGTCTATTTTGGCGGTCACTTCTTTCGGATTGAGGTTGCCCGAGCCGTTGAACGGCGCGCAAACTACGCGGTTTTTGTCACTTTCGTAACCTGCGCGCTCCATGCGCAACCACGCCAAATATTTGCCGTCTGCGCTAAACTG
>JAYWGJ010000042.1:0-9983 GCA_043778315.1 Saprospiraceae bacterium | reverse complement strand
AGTTTGACCGCTTCTTGCTGCTTATCGGCGAGCAAGCGAGCGGCAAAAGCACGATTGCGAAGCTGATTTACTTTTTTCAAAATATATTGATGCAAGATGCCGCTCGGTTTTGTGTCAAAAAAGAAAATAAAAAATTAGACGAAATTGCGTTTAATAGCAAATTTTTAAGCAGTATTGCACATGTATTTCAAGAAACCTTTGGTTTTGGTTTAAAAAATATAGACATTTCTTTTTATTACAATACCGAAAATACCAATGAGCAGGTAATTAATTTACACCATAATGAAGAACATAGATTAGATGCTGTTTGTAGCTTTACAGATGATATTTTTCAAAAAAAGGGAGGTACAACAAATCAATTTCTACCAAAAAGTATATCTTCATTATTCCCTGATAGCGATTTATATTCATTTATGACAGATATTGACGAAAAACTAAGTGTAAATATAGATAATAATTTATTTATTATTGCAGGACGCAGTAGTACAGTTACTTATTCAGAGTTTTTTGAAAAAGAATTTTATGCAAATATTAAATTGAGTATTCAAAAAAAACAACATAATAAGCAATCTTGTATTGATGAAATATTGATGCTTCAATTTTTGCAACGAGTTATCGACATCAAAGAATATATTGATATATTTAATGATTATTTACAAAGTAATGAACTAAATGAAGACGAGGCAAAAGAAGAATTAGAGCTATTTAGTCATTATATTGATACCTACGAAGAGAGAGGCGAGGACGACGCAGAGCAAGGGTATAATTATTCTCCTCGTCTTGATATTCCTTTAATGGAAAAAGCTATTAAAAGTATTTTAAAAGCGAGTTATAAATTAGAAGATGATAAAGAATATTTGACAGTTGACAACGCGCAAGTTCCGCTTTCGCAAACGTCATCAGGACAGCAAGAGGCATTGCGGATTTTGCAAGATATACAAGAGGTTATAGAGAAAAGAAAAGAACCTGCGTCCCGCATCATAGAAGAACCCGAGGCGCATTTATATCCTACGGCGCAAAAGGAAATCGTCAATTTATTGGCGTTGATGCTGAATGCAAACGATAAAAACACGCTGATTATCACTACGCACAGCCCGTATATTTTGGCTTGTGTGAATATTTTATTGATGGCAAATGATGTATCAAAAGAAACAAAAGTAGGCGATAAAATTGTAAGCGATATTATCGCAAAAGAATTTTGGTTAGATAGCAAAATGTTTAATGCGTACTCGCTCGGCAATACCGAAGTATATTGTAAAAATATAAAAGATGAAGAAACGGGTATGATTGACCAAAATTATTTAGATTTGATTTCGGTACAACTCGGCTTACAATATGAACAACTTTTCAATCTTTTATTACATAATGCCTAATACACACACCGAAAATACCGCTATCATCAATCCGCTTGTTACCCGCAAGAACGAGCGCGTAATGCGGATTGACGCGCCTACATTTTGGCTAAATGACGTAGGCGAAAAAGCTAAACAAATAGAAATTGCTTTGGTGTCTAATAAAGATTGGTTGAAATTGACACAGCCGTTTGGCAGTTCTTGCACCGTTTACCCGATTGACGGTAACGGCGGTGTTTTTCAAGACCCGCCGCCCGTCAGCAACCTCGATGATTTTATAATAGAAAACGGTAAACGTGCAGGAGGCTGCGATGTGTTAGTCGTGAACGATACTTTTCGGTTTATGGAATTAAAGCTCAATGCTACTTCTAAGGAGTTACCTCAGATAGTAGAAAACTACCAAAAAGCGACGTTACAATTAGCGCGTACTTTGACTTATTTTAAAGAAAAGACACCCGAAAATACGTTTAACGCGCAAAATTGTGTCTGTATGATTGGCGTACCGCCCTCTTTTCCCGAAATGTCGCAAATATCACCTACCATACAAAGGAAGTTTATCAAAAAATATAATACAAATTTGACCGCAATCAGACCTAATAAAACCATTGAATTAGACCAATAAAAACCAATTCCCACAACACAAAAAGGTAGCACGAAGTATAAAACTTCATGCTACCTTTTTTTGTTTTGGTACGACTGAAATTAATTGACTTTCGCCAATTCGTTTTTCAAATAATCGATTACTTTTACCTCTACCGCGTCCACGTTGCGCAAAGCAGCCAAATCGACGGAGATGAAATCGCCTAAGTGAATGAAGTAAAAGGCGCGTTCGGTGAGGCTTTTGCCTTTGCTCCAAACGTCGATAATCGTATTGGTATAGGTGTTAAACACCTCTTTATTGAGGTCTAAACGGAGTTGATTGCGGTGATTGTCGTCTTCGTTGCGGAACATCACGACTGCGAGGTCTTGGTTTTCGGTGCGCCAACCTACTAGTTCGTTGTGGTTCATTTCGGGGATAACGTGGTGCCAGCATAGCACTTTCGAGTTTTCGTTGAGTTGCTGACGGAAGCGCACGGCGACCGACTCCATACGGTCGGTGGTGTAAATAACGGTCATTTTATGGAATAAAAAACCTGCTATTTTTTTCGCTTTCGCTTTAATTTCCGCTTGGTCGTTCTCCATGAGCGTGGTCGCTGCGGCGAGTTCGGTCATCACGCGGTCGCTGATAAAGCCATATAAAGTAAGGGCTGCCACTTGTTGCACCACCGAGTAGCCGAGGCAAGAGCGCGGTGGCATACCGCCTGGCACTACAATATGGTCGAAGCCTTCTGCTTTCGCTGCCTCCAAAATTTTACCGCCCGAAGTGATAGCGATGAGCTTCGCACCTGCTGCTTTTGCTTGCGCGTAAGCTGCCAAAGTCTCCTCGGTATTGCCCGAATACGACGACAAAATGACTAAGGTATTCGCGCCTACAAAAGCAGGAATTTCGTAGCCTTTCGATATAGTGAACGGGAGTTTGCACTCGTCTTTGATGAGTTCGGAGACCAAATTGCCGCCGATGCCCGAGCCGCCCAAACCTGCCAACAGGATATTATGGATTGGTTGTGTGGGCGCGGTTACGCTCGCTTTTGCGGCAATCGCCAACGCTTCGCGCATCTGCGCAGGGAAATTTTCTACTAATTTTAACATTTGAGTTTTGAATTATTATTTACTATTAATTTAATGGAAACGGCAAAGAAATAAGCGATTTAGCGAAACTTCGCTAATAAAATAAGTATTTTTTTATCTTACAACCCCACAAATGTACGCTTATTCTCACAAATAAATAAATTTTGAGGTTACGAATTTGTAAATTTTTGTTTTGCTAATTTTTTTCATTCGTCTATATATAGCACAAAAAGCCTATTTCGCTGCTGCAAAATACGCTCTCTTTTTTGTGTTGTAAACCATTATTATTTAAAATCAAAAACCATAATAAAAAGTGGTTGTCATAGCTAAACTTATGCCAAACTTATGCCAAACTTATGCCAAACTTAGCACCTGCGGAACGTAGGCGGGTTGCAACGCCTCGAAGCGGTAGCCTCGAGCCGAAAAATGCTCGAGGACGCGCGGCAGCGCGTAAAACAAGTTTTTGGACGCTTTCAGACTGTCGTGAAATACGATGATAGAGCCTTTGCGCGTGTTGTTTAGGACGTTTTGGAGGCACTGGTCTGGCGTGATATTCGGGTCGAAGTCGCCGCTCAATACGTCCCACATAATGATTTCGTATTGTTGATGCAGCGACATCGCTTGCGTCGGGCGTAGCCGTCCGTGCGGCGGACGAAATAGGGTAGAAGTGACTACTTCCGAACATTTATCTACGTTGCCAAGATAATCGGAGGTATCTGTATTCCAACCGTTTAGGTGGTTGTTGGTATGGTTGCCGATGCTATGACCCGCGTCGCGCACCAAGTTGAAAACAGATGGGTGACGGCGAATATTATCGCCCACACAGAAAAAAGTCGCTTTTGCATTGTACTTTTGCAATTGCGCCAATACCCAAGTCGTGATTTCGGGTATCGGACCGTCGTCAAAAGTCAGATAAAGTACTTTTTCGCGGGTCGCTTTTTTCCAGGTAAACTGCGGAAAAAGGCTCTGGATTAAATCAGGAGTTTTTATTAAGTACACGTTTCGTCGATATAATTTTTTTTAAGAAATGGTTATATATTGTAATAAATAAAATATGTTAATAAAAACACGCGCTATCGTTTTGCGCACCGTAAAATACTCGGAGACGAGCCTGATTTGCGACCTCTATACCGAAGAACGCGGCTTGCAATCGTATATTTTTTCGGGCGTGCGCACCGCGTCTGCCAAAGGAAATCCAAGTGCTGCGATGCTGCAAATACTGACGCTGCTCGATGTCGTGGTGTATCATAAAGAGATGCAAACGCTGCATCGCTGCAAAGAAATCCGCCTTGCTTATGCGTATCAAACCTTGCCCTATAACGCTATAAAACGGAGTATCGGACTTTTTTGCTTAGAGCTGACGCGCAAAACGATTCACGAACCCGAAAAAAATGAGCTTCTTTTTACTTTTTTGTATGATTTTTTTGTATTTTTGGACAAAACTTCCGACCCCGTAGGCAATTTGCCTTTGTATTTTTTAATCAATTTGGCAGGTTTTTTGGGTTTTGCACCCGACGGAACGCCCACGGAAGCTGAACCTTATTTTGACTTGCAAGAAGGCATTTATACACAAATGCCTGTTAGTCAGGATTTTATGCTAAACGAAGATTTGAGTAAAATATTACACCATTTATATAACGTTTCGATTGCCCAAAACGCTGCCTCGACCCTAAAAAAAAGTGAAAAAAAATTATTACTAGACAAAATGCTCATTTATTACAAAATCCATATTGACAATTTTCCCGAGATAAATTCGCTCGATATACTGAGAGATATTCTATAAAATAGACTGGGAGAGCGGTAATTTATTCCGCCGACTATAAAAAATAGCTTATTTTGAGCGGAATAAATTACCGCTCTCCTAACAAAAATCATTTTTTTAATCAAATCAAAAATCATTTATTATGACCAATCAAAACCCACTTACTTTTTTGTCACAAGCGGCACGCGGACGCGCAGGCATCGCATTTTATATCATTACTGCCGTTTTGCTTGTAGCGGGCAATGTGCTTGGCAGCGTTCCGTTATTGTTGGTTGCGGCGGTGAAAATAGCAAGCAAAAGATTGAATGCGGAAGAGGCGCAAGCTGCAATGAAATCGATGCAGAGCTTAGGCATAGATAGCAATTTGCTCTACGCCTTAATGTTATTTACTTTTGTAACGACTATTTTGGGCTTATTGGCGGGTATGAAATGGGCGCATAAGCGACCGTTCGGCTCGCTTATTAATCAGTCTGGCGCGGTGCGATGGGAACGATTTTGGTATTCCTTCGTGGTGTGGTTTGGCATCACGGCGGCTATGGAAGTGGTGAATTACGCGCTGCACCCCGCCGATTACTCGTGGGTATTTCAGCCCGTGCCGTTTCTTATTACGCTCGCTATTTCGTTAGTTTTATTGCCGTTACAAACCTCATGTGAAGAGTTGATTTTTCGCGGTTGGCTGATGCAAGGCATTGGTAGTCTGCGTGTTAAGCGGTGGGTTTCGTTGGCTATCAGCTCTTTTTTGTTTGGCTCAATGCACTTCGCCAACCCCGAAGTGACGCATTACGGCGTAGCGTTGATGGCGATTTATTACATTGGTTTTGGCTTATTATTGGGCTTAATCACTATCCTAGACGACGGTTTAGACCTCGCGCTCGGGCTGCACTTCGCCAACAACCTCTACGGCGCGGTGATGGTTTCGTTCACGAGTTCGGCGTTGCAAACGAATACCTTGTTTCGCAGCCCCGACCCCGATATGACTGTTATGCTACCCATCGCGATAGCTGGCGGTGTAGTAGCGTTTTTGATACTAAAAAAACGGTTTGGCTTTGCGCCAATGAGCGTATTGAATGCGGAGCAGGCAAAGGTAAGCGAATATAATTGAATAGGAATGTGGTTTTAGCCCATTCCACTATTGAATAAAAATATTTTTAGCACAAAAAAGTAATATTTTCCATTTTTTATTTTAAAATAATATTATTAAAAAAAATAATCTATGGTTTAAGATATTTAGTTGTAGTAAAAGTGTTATCTTTGAGCTTTATTATTTGATTTATTAAAACAACAAAAAACGATATGAAAAGTATTTTTATTGTAGCATTTTTATTGCTCACGCAAACCATTACTTACGCGCAAAAGCAAGACCCGACCGATAACGCTAAGTTTGCAGAGGGCAAAATCACCGATTTGGTGAAAGCAATTAACAGCGTTGCGGCGCAAGGCAACACCACGAAAGTGATGGCGATGTTCGCGCCTAACTTCCGCAACGAGGTCACTACTTTCGACCTTAGCGGCAAAATGGTCATCACGACCCGCGATTTTTTTACGACGCAAGACATCTATGCGCGCTACAATCAGCCGAACAATACGGTGGATTACAAAATCACCAAATTCCTGAAAAGCTACGCGAATGATACGATGGCGTACTCGATTTTCGAGGTCGATTACAGCCTAATCAACAAAGGCGTAGCCTACCGCAAAGGCACGCAAACGCTCACCTACACGATGGCGCGACGCGGCGCGACGAACTGGCAATTTGTCCGTGCAAGCTCATTTATTCATTATACGGAAGTGGAAAAAGGGACGTGTCCGTGCAAACTGTTCAATAACGGCAGCGAATATTTGGCGCAAATAGAAACGCCGCAAGGCGACGATTACCTCACCAAACACTATAATATCCGCTTCAATAACTTGACTAAAACACAAGCAGAAATCACGATTGAAGGCAACGTTTACGCGCTCAATAAGGACGGCGTATGCACTATCACTACGCCCGACAAGCGAAAGCTGACGATGCGCACCAATAAAGACTCCGAAGCTATCAATCTGATTTTGAACGATTTACACAAAGAAAATTGCTTCTCGGTGTTGTTCAAATAAATAAATTTGATATAGATATTTGTCAAGTATTGGCTTTACGCCAACAAAAAACCGCTACTCGACTGTTTGGTCAAGTAGCGGTTTTTTCATTATAATGAAAATCAAAATGCGTAGCCGATTTTCAGACCCGCAACGATATTTATTATCGTTTTTGGGATATAGTTCGTTTGTCCGTAATCATTAATAGCCGTTTGCAAATAAGGTCTGACGAACCTTTTTGGTGGCTCAAATCCTTCGGGTGCGTCTGTATATTTATCCCTGAGCGTTATCAAACCGAACCCGAAAGAACCGTCTATCACAAAATGTTTTTTGATAGTCCATTGAAAGCCCGATAATATATTGCCGCCAAACTGCGTTTGCGTGAACCCGACGGGCGTTATCGTCTGCTTCACAATGCCGTTTTCCAAAATATAATAATCGTTATACCCGTGCATATTTATAGCCTGATAAAAAGCCTCGATACCATAATACGGCATACAACGCCAAGAAAAATCAGCAAAAGGATAAGAGCGTAACTCCAATTGACTGCGAACGCCACCCGTAAATGTAATATCATCAGGATTTCTATTTGATTCGCGTAAATAAAAACCAAGCTCGCCTTGCAGCGATACTATCCTCGTAAAAAAATGTTCGTAGGCAAAATGAGCGCACCGCGCCCTTTCCAATAAGCTCGATACCGATATTTTTACTATATCATGTGGCTTTGGAAGGCTATCGATATTGATATTTATAGCCGAAATATTTGTAATTTGGAATATAAAAAACAGTATAAAAAGGTTTATTTTTAGCATAATTTAGGATTATAATTACTTCAATTTTGGAATAATAAGCGTTTCCGCGGCTTGCAGCGCATCTTTTGTACTGATGTCGTTGCGTATGCAAACGCTCGTCATACCTACCAGTTTCAAGGTGCAACTATCCGCTCGCTGTACGCGATATACGAAATGAACGGACACACCTTTATCACAAAATTGCGGCTTAATGCCAATAAAAATATTGGAGTCACGAACAGTGTTATTAGCAGGAAATTTTTGTTGCACACGTGCCAATAAAGTATCTTTACCAAACGAAAACGGATATTTTTTATCAAAAAAGCAACAAATTTCGTCTTGTGGATAAGAAGTTGCCGTGAATAAAAACAAAGCGATTGCCGCTTCCGCGAAATTTGGCCGCCACGCCCAAGCCGTTTTTATTTTGCCGAAAGGCAGCAAATACAAGGCGGGCAGCACCGCGAGTGCCATCAAATCGGTGTAATCTACGACCCGCGATAAGTGGAAAACTTGCAAAAAAGCCTCCGAATACGGCGACTTGAACCACGCAAACAACAACGCTGTACCTATATATAATACCTTGCGTTGCCGCCAACCAAAACTTTCCCAAAACAAAACCCACAGCGCAATACCCGCAAAATCGGAGATTTTGCCCGTCAGCGCGTTGTGAAACGCCGCTTTCCAATAGAAATCGTTTGCGCCCAAAAGCAAGGCGGAAAGATAGAATAAATGTTTTTTTTGTAGTATCATTGGTTATTTTGGTTTTCGATTATTAAACAATATTATGCAGTAATTTTTTTATGATGTAGGTTTAAAAATAAGGTCGATTGCTTGAGCCTTTGGGACTGACCTATTAGAGTTGTCGGTGGGAACGGAGCGTAAAAAGGTGATAAACAGCGCACTGTTCGAAGATGTGGCAATTTCGCCACATCAAGTTTGGGCTGTGTTCCCTTTTTACGCGAAGTGAAGCCTGACAACTCTAATAAGTCTTGATTTTTTGGTTCTTTTTTATCAAGAAAAAAGAACAAGAGAAATAAGTAGCCCGTTTGCGTAATCTTAAATATTTATACAAATATACGCTATTTTAGCAATAAAAAAAATGTGCCTAATGCCACAACGAACATTAAACACATTTTTTTATTTTATATCTATAATTAGGCAACTATACAAAACCGACACTCAGCGTCAGCTCCATATTTTCGTCCAATTCTTTTTGTACTTGTTGCAATTTGCCCGTGATAGCGGCTACTGCGCTTTTGCCGAGCGCGAGGCGCAACGGTGGCTTGTCGGTGTACGCGATTTGAATAATAGCGTCGGCGGCTTTGAGCGGGTCGCTCTCCTGCGTGCCGTTGATACGCGGAATAGCACGACGGAACGCACCCGCGCTATTTTTGTAATCATCGATTTGGTTCGCCGCGTTTTTGAACGAACTACCAGCAAAATTGGTGCGAAACAAGCCTAATTCTACCAAAACAACCTTGATACCTAAGTTCGCAACCTCCATAGCGAGGGCTTCGCTGAAACCCTCTAAGGCAAATTTACTGGCGTTATAAACACCAAAACCTGGACCCGCTTTGAAGCCCGCCTGCGACGATATTTGTATGATATGACCGCTTTTTTGCGCCCTCATGAGCGGCAAAGCGGCTTGCGTGATTTGGAGCGCGCCAAAAAAATTGGCTTCCATAATCGCCCGCGACTCCTCGATGCTCGTCTCCTCTATCGCGCCCGCAAAACCAAAACCCGCGTTATTTACCAACACATCTATGCGACCAAACATCGTATTAATGGTGTGAAACGCCCGAGCAATATCGTCCGAATTAGTCACGTCTAACTGCAACGCGAAGGCTTCGCCCGCGTATTCTGCATTAAAATCATCTACCTGTTGCTCGTTTCTGAACGTCCCGATAACGAAGTCGTGCTTGTCTATCACCGCTTCCGCTAACGCCTTTCCGATGCCGCTCGAGATACCCGTTATAAACCAAATTTTAGAATTTGCGTGTCGCATTTTTTACTTATTTTTTATAGATTAAACTTATTTTTTAGTTAATTATTGTAACAAAAAAACGATAAAGTGGTTGTGTTAAGCAATTCATAAAATAATTTGTTTTAGGCACTTGTCGCAACAAATATTGACTTTTAAATACTACCTTTGCTATGTAAATTTATAGAAGTTTTCATTATAAAAAACAATTTAACCTATGCACCTTTCCGACCGCAGTTACCGATTAGAAGAATCCGCTACGCTCAAAATGGCGCGCCTTGGGCGCGAACTCGCCGCAAAAGGGCACAAAGTAATTAATTTGTCGCTCGGCGAACCCGATTTTGATACGCCAA
>JAYWGJ010000041.1:0-3435 GCA_043778315.1 Saprospiraceae bacterium | reverse complement strand
AAGTATTTTCGTGGAATGCAGTTATTTATTTCAACTTTGCGAAGCATAAAAGTTGCAATAAATAACAAATGAAACTCAAAAATACTTTATTAGCTGTCAGCTTCGGCGTAGGTTTAAGCTATTTTTCAAGTGTAGATAAATAATCACAACTAATTTTATTCAGCTATTGAAATTAAAAAATTAGTATTTATTGCACTATAAAGCTAATGTTTTACTGCGCTCTAAACTCTTCGTACTCCTTTTGTATGTAGCGTTGCAGCGCGTCGAAGTTGTCGTATCGCTCAAAAATATCGTACAGACTGTTATTCGTGCCGCCCGTCGGCAACACATAATGCTCCACGTCTTCTTGCGTGATTTGCTCGCGGCTCAATATAATCAAGCGTTCCACCACGTTGCGGAGTTCGCGAATATTGCCCGTCCAGTCCAAAGATTTGAGGCTATTGAGTGCGCCTTCAGTCACCCGCTTAGGTGCCATGCCGTATTCGTCGCAAATCAAATCGATGAAATGCTCCACCAAAAGCGGCACGTCTTCGGAGCGTTCTTTGAGCGAAGGCACGTTGATAATTATCACCGCCAGACGGTGAAAAAGGTCTTCGCGAAAACGTTTTGCGTCTATTTCTTTGCGTAAATCCTTGTTTGTTGCCGCCACGACGCGCACATTCACTTTTATTTCTTTGTCGCCGCCCACGCGGACGATGCTGTTTTCTTGCAAGGCGCGGAGTACTTTCGCTTGTGCGGAAAGCGACATATCGCCTATTTCGTCGAGGAATAAAGTACCGCCGTTCGCGAGTTCGAACTTACCCAAACGCTGTTTTATCGCTGATGTGAACGCGCCTTTTTCGTGTCCAAATAGCTCACTTTCAATGAGTTCGGACGGAATAGCGGCGCAGTTTACCTCTATCAACGGCGCGTTAGCGCGCATACTATACTCGTGTATCCAGCGCGCCACCAACTCTTTGCCCGAGCCGTTCGGACCCATAATCAGTACCCGTGCTTCGGTCGGTGCGACACGCTCAATCTCCTCCTTTACACGTATAATCGGCGCAGTATCGCCAATAATCGGCGGCACACGGAGCTTGTTTATTTTCTTTTTGAGCGTTTTTGTTTCCTGCACCAACGACGATTTATCGAGCGCGTTGCGCACCGTTATCAGCAAACGGTTGAGGTCAGGCGGCTTAGAAATGTAGTCGAACGCGCCTTTTTTGACCGCTTCTACGGCAGTTTCGATAGTTCCGTGACCCGAAATCATGAGTACGGGCGTGTCGGGCGCAATATCTTGTATTTTTTCTAACGCCTCCAAACCGTCCAAACGCGGCATTTTTATATCCATAATAATAGCGGAGTATTGCGTCACGCTCACTTTATCGACGGCTTCTTGTCCGTCCTCCGCCTCCTCGACGATGTACTTCTCGAACTCCAAAATTTCGCGCAACGTGCGGCGAATTGCGCGCTCGTCATCAACTATAAGTATGCGTATCATAAAAATTATTAATGAAAATTGTATCGACAACAAAAGTAAGTATTTATTGTCAATAATTAGCAATATTTTAATATTACTATAATTGTTTATTTAAAACCGTGTTACAAAATTGGAAAAATTATTGAAAAATATGGACACCTATTCTTAACATTAGTCTTCGCTCAACCACTTATTGATAGTATTTTCATCGTAGCCACGTTTGTCCCAAATTTCGTCGGCACGATTAACCGCTTTTTCGAACAAAAACTTAGACAGCAGTTCTTTTATTTCTAAAAGATGCTCGTCAGAAATACCCGTTGAATAAAGCTGCAAAAGCTCCACTTGTAAGTTAGAAAGTGGTTGCGGTGCTGTTTTTACCATAATTTTATATTTTTAACTTACGTTACGCACGAGTAAAAGTGGTTTGAGTTATCGCATAGCCGCATAGCGGCGACATATCGGTAGCGATATTAGAGTTGGTGTATTTTGAAGCTGCGTAGCTGCGACATCTTTTTTTGTTGCTAATCCTTATTTTCCAATATTTTAATATGCGGTTGTGCGCCTGCCAATATGTCGCCGCGATGCGGCTAATCGGTGCGTTTATACATTTCTACCAACATATCGCCGCTATGCGGCTAACCGCTCTTGTACTTCTTTATGCGTAACATCAGTTTTAAAAAGATTACAAACCTTGCTTGCTAATGCGAACAGTTTTTAATAATTCGCCGTCGTTGCCCATCAATTGCAACATATATACGCCTTGCGGCAAGCCGTCTAAGCTGTATCTGCCGGTATTATTAGTGACAAACGACCGTGCAATATTGCCCGAAAGGGTGCTTAAAACCATACTGCGCACCTCTGTATCGGTAGAAAGCGTGATAAATTCTACGGTCGGATTAGGGAAAACGCTAACGCTGATTTTACCTACGCGAGTCGTCCCTACGAGCCATGCCGCCGCCGTATAAGTGTTGCGGGTCTCCAAAGTCGTCGTGCCTGTGCGGTACACCGCGATGTCCGCGCTGCCCAAACCCTCCACGTTATTTGGGTAAAACTGCATATACATATTTTCGCCGATACTCGCCGATGGCGTAGGGTCGAGCGTGAAATCTGCCGTGCCGAGCATCGGCGACCAACACAAATTCGGGTCACAAATAGCGGTTGTCCAGCCGCTCGGGACGTTCACATTTTCGCGTACCCAGGTGAGGTCGAGCGGCGTAGTACCTGCGTTGCGAACGTGACCAATCACCTTAATAAATTGGTCTGCTGGGTCACCTTCGACGCGCTCGTTTGATGGGCGAATAGTTACGCTTTGCGCCAACACATTTGCGGCAAGCAATAGTAAAGGAAGTGTAAAAAAGGTTTTCATTTTAATTTTTTTTGAAGTGATATTATATAATTTTATGCACAAAAATAACTAAAAATATGATAGCAAAAAAATTTATTTTTATTGTAATACAAAATACCAAAAAGCTGTACCTTTGCTGACTATGAATTGGCGAAAGCAAAAAAATCTACTGCGGCGAACGGCGGCTTACAGCCTGCTGTGTATCTTACTTTGCGTACTTGGCGCGAAGCAGGTACACTTGTGGCAGGTTGCGCAAGCGCACCAGAATGATTTTCATTGCGACAGCAAAAACGAGAAACACCTACACACCACCACCGATTACCACACCGATTGCGAGCTATGCGACTTTGTGCCGCAAGCCGCAGCGTTACCTGTTTTGTTTATCAATATAAACAGAGCGACTCGTCCATTTTTATATATTTCGGTGCTGTACAACGCGCCGCACCTGCGCGACGACAACATCGATTGCGCGACACGCGGACCACCGACAGCGAGAATGTAATCTTACTTTTCGTAAATTTTTCTTAAATTATCTGGTTGTTTAAAGGTTTTTGTGGATTTTAACGGTGTGCGGGTTTCAACCCGCACCAAATATACAGGTGCGGGTTGAAACCCGCACACCGTTGCGCTT
>JAYWGJ010000040.1:0-10063 GCA_043778315.1 Saprospiraceae bacterium | reverse complement strand
CTACGCCCGAAACGCCGTAGGGCGAAAAGTGGTGAAACGTAGAGTTAATCACGGTTGCGGTCGCTTCGCGCGCCGCGTTTACCATCGAGGTTTCGATGGTGATAACGTCGTTGAGAATATCGGGGTTGCACCCAAAAAATTCTACCAAAATATGTCGACCTAAAGCACTCATTTTTTTGTTATTTTTATATAGATTTAATGTAATGTATTACTTTTTGTAAAAAGGTTTCGTAGTCGTTCAGAATAATCGCAGCACCAAAAGTACTATATGTTTGTTTTGTTGTAGATATTTTTATCTCTTTTAAGCCTTTATAATAGGCATTATATTCTATTTGATTTTGCGGTTCGGGTTTAGCCTCGGGTAGTTTCACAACATACAATAGTGTTTTTGTTGGCGTATGCAAAAAAGTCTCAATATTGTCTTTGGACAGCGTAAAATATTTGTCCGCGTTATGCTCCGAAAAGGTTTCCCAATGCTCCAAAGTACCACTTTTTTTGTAATATGGAATTTTGTCAGGAATGATAAATATTTGAAAATAAGGTATGTTCGCACTTCTAATATTGGCGGTTTCGCCCAACATATTTTCAAAATAATTATTCGAGTTCTGGGAATAATTTTGCATCACAAACTTCACGCCAACGCCCGCAATCGCCTTATTTGTCTTATCGTAAATCGTTATATCTACATTTTTATTAATGTATCTGCCCGCTATTTTTCCTTCTTTTCCATCTCCAAAACCCAAAGAACTGACGGTATAATCGCCGCCTAATTGCGCGCTAAAATCTGCGGCAATTTCGCCATGAAGTATTTTTAGTTTTTCATTACTCCGCGATGTTGTTTCTACAAACCTGCGGAACGAACGCGCAATACATTCAAGAAAATCGGAATTATCCATTATTATTTTGAAATTATATTTTTAAAAAAGGAGTTCGGGGTGATTGATTTTTATTTTAAATTCTTTAATTTGTTTTGAGGTTACGGATTTGTAGCCGCCCGAAAAATCTTTACCCGTTAGCCTTATATATTTATAAAATTCGGAAGATTTGAGTGTATTTTCTATTAAACTCCAGTCCGAAAACGATTTATTTTTGATGATAAATAGCCCCGAGTACATCATCACGTCTTTTGGTACTTTATAAAAATCAATTTGTCCGTTTACCAAAGTACTCAACACAATTTTCTCATTGTGAATACTTTGTACGCCTTGACTTCGTCCAAATTCATACCATAACGCGCCCTTATCTAGGTCACGCTGCTGCAACTCTTCCTTATTTAACAATAAATAACGGTAAGTATGTGGATAATTTTGTTCCAAATTACTTTCCGAAATAGCACAATAGCGATTATTTTCTAACTGATATGGGAATAAAATCTGTTCGGAATAATCAATTTCGCCCTTAAATCGCGAACCTTTTACAACCACTTTAAGGATATTTTTTTCTACTAACGAACCATTAAAATACACCAAATCATCGCTATAAGGCTTTGTTTTGGCAATAAAAATTTTATCTCTTAAAGTCGCAAATCCGTATTGTACATCAAAAAAATCCTTGATAACGCAATTGGTATCTTTGGTTAAATCAGTCAAAAAATTAGCATTTTCCGCGTTTGCGAACGACCAGTTGTGAGCCGTTAAATCATCAAAATATACTTGATTAACCAATTCAATCTTATTATCAATTAATTCTTTGTAGGCAAAACTATTATCGATATTATTTTTTTGCGCAATCGTAATCGCAGTGTAAGTAGAAAATCCTTTAAAAACCTTATTTGCTTTAAAATCAACTAATGTTTTTACCAGCTTTTCGTTCTTTAAGTAGGTTCTAAATAAGCTGTAAGACGAATTGTGCAGGTAACTATTCGGTGTAATATAGCCCAAAATGCCGTTTTTATTCAACATTTTAAAACCCATTTCAAAAAAAGACAAATAAATATCAAACGTACCTTCCGAAAATAAAAAATTTTGCTTCAAAATATGCCGTGTATTTTCATCTAAATTGTGTATTCTTATATATGGTGGATTTCCGACCACAAAATCAAAAAATGATAGGTGATTTTTAAAAAAATCTAAGGTATTTTGATTGTAAATATTCCAATTGACAGGTTTAGATGTGCCAAGTTGTTTTTTAACTAAATTATTTAGATTTTTAATTGATTTATCGAACTCCATTTCGTCTAATTCCACACCATAAATATATTTTTCTAAACGTTCAATAATTTCCTCCGTCCCCATATTTTTTACTAAACAGGCAGCAATATAACGGCTCACAATTGCTGTGAGAAAAACGCCGTCGCCGCTCGACGGTTCCAGAATAAATTTATCTAAAATTTGGTCGCCATTATAATTAACCAAATTTAAAATTTCATCTACTATCCATTGCGGCGTAAAAACCTGTCCGAGTGTTTTATGTTTAGTCATATTGAAATAAGATTAGAGCGTTTTACCTACGCCACCACTTCCCCGTGCAAATCGTAATCGTCCGCCTTCGTGATTAGCACATTTGCGAAGTCGCCTAAGCGGATATACACTTTTTTTGTTGCTTTCACCAATACCTCATTATCCACTTCGGGCGAGTCAAATTCGGTGCGCCCGACGTAGTAGCCGTTTTCTTTGCGGTCAAAAAGTACGCGCATCGTCTGACCGATTTTTGCCGTATTTTTTGCTAACGAAATAGGCTGCTGCGCCTCCATCACGCCTGCGGCGCGCGACTCTTTTAGCTCGGCAGGCACGTTGTCGGCGAAGCCATAAGCAGATGTATTTTCTTCGTGTGAATACTGAAAAACGCCTACGCGCTCAAATTCCATTTCGGCAATGAAATCTAATAAATCTTCGTATTCTGCTTCCGTTTCACCTGGAAAACCGACCAAAAAAGTCGTTCTTATTGCAATATTAGGTACTTTTTCACGCGCAACGCGTACAATTTCGGTCGTTTCCTCGCGAGTAATTTGTCGGTGCATACGTTCTAATACGGCGTTATTTGCGTGTTGCAGCGGAATATCTAAGTAGTTGCAAATTTTGGGTTGCGCTGCCATCACGTCAAAAATTTCGGTCGGAAATTTATTTGGGTAAGCGTAATGCAAACGAATCCACTCGATGCCTTCTACTTCGCAGAGCGCGTTGAGGAGGTCGGGCAGACACCGTTTTTTGTAAATATCCAAGCCATAATAGGTAAGTTCTTGTGCGATAAGCATGATTTCGCGCACGCCGTTTTTCGCCAAATGTTTTGCTTCTTTTACCAAGTCGTCTATCGTTCGGCTGACGTGCTTCCCGCGCATGAGCGGTATCGCGCAAAACGAGCAAGTGCGGTTGCAGCCCTCCGATATTTTGAGGTAAGCGTAGTGTTGCGGAGTCATCAGTACGCGCTCGCCTACCAATTCGTGTTGATAATTTGCGTTTAGCGTAGCTAATAAAGAAGGCATTTCGAGCGTACCAAAATAAGCATCTACTTCGGGTATTTCTACCTCCAACTCCTGTTTGTAACGTTCTGATAAACAGCCTGTTACATACAGTTTATCTATTCCGCCTTGTGTCTTGATAGCGGCGTACTCGAGTATCGTATTTATCGACTCTTCTTTGGCGCGGTCGATAAATCCGCAGGTATTGACTATCACGATATTCGCGTCGTCGTCGGCTACTTCGGCGTGTTCCGCCGCGTAATCGTTGTGCTGCAATTGTGCTACCAAAACCTCCGAGTCCACCAAGTTTTTGGAGCAGCCGAGCGTAATTACGTTTACTTTATCGCGTTTTAATGTTTTTGTTTTCAATAGAATTTGTATTGTAAATTTTTTTTATTTTTCGCATTTGCGCCACAAAGATAGACAATTTGTCCTTATTTTTTTAGTTGCAACTAAAATAAAAAACCTCGACCACACCGAAGTGTCATCGAGGTTTTATAATCTTTTGCTTCTATTTTATTTGCCCATTAGGGCTTCAATACGTTTTTTGTACTCGCCTGATTTAGCCAAATCGCCTTGTTTAGCAGTGATTTCTTTGAGTGCGACGAGCGTATTTCCGTCTTTCGGATTTATAGCGTCGGCAGCTTGAAAATGCGGCAATGCTTTGGCGAAAAGGTCTTTTACTTTCGCTTGCAACTCGTCGTATTGCTTCGACTCCGCCTTGCTCATGCCTAATTTGTTCATCACTTGCGTCAAAACAGCCGCGCGGTTGTAGTAGAGCGCGCCATAACTATATAGTGCGTCAAAATATTTCGGGTCTTTTTCTACTGCTGTACCATAATATTTTTCCGCATTTCCGAAAGCCGTTGCCGCTTCTGCGTCTTTTTTATCCTTATAGTACGTCTCTTGCAAGCCGTCGTACATCTTACCTTTTACATAATGCAAAGATTTGTTGTTCGGGTCTTTTTGTATCGCCTCCTCGAGCTTACCCTCGAGTGCCTCCAATTTATTTTGACCAATATAATAATTGATTTCAGAAAAAAGCAAACCCGAGTCGTTAGGATACACTTTGCGTCCTTCGTTGATAACTGCAAGTGCTTTGTCCAAATCCTTATTTTTGGTGTGAATAGTCGCCAAAAGGTTGTAAACGCCCGCATCGTTGCCGGCAGGTTTGTAGCCCGCTTTCGCCAAATCGGTCAATAAGACCAAGGCTTCGGGGTTCATTTCTGCATAATACGCCGTCAAAGCAGCAAAATAACTTTCTTCTTGCGCTTTTTCTGGCGTGTCCAAAATCTTACTTCCGCCGTTAGCGTCAGCTAATTTTTTAGCATTTAACACACTCATAAATGAAGCATAAGCGGCTTTATATTCCTTTTTTTCGTACTGTTTGATACCTGCGTTATTCGCCAAAACAACAGCCGTTTCCATATATTTGACCGCATCTTTTTTGTCGCCTTTCGAGGCATTTGCATTACCGATAAGTTTAGCAGCAGCATCGAGCGCACCTGCACCTACGTCATTATATTTTGGTTCGTAAGCCTGTTTTTGCGTCTTCGCAAGCATCGCGTTCACTTCGTCGAGCTTACCGAGTTCGGTATAAATTTCGGCTTTCGTCATCAGCGCGCCCACTGCTTTTTTAGGGTCGGAGAGGAGTACGTCTGTTTTGAACGCTGCATCAATTTTTTGGCGCGCCGTTTCGAGTTCTACCGTTTCTTTTTGGTCACTATCAAAATAGCGTTGCAATGATTTTTTAGCCGCTTTGTAGTTCGCGGCAGGGTCGTCTTGCGCTTGCACATTCACACCCAAAACACTTAGCATCAATACACTAAATACGATTTTTTTCATGGAAAATGAGATAAAATTTGATTTTTTATGATTAAAATAATGATAATATCTATGTTCAAAACTAATTATAGCTATCGGGAACTATAAAAATAGTTAAAACGTAGTATAACGTAGCTTTTAAACTATTTTTGAGTGTAGATAAGAGCTATAATTGGTTTTGTTCAGCTACACTATCAATAGCAAATTGAATACCAAAAATTGTTAATGAATACCTATTTTTTTAGTGATTAGTGTTCAGTGATTAACGATTAGTAAAAAAAACACCTCACTAATCACTAAACACTAATCGTTAATCACTGCCTATTCTGGTTTCCCCGTTTTTTGCTTTTTGAATGCGCCGCGCTGATAATCATTTGGCACGGCATGGTCTTCTTTGTTGCCTGTGAAGAGTTTGAGCATCAATATTTCGCGCTCGTTGAGCAGCCGTGCGTGACCGCGTTTGACATCTTTTTTGGTCAAACCGCCATAATAAATACGGTCGAGTTTGACTACGTCGTAATTCAAATGTTCGAATATACGGCGCACAATTCTGTTTTTTCCGATGTGTATTTCGATGCCGATTTCGGAAGCGGCTTCGCCTGTCATGTACGACACTTGGTCGACCATCGCGAAACCGTCTTCGAGTTCCAAACCAGCAGCGATTTTATCCAAATCGGTCGGTTTGAGGTTTCTATTGAGGCTCGCGTGGTAAATTTTCTTCAAGCGATAGCTCGGGTGAGAGAGCTTTTGCGCTAAGTCGCCATCGTTAGTGAGCAGCAATAAACCCGTCGTATTGCGGTCTAGTCGCCCCACAGGAAATATCCTAACGCCTTCGGGGACAAGCGGTTGCGCATAATCCATGACCGTTTTTCTGCCTTGCGGGTCGTCCGAAGTCGTCACCGTGTCTTTGGGTTTATTCAACAAAACATAATACTTTTCCTCTATCGGTTTCAGCACTCTGCCCTTGTATTTTATCTCTTGTTTTGTCGGGTCGATGCGCGCACCCATTTCGTTCGCGATAACGCCGTCGATAGTTACCTCGCCGCGTTTGATAAACTCATCAACACCGCGCCGCGAACCTAATCCGCTATTCGCCAAAAATTTATTGAGGCGAATAGTGCCGTCATCTACGCGGTCAGAAACGGGCGTAGTGCCTTTTTTCTTAGGAAAAAACTTTTGAAGACTTCTAATTTTCTTCTTTTGCTCTTGTTCGGCTTGCCATTCCTTAAAAATGACTTCCTCTTCCGAGTCCAATTCTTTGTTCACGCGCTCCACAAACTCGTTGTTTGACCACTTTTGCGGCGACTTTCTCTTGTCGTTTTTCAACGGCATAACGTTTTTCTTTTAATACTATGAAATAATTTTATTATAATGTGATATAATAGTTCCACAAAGGTAATTATTTTTTTCAATACTTGTATTTACAATCCAAATTAAGTTTGGTTTTACAACTCAAAAACAAAACCTTCCGCCTCCAAAACTTTATACCGTGCTTCATCAAAACTATACAGCGTAGCAGGGCGATGCGCCACTTCTATTTGTTGTCCTTTTTGTGCTAATATATTCATTTTCAATAGCTTACTTCTAAAATTTCGCTTATTTAGCGGTTTATCCAAAATCGTTTCGTAGAGTAATTGCAGTTCCGAAAGCGTAAATTCTTGCGGCAGCAGCTCAAAACCAATCGGTTGATAGCGCACTTTTCCGCGCAAGCGCGCAATAGCGGTTTTTACGATTAGCGCGTGGTCGAAAGCGAGTTCGGGCAGCTCCTCCAAGCCAAACCACGCCACTTGCGCCGCGTCCGAATCCGCCACAGGTTCGTGTTCGCTGAGGTTCACTAAGGCGTAGTACGCCACGCTGATTGTGCGTCCGCGCGGGTCACGTTCAGGTGCGCCAAAGGTGTATAACTGCTCTATAAAAACGTTCGTCACGCCCGTTTCCTCTTGCAGTTCGCGCCGCGCCGCCGTGTCGATGTCCTCGTCCATATCCACAAAACCGCCAGGCAACGCCCAGCAGCCCGCGTGCGGGTCGTGTGCGCGTTCGATGAGCAGCAATTTCAGTTTTTGCATCGGTTGCCAACCAAAAATAACGCAGTCCACAGTGACCGCAGGGCGAGGATATTTATATGAAAACACAGTTTTTTTAGTGATTTGTAGATACGCGATGTTTCGCGTCTTGTGTAAATTTTAGGATAATGCACGAACAAATTGTTCACTGTTCACTGTTAGTTGTTCACTAATCACTTAACTCTAATCACTAATCACTGTTATAAGCTCTTGCAAATCCGCGTCCAAACCCACATTTACACCTGTCAAACCCGAAAAAATCTGCCATTCGTGCATCGCTTGTCGGCGCGTTTCTGCTATGGTTGGTGGCGTGTATATTAGCTTACCTTTTTCGTAGATAACTTGCAGTAAATCAGTGCCTTCGGCTTCGTTTATTTTATTTTTTTGGGTATGATAAATCGTATCTTTACAAGTATTGGCGAGTGTATCTAATTGGCGGTTCACGCCCAATATGCCAGGCAAACTCGCCTTCGCTTTGTCCTCCGATTTTTTGATTTTGTACGCCCATTCTTGTGTGTTTTGGTCTTGCAAAGCAGCCAATTTATACACGCCGCCGAGCGCGGGTTGGTCGTAAGCGGTGACGAGTTTTGTACCTACGCCCCAAACATTTATTTTCGCGCCAGCCGCTTTTAGTCGGCGGATTTCGTATTCGTCCAAGTCGTTGCTTGCTACTATCGACGCGTCGTGCATACCTGCCGCATCGAGGAGCGTCCGCGCCGCGATGCTGAGTGCCGTAAGGTCGCCGCTATCGAGCCGAATCCCGATGAGTCGTGCGCCTTGTGCGCGTAATTCGTTGCCTACGGTTATCGCTTTTTTGATGCCCTCAATCGTATTATAAGTGTCGACCAAAAAGATGCAATTGTGCGGCAACGCGGCGGCGTAATTGCGAAAAGCAGCTAATTCGTCGCCATGCGCCATCACCCACGAGTGCGCGTGCGTCCCTTTCACGGGTATATCGTGCAGCATGCCTGCGAGTACGTTGCTCGTGCCTACGCAGCCGCCAATATACGCCGCTCTGCTCGCCGACACCGCGCCGTCTGCGCCTTGTGCGCGCCGCAAACCAAACTCAATTACCGCGTCGCCGTCGGCAGCCGCCACGATGCGCGCCGCTTTTGTCGCCACCAACGTCTGAAAATTAATGATGTTTAATAATGCCGTTTCCACCAATTGTGCCTGTAAAAGCGGTCCTTCTATGCGCATCAACGGTTCGTTTGCGAGTACCGCCGTGCCTTCCGCAATCGCCGATACGGAACATTGAAATTTGATGCGTTGCAAATGATTTAAAAAACTTTCGTCAAATAACCGCTTTTTGTCGTAACCCGTCAGCGATGCCAAATATTGTATTTCTTCCACCTCGAAGTGGAAATTTTCTAGGTATTGAATCGCCGTTTGCAAGCCAGCCGCCAACGCGAACCGCTCGCCAAACGGTGCTTTGCGAAAGTACAAATGAAAAACCGACGGCTGCTGATACGTTTTTTGTTGCCAATAGCCGTAAGCCATCGTGAGTTGATACAAATCGGTCAATAAAATGCTGGTCATTTTTGCTAATTTATAATTGGAATAAAGATTGTTATTGATAGTTAGTTTAAAAATCAAACAAAGGTAGTTAAATAATTATTTGCTATCCAAATTTTTTTCATTTTTATTTTATAACTACTACAACGTCGTAGGAAATTAGCAAATCTTTTGTACTTTTGTGAACTAAAATGAGTTTTTTTGCAGTAAAGAAAAGTATCTATATATAAGGTGTGTCAATCAAGAAAAGTATCTATATATAAGGTGTGTCAATCAAAATTATTTTATTAGGAATGAAGAGAAAATAAGGTACTGAATATTATGCCGCAGGATTTTGAGTCAAAATAAGGCAGATTTGAGGCGCGATGCTGTGCATCGTAACGAAAATCTAACGCAGTTTTGGCACAAAAGACAAGTCAGAATACAGTAACTTATTTTGGACGCGTTCCTTATAATTACAACAACAAAATTTACGAATACCAATGATTTTCAAAACCTCCGACCTGCTCGGCGACCTAACGGTGGCAACCGAAGCGAATATAGCGCGGCTCGAACTGCTTTTAGCGATGCCCGAAACGCAACTCAATAAGCAGCCCGCGCCTAATAAATGGTCGGCGGCGCAATGCGCTGTTCACCTCAACGTGTACGCTGATTTTTATTTGCCAAATATACAAAAAGCGATACAAAAAGGCGAAAGCGAAGCCCAAAAAGCGACCGAAGACTACAAAAGTGGTTGGCTCGGCGAGTATTTTGTCGGATTAATGGCAGTGGAAGCGAACGAAAAACCCAAAAAAACGATGCCCGCGCCCAAAAATGCGCAGCCGACAACTCAAATTTATACTAAAATGGTACTCGAAACCTTATTGGCGCACCAAAAACAAACTTTGCAGCTACTTTTTGCTGCAAAAAACGTCAATTTGGCTCGCTTACGCATAAAAACGTCTATTAGTAGTTTAATAACTATGCAATTAGGCGATACTTTTCGCTTCAATGTAGCACACAATACGCGCCATTTATTGCAAGCCTTGCGAGCAACCGAAAGCTGAATTTTGCGTAGTATTATATCATTATTTTTAGTCTTAAAATGTCCGATTCACCCGTTATCTATCCGCTTTGGCGACGCGCTGCCGCGCTTGGCGTACATTTATTCACGGCAAGTGGTATTGTTTCTGCCTTTTTTTCGCTCGTCGCTATTCACCACGAAGAGTGGCGCAACGCGATGATTTTTTTATGGATTTGCTTCGTGATTGACGGCTTCGACGGC
>JAYWGJ010000039.1:0-10094 GCA_043778315.1 Saprospiraceae bacterium | reverse complement strand
GTTCCGCCACCGTACATTAGCCAGATGCCACCGTTGCAAGCACCACAAGTCGCGTTTTGCGTCATGTCGTGTACATTAGTGTAGGCTGGACTAACTGTAATCGCTGCCGTTGCAGTCGCTGAGCAACCGCTCGCGTCTGTTCCTGTTACTGTGTAAGTAGTATTTGCGGTCGGATTAACCGTGATTGCCGCAGTTGCGCCGCCTGTACTCCATGCGTAAGTCGCCGCACCGCTCGCCGTAAGGCTTGCTGTGTTTGTCGCTGCGCATACGGTAGCGTTAGGATTTGCTATTGCGATAACTGGTACCGCGTTGATGATAACACTTGCAGTAGCTGTACGCGTACAACCTGCCGCACCGGTTACGGTAACGGTGAAAGTACCTGCTGTTGTAGTGGTTATCGCTGCTGTTGTAGCACCGTTCGACCATGCGTAAGTACCGCCGCCCGAAGCGGTCAGAGTAGCTGTTGCGCCTGTACAAATAGTACCTCCGCCTGCGATAGCCGCGATTGGACAAGTTACTACACCTGCATCAATACTATTATTTGTTTCGCCTGAACCAACCGTAAACGCTGGAGTGCGACCTGTAGTAGGATTAGCGTTGCTATCATTAGCGGCGTTACCGCCCTGATTTGCTGGACTCAATACTGTACCCGCAGGTAAGTTAGAGAACCCTACGCTATAAGTACCCGGAGTTACGTTAGGGAAAGAGTACATACCGTTCGCGTCAGTAACGGTTGTAGCTACCACGTTGCCGTTGCCATCAAACAAAGTCACTGTTACGTTTGGTACGCCTGCTTCGCCTGCGTCTTGAATACCATTACCATTCGCATCAGCAAATACTTTATCACCGATAACGGCTTTCGAGAAAATACCTGCATCAACAGTCGTATTATTATCGCCTGCCGCCAAAGTGTAAGTACCTGTACGACCTGTGATTGCGTCTGCATCGCTATCGCTGGCATCGTTGCCTTGATTAGCAGAAGTCAATATTGCACCCGCAGGCAGGTTAGAGAAACCTACGCTGTAAGTACCTGGCAATAAATTAGTAAATGAATAGTTACCATTCACATCGGTAGTAGTTGTAGTTACAACGTTACCGTTGCCATCAAACAAGGTAACTGTTACGTTTGGTACGCCCGCTTCGCCTGCGTCTTGCTGACCGTTCGCATTCGTGTCTGCAAATACTTTGTCACCCAAAGAAGCCACACCACGAACACCCGCATCAACGGTTGTGTTGTTTTCACCAACACCTAAGGTGATAGTTGGTGTACGACCGTTAGTTCCTGCATCGCTGTCGGTAGTTGGATTGCCGCCTTGATTAGCAGGGCTAAATACAAAACCCGTAGGAAGGTTAGAGAAACCTACACTGTAAGAGCCTGCTGGCAAATTAGGGAACAAGTAGTTACCGTTCGCATCAGTAGTTATAGTAGCCAAAACGTTGCCGTTGCCATCAAACAAAGTAACTGTTACGTTCGGTACGCCTGCTTCGCTTGCATCTTGAATACCATTACCGTTCGTATCCGCAAATACTTTATCGCCGATAGAACCTAATGGGTTAGCCGTCACCGTGACGGTTGCAGTTGCAGTACAGCCGTTTGCATTGGTAGCAGTAACGGTATAAGTAGTAGTTGTGGTTGGTGTGACTGTGATAGTCGCGGTTGTTCCACCGTTCGACCATACATAAGTATCGCCACCTGTTGCAGTTAAAGTGGTGGTTTGACCCACATTAATAAGTGCCGGATTAGCCGTCGCTGTCGCTGTTGGCGCAGTCGTGTTGCTGCTTACCGCAACGCTTGCCGTTGAAGTACAACCGTTCGCGCTTGTTGCAGTAACCGTATAAGTACCTGCTGCATTTACGGTAGTTGAAGCGGTAGTTGCACCGTTCGACCATGCGTAAGTACCGCCGCCTGTTGCTGTCAATACCGAAGTAGTCACCGAACAAGTTAGGTTGTTAGCTGATGTTGCTGTCGCGGTTGGCGCAGTGGTGTTGCTGCTTACCGCAACGCTTGCAGTTGATGTACAACCGTTCGCGCTTGTTGCAGTAACAGTATAATTACCTGCTGCATTTACGGTAGTAGAAGCGGTAGTTGCACCGTTCGACCATGCGTAAGTGCCGCCGCCTGTTGCGGTCAATACCGAAGTAGTCACCGCGCAAGTTAGGTTGTTAGCTGACGTTGCTGTCGCGGTTGGCGCAGTCGCATCACGAGTTACAGTGACGCTTGCAGTAGCTGTACAGCCGCTTGCATTCGTTACCGTCACTGTGAATGTACCCGCTGCGGTAACTGTGGTAGAAGCTGCGTTGCCGCCGTTCGACCACAAGTAAGAGTTACCACCCGTTGCGCTAAGCGTAGAGCTATTCACTGCACAAGTCAAATTATTTGAGCTTGTAGCGGTCGCTGTTGGTTTAGGATTAACTGTAACCACTACTGTTGCAGTAGCACTACAACCGTTCGCATTAGTACCCGTTACCGTGTAGGTAGTGGTTACTAGTGGCATAGCCCAAATAGTAGCGGTATTTTCGCCGCTACTCCATAAGTAAGTGACTGCACCCGTAGCCGATACTGCGGCGTTACCACCAGCGCATATTGCAGCACCTGTTGTGGTAAGCGTAGGCTTAGGATTAACGGTTATGGTTTTGGTAGCGGTTGCGGTACAGCCGCGTGTATCCGTCACGGTTACGGTGTAGGTAGTAGTAGCGGTAGGTGTGACGGTAGTTGCAGCCGTAGTTGCACCGTTTGACCAAGCATAAGTACCACCGCCCGTTGCGGTAAGCGTTGTATTACTACCTAAACAAATAGAAGTATTGGCAGTAATAGCAGGTGTAAAGGTGAAAGGCGTGCCGTTAGAGAGTTCGAAATTGAAATCACCAATGTGCGACCCTGTGGTAGCGTCTTTAAACCAGCCTGAGCCACCAAGTGCGTTAGCATTATTTAAGCTAGCACCTGTCCCGATTTGGAACGCGGGTCCGTCTTGTGCGATATTTCTAACGCCTGATGTACTTGATGTTAAAGTACCTGTAAAGGCAGAATAGTAGTACCAACCTGCGCCGCCCGAGGTGGTGCATAAGCCATATTTGGGGCTTCCTGCGCCTGCGACTGTCGTGCGACCAGTGTAAGTGACATTAATGGTTACGTTTTCTGCCCCAGCAAAAGCTATACCTTGCAATAAAGCAGTACCGTTAGCAAATTCTGTGAGTGTCAAATTGTTAGTCGTATAATATACCCCATTAATATACATAACATAAGGAGGATTGGTACAGCCAATTGTATTAGTCACGTTGCGAACGATACAAGTGGTTGGTGGTGTGGTCGTACCACAAGTACCCAAAATCACATTCACCGCAGCGGTAGCGGTGCAGCCCGCAGCGTTCGTTGCCGTTACCGTGTAAATTCCTGCATTAGCAGCAGAGAACACACTGGCAACAGTTATATCGCCATTGCTATTGCCCGCGCCCGAGAAACCATTCGGACCAACCCAAGCATACGAAGCATAACCATCAGGGTTAGCACTTATCTGTAAACTCGAACCTGCACAAACCGAAACCGTGTTATTGGATAGTCTTACCCAACCACTGCCTGTATTCGCATCAACCGTTAGCGGTCCAATCGCAGAAGTACCTAATGTGAAGGTCACCCAGTTGCTTTCGCCTACATACTGCGTACAGTTAGAGCGGCGCGAGCAGCGACGGTACGAAGTAGTAACCGTTATCACGCCTGGATCGTAGGTAGAAGATGTAGCACCTGGAATGGTAGTAAAAGTAGCACCATTATTTAAGGATTGCAACCATACATACTCGATATTTCCAGTGCCGCCTGTTGGCAAAGCAATAGAAGTAATCAAAGGTGGGTCGAAAGAAGTAGCACAAACCGTTTGGCTGGTGCCAATGCTACCTGCATTAGTTATGTTGCTACAAGTAGGAGTAGAAACTGTTACGGTTAGCGAAGTGGTAGCGGTACAACCTGTATTAGCGGTAGCTGTTACGGTGTAAGTAGTAGTTACAGATGGATTAACGGTGATAGCCGAAGCTGCTTGACCGTTGCTCCAAACATACGAAACCGCACCGCCTGCTGCTGCAAGGGTACTGTTGCTGCCTGCGGTAATGGTGGCAGGTGTAGCCGTAGCGGTAATAGAATAAGGAGTTTTTAGCGTAAAGCAAACCCAGTTACTTTCGCCTATATAGTTGGTACAACCGTTACGGCGTGCGCAGCGACGGAAGCAAGTGTTTTGGGTAATCAAACCTGGGTCGTAGGTAGAAGCCGTAGCTCCTGCAATAGTAGTAAAAGTGTTGCCATTGTCTAATGAGCGCAACCATACATATTGTAACGTTCCGGTGCCGCCTGTTGGCAACGCGATAGAGGTAATCAAAGGTGGGTCGAAAGAAGCCGCACAAACCGTTTGGCTTGTACCAATACTACCCGCGTTAGTTACGTTACTACAAGTAGTACACGCATTAATCACAAAAGAAGCTGATTTATTGCAGTTATTGATACCGATAGAAATGGTATGTGTACCTGCTGCAATACCCGTGTACAAGGTTTTGTTAATCGTCCACGCGCCACCGTCCAAAGAGGTGTAGTAGCCGTTGGGGCAATTGGTAATAGAAATACTACCTGTGGTAGAAGTACCGCAAGCAGGCTGTGTGATGGTAAAAGTAGGGTTAGGCGGACTTGGCTTAACCGTGCATCTAATCACATTGCTGTAGGCACAAGTGCTACAAGCGGAATTATATGCCCAACGGACATAAGAGGTGTTGGCGGTAATAGCGGGTGGGCTATACGTCGCACCAGTTGCACCTGCGATAAGCGTCCACTGATTGGCATTTGCACTCGTGCAAGTGGTCAGTGTGGTACTTCTGTACCACTTATACAAGGTAGGATAGCCCGAACTAGCATAGTTGGGCGAGGGCGCGGTTGCGCTCGAGATGATGGGCGGGGTGAATGGCGAGCAGCCCGTAAGGGTTGCACACGCTATCGTACCGCCGTTGGTGATGCACGTTTGCGGCGCGAAACGGAGGTCTGCTCCGAACTCGCTTTCGGGCGTTGGGGCATTACCCGCTAACGCCGCCGTCGCACTCACACACCAACACATTACCATGATTACCAAACGAAGCATAGTACTAGATTGACCCGCCAAAGAGGTATTGGCTGTCGTAGTACTCACCTTCGTCCAGTAGGGGTAGATCGAGGATAGTTTTAACGTCATAATTGTTGAAATAATTGTTGAAAATAGAAATTGTTGAGAAATTATAAAATCTTGAAAAATATTGAGGTAATCTTGGTGTGTATTAATATTATTAAGTAGCTGCAATAAATTAGTTGTGATTATTTATCTACACTTGAAGAATAGATTAAACCTACGCAAGCTTCCTGATGTGTTAATAAAAACTAAAAATTGTACTATTATTGAAATATAGTCAAAAAATAAAGCTAATTATTTAAATACCTAATTATTAAAAAAGGAATTTGTACAATATTTGAAAAGTCACAGTTTTGAAAAAATTTAAAATTTCTACAAAGTTAGGTAAAAACTATTATGCCAATTTTTTTTTACTTAATAAAAACACTAAGAAGTGACGATTGCAAAGGATATTTTAAGAAAAAAAATAATAATATTTATTTATTCCATTACTTTAAGTACTGATAATGTACATTTTAAATAATATAAGTTTACATATATCTATTATATTTTTGAAGAATTGTGACATAAAAAAAGATAAAAAAAAATTTATTTAAAATACACTTGATGCAACCTTTCATTTAGTACATATACAAAAGATGAAATATACCAAGAAATATAGACTCTATTTTGTCTTATTAGTCACACCATAGAATTAGAGATATGCAAATACCTTACCAAAATTAATAAAATATTTTATTTTATGATAATAGCCTATTATTTTTTATGTCACTGAAATCTAATACCATTTTATTATTGATACTATAATATTGATGTAGTAAACTTTTTATAGGTTTATAGTCTAATAAATACAAGTGCTTAAGCGCAGTGTAATAAAAAAATCATCAAACAAACCGACCGTTAAGTTTGGTTTGATTGATGAGTTAGTAGGTTTTTACGGACAAAAAATATTTTTGTTAATAAAATAAATTATTTGCTTTTATTGCGCGGGTGATGTAGTAAAATGGTTTGTCGTAAAAAATCGGTATCTAAATGAGTGTAAATTTCGGTGGTGATGATGCTCTCGTGTCCGAGCATCTCTTGTACGGCGCGGAGGTCGGCTCCGCCTTCTATCAAATGCGTCGCGAAGGAGTGTCTAAATGTATGCGGACTGACTGCCCGCTTGATGCCGACCTGCTGCGCCCATTTTTGGACGAGCATAAAAAACATATTTCGAGAGAGGTGCGCACCGCGTCGGTTCAAAAAAACGAAGTCGCCCTCGCCTATTTTGGAGGTTTGTGCGGTGCGTCCTTGCTCGTCGGTGAGGTAGCGACGGAGGGCGGCTATCGCCGCGTCGCCTATCGGCACCAGCCGTTCTTTATTGCCTTTGCCTGTGATTTTTATCATTTCGGCATCGAGAAAAAGATTGGAAATTCGCAGTTCTACGAGTTCGGTGACGCGTAGTCCGCAGGCATATAAAACTTCAATCATAGCGCGGTTGCGCAGCCGCAATGTTTCGTTCGCATCGAGGTCGGTGACAGCAATAATCTTTTCTACTTCGCTAACCGACAAGACCGACGGCAAGTACCGTCCAAGTTGGGGCGCATCGAGTTGCGCGCTCGGGTCGGTATGAATTAAATCATTGATTAACAAATACTTATAAAATGTTTTGATACCCGAAATAATACGCGCCTGTGTGCGGGTACTCAATCCAAAATCGTATAAGTACGCCATGAAACCGTCAAGGTGTTCGGGCATAAGCAACTCGGGTGCGAGACTCGCAAGGTGCATCTGTGCGTACTGCGCGAGTTTCTGCACGTCGGCAAGGTACGCCTCGAGGGTATTCGGCGGCGCGGCACGCTCGAGAAGCAGATAGTCGGAGAACTGTTGTAGGCGAAGCTGCCAGAGGGAGTTGACGATAATTAAATTTTTTAAGTAATATTTAAAACCAAAATTAAGCATAAAAATGCATTTCTTTTTCTATTTTTGCACTGCATTATAGTTGTTGCTACCCAAAAATAGACACTCAAAAAATATTGTGCTTTTATTAACACATTTTAAAGTACATAATATTTGCATATATCAGTTTATTGACTTACTTTTGTAATGTTTTTATCATACTTAACAAATTAAACCAACTAACTCCTTGTTTTCTACCTCAACCCAAAATTACTATGTATCAAAAAAATTACATTAAATCGTTCCAGTTTTTTGCCCTGTCTGCGGGATTAATTATCAGCTTGACCGCCAATATATACGGACAGGCGCAGCCAAAAAACAACGAATTGGACGCGGCAACGCGGGAGCAAAAAAATATTGCCTCCGAAAAAGCGGCACGCTCGCTGTTTTCTGCTTTGCAACAGGACAATACGGCTGCCATCGAGCCGTTTATTCCGACCAAGGAAATGTACAAAGATATTATCGCACACTACCCTTACGGCAGCGAACGGGAGCGCGAAACCGCACTTGCGCGCTTAGATAACGAGTTCAGTACACGCGAAAGCGAGGTGAAAGCGAACTACGCGCTGCTCAATGCGCAGGCGAAACAGTCGGGTATCGCGCTGAACGACTGCAAGGTGAAAGCCTATCAAATGTCGTTAAAAAATGACGAAACGCTACGCGGCGGTCGCGCCATAGTGCAGGTAAACGCACCCGAAGGGCAAACTTTAAACCTCCGTATTGAGGGTTTTTATGAATACAAGAACCAATGGTATGTGTTCAATAAAATGCTTTGGAAATAAGAAGAGCCCCCAAAATAGGTTACTTTTCAGAATCTGATAATCGCGAAACCTATAAGATTTTTGAAACCTTATAGGTTTAGTTCAACCAAAAAGCCGTTGCTTCTCCGAGTGGAAAAGTAACGGCTTTTTTTGATTTTATTGGTTTTTAATTTTTCAATTAAAATACTCGTCGTAACTAATATCGTCGCTGAGTTCGTTCGTATTTACGTCCGTTTCGTTGGACGGAAAATAGCGGTGTAGCTGTTCGCCGATGTCGGCAACGGCATTGCACACGCCTTCGCAAAACTGCCCTTTGCGGAAATAGTCCTGCAAAATAGCGGCTGTCGAGTCCCAAAAACCGTCTGCCGTAGCCGCGTCGATACCTGTATCTCCGAACACCGCAAACTGCTTTTGCGCAGGCACAATATAGAGGATAACGCCGTTGCGGTGCTGCGTATGCTGCATTTTGAGGCGTTTAAAGACAGCGATAGCTGCTTCGAGCGGCGTGCCTTCACACTTTCGTGCAATATGTACGCGAATTTCGCCCGAAGTACGCGCCTCCGCCGCTTTTATAGCGGTTACAACTTGTAATTCTTCTTCTTTATCCAAAAATTTGACCATTTGCTAATCAAATTTAACTTTTGTTGCTTTTTCCGCGCCTTTATCGGCTTCGAATGGTGCGCGTTCGGCAAATCCGAACAGCCGCGCAAAAATATTGCCTGGGAATAGGCGAACTGATTTATTGTAATCGGTGGCAACGTCGTTATACTTGTCGCGCTCTACTTTGATGCGGTTTTCTGTGCCCTCGAGCTGCGCCTGCAACTGACGGAACGCGTCGTTCGCACGCAACTGCGGATAGTTTTCGGTAACGACCAACAACCGACCAATCGCATTAGACAAGCCTTGTTGGTTTTCTTGAAAACTTTTCATCTGCTCGGGCGTGATTTTGGACGGGTCGATATTCATACTCGTCGCTTTCGCCCGTGCCTCTACGATGCCCGTGAGGGTCGATTTCTCAAAATTCGCTTCGCCTTTAACGGTTTCTACGAGGTTCGGGATAAGGTCGGCGCGACGCTGATACGCGCTCTGTATCTTCGAAAACGCATTATCTACGTCCGTGCCTTTGCTCACAAACCCGTTGTAGCTGTTGCAGCCGCCGCAGCCGCCGATAAGTAAAACGCCTAATAAGGCAATTAAAATAACTGAACCGCGCATAAATTTTTTAGTTTTTGAAATGATGAATTGAGAGTTGCTGAAAAGAGGAGGTTTTAGATGCAGAGAGGTTTTTTATTACAAAGAAAAGTTTTTTTTCGGAGAGAGTTTTCTTAGACGCGGAAGATTTTTTTTAATCGCAGAGGTTTTTTTAAACGCGGAAGATTTTTTTAAACGCGGAGAAGCGGAGAAGCAAAGAGGCAGAGGCATAGAGAAAGTTTTTTAGAGGCGAAGAAGCAGAGGCGTAGAGAAGTTTTTTAGACACAAAGTAGTTTTTTTATTACAAAGAAAAAATTTTTAAACGCGGAGAAGCAAAGAGGCAGAGGCGTAAGGTTTTTTATATGCGGAGAGAACAAGGGTTTTTTATTACCAACCCAAAAAAGTTGCTCATTCTTCCCCTGTATTTTTATAATTCATGTTTTTGTACACCAAAAAAGAGGAGATGACGAACATAGCGAGGTACAGCAATCCTAAGCCTAAATGCTTGAATTGGAGCGTAGTGAAATCAAATTGCTTGAACACGATGACACCGAAAAAAATCGCAAAAAACTTGGGTACGAAACCAGAAGAAAGTATGTTTTTGTTGTCCATATTTTTAATCCTTAGAGTTGAAAAGTAAAAGGCAGCTTGATTATTGCATAAAGCAAAGTTAAGTCATTTTTTTCGTACTAATGTGATATTTTAAAATTTATTTTCAAAAAACATTAATCTGACTTAATCCAAACTCGCCAAATACCGCTCGGCGTTATATATATGTGTGGTTCTTTTTTCTTCGGTCATTTTGTCGAACGTGTGTACGAGCATGCCTAATCGCGGGTTTTGCAAAAAGAAACCGCGATGCACCGACATAAACCGCCAAAACAGCCCGTCCCATATCGGCTGCCAATCGCCTTTCGGGTAGTCGCTCATTTTCATTAGGTAATTGCTGCCGCTAATGTAGGGTTTTGTGGTCATCAATCCGCCGTCGGCGAACTGCGTCATGCCGTACACGTTAGGTACCATCACCCAATCGTAGGCATCGATAAACAGCTCCATAAACCACTGATGC
>JAYWGJ010000038.1:0-10096 GCA_043778315.1 Saprospiraceae bacterium | reverse complement strand
GTTAATGCGGTTGGTTTTGATTATAGCAAGTGCGGAAGAGCCTGGTCGTGACCAGGCCATTCCTTTTTTCTTTTGCCGATGAGCGACTACAATATCATTCGCTTTTTCGCCTCTGCCGCTTCCAATAGTTTTGTTTGCGGCTTGTCTTAATCCATAGTTGATGATTTCTTTTTGGTGTTTTTCTAAGTATTTGTATAATTCTTGGTGTTTGATAGTATTGCGTACCCTTTCCATTCCCTCTAAATAGATAAGCGCACTCGCAACATCCCCTGCCCACAACAATCGTTTCAAATCATTGATATACAACTCTTTATCCGCTCTAGTACACGCAATCATACTCATCAAAGTCTTAACTTTTAGCTGTAAATGATACCAATCTAAAATAATACACACGGTTAGTCCGAAAATAGACTCTAAGGTCAGTCGGATACTGCGTGCGCCGTCCGTGACCGCAACTATCGGAAGCGGTGCGCTTACGTCGTGCAGTCCATTTACTTTGTCGATAATCGCTCGTTCAATACTATAAATCGTTTTTCCCGTCTTATCTATCCCGCTTGTTGCGCAATGGTACTGTTTAGTAGCCGACTCCACTAACACCACCGTCGTGTTTAAGCGTTTCGCATCACTTTCGGCGCGCTCCACCTTTTTGTGCGGCTTTTGGGCTTTAACGCCCACATCGTCCATGAACAAGATAACCTCGGCAGCCGCCGTGTCGTACACTTTAATATCAGGTACAACCGAAATAGACGCTATCCCAGTACAGCTTTCAGAAAGCCATTCTTTACTAATACGCTCTGCCTTACACGACAAATAGGATTGTACTCCTGATGCACTAAGTACCTCACTACCAGTCATTTGTATCAATAAGGTACTCACTTTCTGATAGCTCAATTCGTCTGACCAAGTCTCGATAAACGAACATAGATGCGCTATAATGCTGCCAATTACTACTATTACACAGCTGCAAATAATCCGTACTCCTGCCGTCCTCCAAAATATATTTCTGGTTTTTCACCCGAAAACGACCTTGAAGCCCGTATAAGAATACTTCATTCGTCCCGTTTTTCTTTTTGATTTTTTTCCCCCACGAACCCACTTTGATGGTCTTCGACAAGATTTTCGGATAAAAATGGAGCTAAATCTGTTTGCAAACTGCAAACCGCTTGCTCTACACTATTTAGCACATTTGACGAATCTAATTCATCTAACGACCGCAAAAGCGAAACTTCTTCACCATTGGCTTTAGTCAAAGTAATTTTTACTTGCATAATATTTTTTTTAACACAAATATAGCACTTTTTTCGCTCTTTCCGTGAGCAACGGATTTCCTACACTAAGAACTTTGCAGACGTGAAAAACGATGTTGCTTTCCGCAAAATGTTTGGAAACGCTAAAAAATCTATTACCTTGATTTCATTTCTAAACGCCGTTTTAGAATTGGAAGGAGATAATCGTATAAAATCAATCACGTTTATCAATCCATATTTGTTGCCGCGTTTATCGGAAGAAAAATCTAGTATTGTAGATGTTAGGGCAACCGACCAAAAAATAGACGTTTCATTATAGGAATGCAAGTGGCGAGCAAAAAAGGGTTTAAGCAACGAGTGGAGTATTATGCCTCACGCGACTATTCTATGCAAATAGACGCTGGTCAAGATTACCCAAAACTCAAACCTACTATTTAGGTACATTATTACAACAAAAAACCTTAGTGTCCGCGGCGGCAATAAGGTTTTTTGTGTGTTCGTTCGCGTCTAACCGCAAAACATTGCGGTTGTACCGCATTATAAAATAATTTCCAAAAAAAATATTTCACAAAAAAACATACTTAGTTTAAAATATAAACAAAGTTATTTTTACCTTTGCTGCCGCAACCAAAAATTGCTATTTTTCAAGTTCTAAAACAATAAAAATATGCGTATTGCAATAGCTCAATTCAATCCACACATTGGTAATTTTGAGGGTAATTTAGAAAAAATGCGGCTCGCGATAGCGGAGGCGAAAGCCGCGAATGCCACTATTTTATGCTTCGGCGAACTCGCGGTTTGCGGCTATCCGCCGCGCGATTTTTTGGAGTTCGATGATTTTATTCGCCTATGCGACCACAGCATTGAGCAGTTAGCGAAAGAAAGTACGGCTGATTTTGCGATTGTCGTAGGCGCACCGACCCGCAACCCGAAGCCCGAAGGCAAAGACCTCTACAATTCCGCTTATTTTTTGGCAAACGGCGCGGTGCAGCAGATAGTACACAAAACTTTGCTGCCTACTTACGATATTTTTGACGAATATCGGTATTTTGAGCCGAATACGGAGTTTGAAGTCGTGCATTTCAAAGGAAAACGCATTGCTTTAACGATTTGCGAGGATATTTGGAACGTCGGCAACGACAATCCGCTTTATAAAACGTGTCCGTTGGACGAATTGCAAGCGCAAAAACCCGATTTTGTATTGAATTTGAGCGCGTCGCCGTTCAGCTACGCACACGCGGCGGAGCGCGTACACGTTTTGCGGGCGAATGTAGCGCGGTACGGACTGCCGATGTTTTACGTCAATCATAGCGGCGGCAGCACCGAAGTCATTTTCGACGGCGGCTCGTTAGTCGTTTCGCCCAACGGCTGCGTTCACGACGAGTTGCCGTATTTCGCGGAAGCGGTACGCTGCTACGACCTACAAGCGGTTGCCGACGGCGGCGTAGAGCGGCAGCAACCGAAGCAAAAAATGGCGTTGATACACGACGCGCTCGTCTGCGGCATTCAAAATTATTTTGGTAAATTAGGTTTCAAATCTGCTATTTTGGGACTGTCGGGCGGCATCGACTCGGCGGTTGTAGCGGTGCTTGCGGCGCGTGCGCTCGGCAGCGAAAACGTGCGCGTGCTGTTGATGCCGTCGGAGTATTCGTCGGAGCATTCTATCGGCGATGCGATTAAATTGGCGGAAACGCTCGGTATAAAATACGATATTGTACCGATAAAAGACGCTTATACGACTATTTTGGATACTTTAACGCCGTTTTTTGATGGTAAACCGTTCAATGTAGCCGAAGAAAACCTACAAGCGCGGATTCGCATGACGTATTTGATGGCAATGTCGAACAAATTTGGCAACGTACTGCTCAATACGTCTAATAAAAGCGAGGCCGCCGTCGGTTACGGTACTTTATACGGCGATATGGCGGGTGGAATGGGCGTAATTGGCGATATTTATAAAACGGAAGTGTATGAATTGGCAAATTATATCAATAGAGATGCAGAGATAATTCCGTACAATTCTATCACTAAACCGCCGAGCGCGGAGTTGCGTCCCGACCAAAAAGACAGCGACAGCCTGCCCGATTATGGCATTTTAGATACGATTTTGTACCAATACATAGAGCAGCGACAGGGTCCGAACGAGATTATAGCGCAGGGATTTGATGCCGCTTTGGTGCGCCGTATTTTGCGGTTGGTGAATATCAATGAGTTCAAGCGGTTTCAAGCACCGCCTATTTTGCGGGTATCGAGCAAGGCGTTTGGCGTTGGGCGACGTATGCCGATAGAGGGTAAGTATTTGGGGTAGAGGGAGTTATAAGATTTATAACAACAAAAAAACATCAGCGTCTTAACGACACTGATGGTTTTTTTAAGTGGTAGCGGGGAGCGGACTTGAACCGCCGGCCTTCGGGTTATGAATCCGATGCTCTAACCAGCTGAGCTACCCCGCCACTTATATAACTTATAGAATCCAATTACTTGAAAGCATTATATCCTAAAACTGATGCAAAGGTAAGTTTTTTTATTGTAATACCTACCAATTTTTTATTTATTTTGAAAAATAATTTTAGTTGATACTTATACAAAAGTAATTTTGCTAAGGAATGAAGAGAAAATAAGGTACTAAATATTATTATACAGGATTTTGTATCAAAACAAGGCAGATTTGAAGCGCGATGCCTTGCATCGTAATGAAAATCTAACGCAGTTTTGGTGCAAAAGACAAGTAAGAATATAGTAACTTATTGTGGAAGCATTCCTAATAATCGCCCATTGTTTCGGGGAGTTGCGCGAGTGCGGCAGCGAGCTGCGCGTCGTTCGGCGGAATGCCGTGCCATTTGTGCGAGCCGACCATAAAATCTACGCCTGCGCCCATCGCGGTACGCAACAAAATCGCTACGGGTTTTGTCTTTTTAGCTAATGACTTAGCGGTTTGTATCGCCGCTACGACGCTTGTCATATCGTTGCCGTTTTCGCAAATTAAAACCTCCCAGCCGAAGGCGCGCCACTTTGCGGGTAGGTCGCCGAGTGTAGTGACCTCGTCGTTGCTGCCGTCAATTTGCTGCCCGTTCCAGTCCACTGCGAGTATCATATTGTCCAATTTATGGTGAGCGGCGGCGAGTACGGCTTCCCAAATCTGCCCTTCTTGCAGCTCGCCGTCACCCGTAAGGCAAAAGACGAAACGGTCGTCGCCGTTCATTTTTTTAGCCATCGCCGCGCCTGCCGCCACCGATACGCCCTGCCCAAGCGAACCCGACGCGATGCGCACACCTGGCAAGCCCTCGTGCGTAGTCGGGTGTCCTTGTAGGCGCGTGTTCAGAAAGCGGAACGTACCGAGTTCGGCAACAGAAAAGTAGCCGCTTCGCGCCAAAACGCTATAAAAAACAGGAGAAATATGCCCGTTTGATAAGAAAAACAAGTCTTCGCCCTTGCCCTCCATACTAAATTTTGGGTCATGCTGCATCTCTTGAAAATACAAAGCGACCAAGTAATCGGCTGCGCCGAGAGAGCCGCCTGGGTGTCCGCTCTGCACTTTATGCACCATTCTGACGATGTCGCGACGTACCTGCGAAGCTACTTTTGTGAGGTTTTCCATATATATTTTTTTACTGTAAGCTGTGAACTGTGAGCGATAAACTTTTTGATGCTCGCGAGGGTTAGAGAGCAGTAAGCTGTGAACTGTGAGCGATAAACTTTTTGATGCTCGCGAGGGTTAGAGAACTGTAAGCGATAAGCTTTTTGACCGTTAGTAGAAGCAATAAATTGTGAACTGTAAGCAATAAACTTTTTGATGCTCGCGAGGGTTAAAGAGCAATAAACTGTGAACTGTAAGCGATAAACTTTTTAATGCTCGCGAGCATAAGTTTTTAGCTCACGGCTTATAGCTTAAAAATTGACCTTCGCGCGCATAAGTTTTTAGCTTATTGCTTATCGTTTTAAAAGGCGCGCGCATAAGTTTATTGCTTATAGTTTCCAGCTTCTAGCTTCAAAAAATTAATTCCTGCTGTCCAATCCCCAACTCAATTTGCTGCGAATAGTGGATAAAAACGTATAATCGGGCAAACGCACAAGGACGGTTTCGAACGGAGCGCGGCGGAGCGTGAGGCGGTGCTGCGCGGTGATAGGCTCGAAACGAGCATCTAAGGTGCATAAAAAACTTTCGGCGCGCCCTTCTATCTCAAACGACAGCACCGAGTTATCGGGTATCACGACGGGACGCACGTTGAGGTTGTGCGGCGCGATAGGTGTGACCACAAAATTGCCGCTCTGTGGAAAAATAATCGGACCGCCGCAACTCAGCGAGTAGCCCGTCGAACCCGTCGGCGTACTCACTATCAAGCCGTCCGCCCAGTACGAATTCAAAAATGCGCCGTTCAGATACGCGTGAATAATAATCATCGCCGACGTGTCGCGCTTGACGATAGTGAGGTCGTTGAGCGCGAAATTTGTATCGCCAAAAATCGGTATATTGCTGTCTAATTGCAGCATTCGGCGCGGGTCTAAGGCGTAATCGCCCGTGAGGAGCGCGTTTATCGCTTCGGTGACGCGGCTTTTGTCGGCTACTGCCAAAAACCCAAGCCGCCCTAAGTTTACACCCAAAATGGGTATGCCGCTGTCGCGCAACAAGAGGCTGCTATTTAGCACCGTTCCGTCGCCGCCGAGCGTTATCGTAAAATCAATTTTTGTGGCTAATACCTCCGCGTGCGTTGCTATTACCCCTGCTATATTACACTGTAAATCAAATGATTGCATCTGCTCCAAGTAAGGTTTATAGACATAAACCTGCACCTTCATTGCGGCGATAGCATCGAGCAATGTTTGTACAAAATCTATATCTTTTGGTTTTAAAACCTGTCCGTAGAGCAAAAATTTCATTATAATAAATATATAAAAATAAATTGGCAAAATCAGAATGCCACTTTATAGCGCAAAAATAAGCCTTTTTCTCCAAATTGATTGAAAAGATATTCGAATTGTAAAATATTTTCGAAATAAACTCGGATATCGATGCCCGGACCGCCGCCCCAAAGCCACCGATTGGTCTGATAATTACCCATGCCGTACTGCGTGTCGCGGACGTAGCCGATGTCGCTACTTAGGGTCGCATAAAGGCGTATCGGCATCATGCGAAACGAGCGCGGCGACCATTTGCCCAAGTCGTTTACGCGCTCCAAAAACTTGTAGCGCACCGCACTTTTAAAGTACATAAAGTCCTGACCGTCTTGCACATACTTATCGTAACCGCGTAAATAATCGTCGTCGTCGTAGCCAATTAATCGATTATTATACTGCGGAATACGCGCCGTCCAAAGGGTTTTGTGTGCCTTCGCCACCAACTCGAAAGACGTGCGCGGCGAAGCCGAAAAATACTGCTTGTACAAAGCTTCTACCCAAAACCGATTCGGTGCGCCCGCGTCGCCCAAGCCCTCAAAAGTAGCCTGCGCCATCGCCGCGTAGCCACGAGTCGCATACGGACGAACGTCGCGCCTATCATGCCGCCAACGGTAGTCTATTTCTACATATTTTTGCTGTTTTTGCCCATTAAAAAAATCTTTATTCATGCGAACCAGCGTGTCACTTGCTTTATTATTGAAAAAAATAGCCGTCAGAAAATGCTCCGTATTAAAATTCGGTTTGTACGACAGTTCCGCCGTTGCGCGCATACGTTGCAAGGCATATTCATTATCAGTTTGCAGAAAATATTGTTTATTTTCACGCGTATCGGCTTGTGTTTCGCGGTTGCGCGAATAAAAACCAGAAACGTAGCCGCGTAGCGTACCTTTTTTGTCCAAATACGGCGTTCGGTATGATACTGCAAATTTTTGCGAATAGCCAACTTGTAGTAATATAGTGAGCCTATCGGCACTGCCCGTAAGGTTGTAATGTACACCTCTAATCATATAATTGAGACGCGCCGGGTCGCGTTTAAACTGATTCCACCAAGTCTCAAAATTGCGGTCGGCGAGTTCGATAAACGGTATCGGATAGATATATAATGCCTCATCAACGACGACTTTTATGTCGATGCTGTCGTTGCGCCAATTAGCGACGTTCGTTTGTACACTATTAAATAGCGACAAATTCATCAGCAGTTGCTCGTCGCGGTGCAACCGCACCATCAAATTAGCGAGCTGCAAAGTGTCGCCGCGTCGGAGGCTCATTTCGCGTTCTACAACCTTATTTTTGGTTTTTTTTGTACCAATTATAATAATATTGCGAACGGTTAATACCTTAGTCGTGTCTTGCGCGGCAGCGAAAAACGGACAAAGCATGGTTACAACAGCAATTATTATAAAAAATAAAAAGGTGTTTTTTAGCAAAGGAAGTTAAGGTTTGTTTTGTATTGGCAAATACAGGAAAGTATCCAAAATAATTAACCACATTTTACTTGCATTTTAGCTTACAACATCGTTAGATTATCGTTACGATGCACAGGCTGCACTTTGTGCGTTCACTTCGCAAATGTGATTTAATATCACTTTTACTTGTTCAGCCTCAAATCTGCCTTGTTGTAAACTAAAATCCTGCTTAAAATTTGCAGTTACTTATTTTCTCTTCATTCCTAAAACAAGAATTATAACGCAAAAGTACGATTAGAAAACAAGATTATACTAAAATTTAGTGTTTTAATAAAAAAACGGCTTATATTTGCCTTTGTTTACAATGTTAAAAATCACAATAAAAAAAATATACCATGAATGAAGACATCAGAGCCTTAGCACCGCAAGCGGTTTGGGGACATTTTGCAGATTTGAACGCCGTGCCGCGTCCGAGCAAAAAAGAGGCGCGTGTGATTGCCTTTATGCAGGCGTTTGGCGAAAGCCTAAAACTACCCGTGCAGGTGGACGCGGTGGGCAACGTGATTATCAAAAAACCCGCTACGGCAGGCATGGAAAACCGCGCTGCGGTTTGCTTGCAAGGGCATTTGGATATGGTGCATCAAAAAAACGCGGACACGCAATTTGACTTTGACGAACAAGGGATTGAGATGCGCATCGACGGCGACTGGGTGCGCGCAAACGGCACTACGCTGGGCGCGGATAACGGCATGGGCGTAGCGAGTATTATGGCGTTGCTCGCCTCGACCGACATCGCGCACCCGCGCCTCGAAGCCCTGTTTACGATAGACGAAGAGACGGGCATGACGGGCGCGATTGGTTTGCGCGGCGGTTTATTATCGTCAAAAATCATGCTCAACCTCGACACCGAAGAGGACAACGAACTCACTATCGGCTGCGCAGGCGGCATCGATGTGACGGGAACGGGCAAATATCGCGCTATCAAGGCGAAAGGTACGGCGTTTCGCGTAACGATTTCGGGGCTGAAAGGCGGACACTCGGGCATCGATATACACAGAGGAAGAGCGAATGCGAACAAAATAATGAACCGTATTTTGCTGATTTGGCAAAATAGTCCCTTTACGGAAATGCAAATAAGTAGCATAGCAGGCGGCAGTTTGCGCAACGCGATTCCGCGCGAAAGCACGGCAACGGTATTGGTGGTAAGCAAAAAAAGATCGAAAACGTTTGCGCAATACGCCAAAACTTGCTTCGCGCCGATTGTCGCGGAGTACCGCGATACCGACCCCGATATGAAAATAATATTGGAGGAACTACCCGAATCGCCCGAAAAAATGATGAAACCCGACTTTCAGTTCCTATTTTTGCGCGTAATAGCGGGAATTACGAGCGGAATTTCGCGTATGGACAGTAATATAGCAGGTTTGGTGCAAACAAGTAATAATTTATCTAAAATTGTGGTCGGTGACGGCGCGTATAGCATTCAAAATCTCACGCGCAGCTCCGTAAACAGTGAAAAAATGGCATTAGCGAACGATTTATCGGCTATCATGGAGCTTTTGGAAGGTGTGAAGGTGAGCATGGGCAGTTCGTACCCAGGCTGGACTCCGCGACCCGATGCCAATATCGTTAAACTAATGGTCGACCTCTATAAAGAGCTACACGGCGGCGAAATGCCGTTGGTGAATGCTTGTCACGCGGGTTTGGAATGCGGTATTTTGGGTACTAATTATCCGAATATGGAGATGATTTCGTTCGGTCCGACGATTCGCGGCGCGCATAGCCCCGACGAAGCGGTGAGCATTTCGTCGGTACAAAAATTTTGGGCGTATCTGGTAGCGACGCTTGCCGCAATACCTGAATAATTAGTGTTCAGTGAACAACGATTAGTGTTCAGTGAACAACTAACAGTGAACAACGAACAGTTGTGTAAATGAATAATATGATCCCGACAGGACTCGAATCTGTGACCGTACATTTATACTATTATTGTAGAAATAAAAAAATTTCACCACAAAAAAACCTCGAATGGAAGACGCAGGTATCAACCTCACCTTAATCATAATTGCCCTGACGGGACTGCTGTCGTGGCGGGCATTCAGCGACCGCGTGCTATTCGAAAACCTGATGTTTTACCCGTACCGCATGGCGCGGCGCAACGACTACAAGGGCTTCGTAACCGTCGGTTTTGTACACGCGGGCTGGATGCACTTGTTGCTCAATATGTTCGTGTTGTATCAGTTTGGCGGCAACGTAGTAGAGCCGATGTATAAAGCCGTTTTTGGCTCGAGCATTGGTGGCGGCTTGTATTTACTGCTGTATTTTTCGGCATTGGTGGTGTCGGGAATCCCTGATTTTTTGCAAAACAAAGACAACCCGTCTTATAGTGCGGTCGGCGCGAGCGGCGCAACGTCGGCTATCATTTTCGCGTACATTTTTTTTGCGCCGTGGAGTACTATATATGTGTACTTTTTGCCGTTGCCTGCGGTCGTTTGGGGCGGTTTGTACTTGGCGTACTCGTCTTATATGGCGCGGCGCGGCGGCGAC
>JAYWGJ010000037.1:0-3466 GCA_043778315.1 Saprospiraceae bacterium | reverse complement strand
TTAGTTTCAAAAGAGCCGCCTGTAGCTTTGTGGACGACGGAAAAAAAATAATACTCGATTTAACGATTGTTAATACGGGTATAAACGTGGTACATCTGCCGAACAGCAGTGCGCTCATTATCAAGGCTTTCTGGTCAGGCAATGCCTTGTACGACGCAGGCGACCAAGCTATTTGTGAAACAACAGTGCATAACTTTGGCGAATACGGCGTAAATCTCTCGCCCGACGGCGAGTACAAACTCAAAATGGAGTGTACCAAAAAACATAAAAATCGTTATACTAATAATTTAGTTTTATTGTTAGATAGCAGTTTTAGATTTGAAGAATGTACCGAACAAAACAATACAGTTACGTTTTTGATAAAAAATTAAGTATTTATGTTTTTATTCTACAAAATCTAAATGGCAAATATTGACCTAATAACCACTCAAAAAGTGAGTATTCAGTACGAAATTGCAGGTCTGCGCGACCGCGCAATAGCCTTTGTCTTGGATTTTTTCATCGTCTTATTTGTACTTGGATTTTTGGCGGCAGGTATGGCAATGCTCGAGCTTTACAGAGTTTACGAATATATTTTTTTTGTAATATTAATACCGATTAGAGTATTTTATACCTTGTTTTCAGAGTTATTTTTTAACGGGCAAACCATCGGAAAACGAGCGATTGGCATAAAAATAATGAAAATAAACGGCAAAGAATTAGACTTTACCGACCATTTTGTACGTTGGGCTTTTCGCATGATTGACATCTGGTTTTCGGCGGGCAGTATCGCTGCAACGCTCGTCAGCTCCTCTCAAAACGGACAGCGATTAGGTGATTTGGCGACTGGAACTGCCGTCATAAAACTCCGCTCTTCTTTGCAGTTTCAGCTCTCCGAAATACTGAATATCAGTACCTTAGAAAATTACGAACCCGTTTATCCGAGTGTAAATATGCTCACCGAAGCGGATATGATTTTGATAAAAAACGCGCTTACGCGACACGACCGCTACGGCAATAAAGCGCATCAATTCGCGCTTATCGAGACCGTGCAGCACCTCTGCCAAACCCTACAAATTAGGTACGAAAGCATCGTAGATCAACGCGTCTTTTTGCGCACCCTAATCAAAGATTATATTGTGCTTACGCGCTAAATAAATAGTTGGAAATGGACAAATACGCACACCTCACACCCGACGACCGCGACCGAATTATCGAGATGGCGTGGGAAGACAGAACGCCTTTTGAGGCAATAAAAATGCAGTTTGGATTGTCTGAACAAGAGGTTGTCGCGTTCATGCGCGAAAGCCTGAAAGCAGCTTCGTGGCGACGCTGGCGCGAGCGCGTGCATAGCGGCACGAGCCAAAAACACCTCAAAAAACGCAGCGAAGAAATCAGTCGTTTCAAGTGCAGCTTGCAGCGCGTCATCACCTTCAATAAAATATCGAAACGGTGATAAACACCTCAATATTAACCAAAAAACGCCATAATTCACGACAAATAGGAGTGATTATAGTGTTTTTTTTTGTGGTACAAATCCTTTTTTTGCACGCCGACCCTGATAGCATTATTGGGCGCAGCAGCCGCGATGCCTTCACCGACGAAGGTATGTACAGCGAACAAATTCGCTACTTTTTGCGCACGGGCAACTGGCATTTTTTCTCCGACGCACTCGTTAAGAGCGTCGGCTGGACGGCGTGGCTTACGCCGTTTATCGCCGCTTTCGGTCACTCGCTTTGGGCGGCTCGCATAGCAACGCTCGTAGCGTCCGCCTTGATTTTGCTGTACTTGCAGCGCGTAAGCGACCGCTTCAACGCCCTATTTTTACCTTTTTTTATACTCGTATTCCTACAATTTTATGTGTTTCAATACGCACATTACGCCTTAGCCGAACTGCCCGCCGTGCTGTGCGGCTTGGCAGCGACGGTATTACTGATTGACGGTTTGGCAGACGATATAAAACCCGTTTCTTCGGTCGTTAGTAGCGTGATTTGGTGTTTTTTAGCCGTATTATTAAAATTTCAATATGTTTACTTAATGGCTTTGCCAACTGTAAGTATTATTTTTATTATAATATATAAATTATTGACAAGCAAATACTTAGATAAAAAAAAATTACAATTATTTTTTGCAATTTTAGCAACTACAATTGGCGCAACGCTGATTTATGTATTAGCAGTTTACTTGCCGTTTCGCGCTGAAATAGATAGCGTTTTTTCGTGGCAAACACAACTCCGACTACAAGGCGGCTCGGCGGGTTCGGCGTATCGCGCACCTGCGCCGCAAAGTTTTTGGGCGGTTTTGATTTGGGGGAAGCGCGTTAATTACTACTTTTTATTGTACGCCGTAGCGATTATTTTTTTGCTACGAAAAATAATTTTGGATTATAAAAAAAATAAATTTTTTGATGACTCAAGCGCGCTGTTGCCTATTCTTATCTCTATGATTTGGGTAGGACTCGAGAGCCACAAACTACTTTTGGTGTACATGCCGTACCGCTATTTATTAGGTTTATTTGTAGCCGTTGGCTTTTCTATTTTATTGATAATCAATTATTTAAACATCAATAAAAAAATATTTTATGGTTTGCTTTGCGCAACAGGCGTGCTGCATTCCACATTAATTATTCAAGCCGTTAATCGCCGCGACTACGGTATCGAGCGCGCAAATGCCTATTTTACGCAAACGTATAAAAACGAAACTACACCTATTATAGGTGCGTGGGGCGCGAGTTTGGTGCGCAGAAGTGCCGCGCCTGTCGTACCCGTTTGGACGGGTTGGCGCAATACGGAAGTTATATCGAGGCACGCGCCGCGCTTGATTTTGGTGGATTCACTCGAAGACGGTCTCCTCACGCAGTTGCGCGCCGAAGGCATCAGCGACCTTGAAGCCGCCTCCGACTCGAGCCGCACTTTTAGCCTTGGCAACGGCGCGTGGACCGTGCGGGCGTATTGGCTCAAAAGCCAAAAGCCAAAATAAAAAAGTAAAAATAATTTTACAAAAAAATCTACATCAGCAACTCCTTCGCGTTGCTCATCGCGGCTGCCGACGGCGGATTGCCTGATAGCATCGTCGCTAATTCGGTCACGCGCTCGGGGTGCGTGAGCGCACGAACCGCCGTCACGGTGCGGTCTTCGCCGTGTTCTTTATACACAAAATAATGCGTGTCCGCTTTCGCGGCAACTTGCGGCGTGTGCGTGATGCAAACAACCTGATGTTGTCGCGCCAAGCCATGCAAAATTTTACCCATTTTGAGGGCTACGTCGCCCGAAACGCCCGTGTCTATTTCATCAAAAATCAAGGTAGGCAAAGGGATTGCGCTCGCTACTAACGATTTTGTGCAGAGCGTGAGCCGCGATATTTCGCCACCCGAAGCCACATCTTTTATCGCCTCCAAACGACCTCCTTTATTGGCAGCAAAAAGGAAATTGATGCGGTCTATACCCGTTGCACTTAGCTCCGCGAGTTCGGTTATCTGCACATTAAA
>JAYWGJ010000036.1:0-10117 GCA_043778315.1 Saprospiraceae bacterium | reverse complement strand
GTTGAATAATAGGATAGAAAGGGTACGAAAATCCATTGAAACGGAGTTGAGAAGCGGAAATGGAGTGCGATTATTCTTATGATAATTGGTACAATAAGGTAGATGCGAAAAAAACACGTTTTGGTGTGTCGGTATTTTTTCTAACTTGTAAACCTTACAAGTATGGTGTCAAAAAGTTGTATTTTGGAGTATTTTTGTTCGAACAAACCCACACTTTCAAATAGTCTTTTTACTTTCCCACAGCGTTTTACAGCGTATTTTCACCGGGTTTTCACGGAGTTTTTTTACTACCAGACCACTTTAAGTTCACGGAGCAGTTTTATTAAAAAATTTTGATTTTTTAATAAAACTTGCCGAGCCTTTCTTACTTGCATACGTTTTTTATTTTTCAAAAAGCACATTTTTCAAAACTATTGGTCAAATTTAAGCTAATTTTCAAAGAAAATTGGCTTAAATACTCGGTGAACTCAAAAACCAAGCACAAAAACTCTGTGAGAACTCCGTGCAATAACTCTGTTTGACGCTGTGGGGAAATTGGGATGATACACGTTTTCTTACACATACAATACCCTATATCCACTTTTTTTCACAACTTTCCGACACCCCACCTCAGTAGTTTAGGGTTTAACTAACAAGTATATAATTCCTAAATATCACTCAGTTATTTTTTTCCTTGTAAACAACCACATTACCAAATACGCGGCTGCGCAACCTATCGCATTCGCGAGCATATCAGGATACTCGAACATACGGTCGGGCGTGAGGTAAAACTGCAAATACTCCATCAGCACACCATATAAGGCACAGCTGACCGCCGCCGCCGCCGCGTATTTTAACGGCGCAGCGCGCAAGACTAACACACACAACACGCCATAAAAAGCGAAATGCCCTGCCTTATCGGGCGTTATCATGTCCCAATCTATTTTTGGCATCACTTTATTGGGGAGCAGTGATAGCACAGCAATAAGGGTCGCCCAAAAAACGGCAACTATTCTATTTAACATTATATTTTTATTAATGTATAATGTGTTGTTTATCAATAAACTACTTACTATGCCGTATGCGCCGCATAATCGGCTGCCGACATCAATCCCGCTACGTCAGCCGCGTGTGTAGGGCGGACGCGCACCATCCAGCCGTCGCTATACGGGTCAGAATTAACGGACTCGGGCGCGGTATCTAAGTGCGTATTGAACGCGATGACCTCACCGTCAATCGGCATAAAAAGGTCTGCGACCGTTTTTACCGCCTCTACTGTACCAAAAACTTCGTTTTTAGCCACCGTTTTGCCTACCGTACTGATATCGACATACACAATATCGCCCAAATTGCTTTGCGCAAAATCAGTGATGCCCACCAAAACAGTGCCGTCTGCCTCCAAGCGCACCCACTCGTGGTCTTGCGTGTATTTCAGATTGTCTGGAACGTTCATTTTATAATTTTATGGTAATAAAAATTGTTTTAAGTATGCACTTTTTCACTTGTGTAGCAAAGGTACATAGTTTGCACAAAAAAAGTAAACCTTAATAGAAAATAACTTATTTTTAAACGATATTTGCACTTCAATACGAATAAAAAATGTACACTCCAAAATATTTAGCGCAGGTATGCGACGCGACGCTCGCGGGCAACAAGCGGTTGCAGCAGCAGGCGACAGTTGCGCACCTTATATATGATAGTCGCCGACCCGCGCCGCAAGTCGACCGCGCCATTTTTATCGCTTTACGCAACGCAAACGTGGACGGGCATCGATATATCGAGGCGGCGTATGACGCAGGTGTGCGTTGTTTTTTGGTAGAAAAAAATAATTATTTTTATAATAATATCGATAAAAAAATAATAAAAGACAGTGTTTTTATTGTTGTAAATAACACTTTGGCGGCGTTGCAAGCGATAGTTAGGGCGCATCGCTTGCATTTTGACGCTTTGCGCACCATCGGCATTACGGGCAGCAACGGCAAAACGATTGTAAAAGAGTGGTTGTATCACTTGCTTTGCGCCGATTTCAGCATCGTTCGGAGTCCAAAAAGCTACAATTCGCAGTTAGGCGTGCCGCTTTCAGTTTGGGCAATCAACACCGACCATAATTTAGCGATTTTTGAGGCTGGCGTATCACAAACTGGCGAAATGGCGCATTTGGAGGCGATAATCAAGCCAAATATTGGTATTTTTACCAATCTTGGCACGGCGCATAGCGAAGGTTTTCCCGACGAATTAGCGAAAGCAAAAGAGAAGGCTATTTTGTTTAAAGATGCCGATACCGTTATTTTTTGTTTAGATAATACAGCTATCAAAACCGCTATTGATGCCTTGCATTTGCCCAATCATTTTACTTGGTCGCGGAGCGACACAACCGCTAATTTGTGCATTATTGCTACGCAAAAAAATAGTTTAGCTACAACTATACAAGCCGTTTACAACGAACAAGAAATATCGATAACGATACCATTCACCGACGACGCATCGATAGAAAACGCTATAACTTGTTGGACAACAATGCTTTATATAGCTTATGATGCCGAACTTATCGCTACACGAATGGAAACACTCGAGGCGGTTGCACTGCGTTTGGAGCTTCGGGTGGGCATCAACGGCTGCACCGTAATTAACGATAGCTACAGCTCGGATATGGATAGTTTGCGTATCGCGCTGGACTTTGTGCGGCAGCAACATACCGCCGACCGCCGCCTGACGGTCGTACTTTCCGACATTTTGCAAAGTGGAAAAACGCCCGAAACGCTCTATAAAGCCGTCGCGGAACTGCTCGCGACGCAGCCGCTTATTCGCGTGATTGGTATTGGTAGCGAAATTGGCGCGTTAGCGAAATATTTTAATAAAAAAAACAAGCAAAAACAGTTTTTTTCGTTTGCTACAACCGACGATTTTTTGTCCGCTTGGGCGGAAATACCGTTTTTGTCCGAAACGATATTGCTAAAAGGGGCGCGCAAATTCGCGTTTGAGCGCATCGCCGAAAGGCTGATATTGAAGCAACACCGCACGACGCTCGAGGTGAATTTGACTGCGCTCTCGCACAATTTTCGCTTGTATCGGTCGCTACTTTTGCCAACTACCAAACTGATGGTGATGGTAAAAGCGGCAGCTTACGGCAGTGGCTCTGACCGTGTAGCGCGGCTTTTGGAGTTCGAAAAAGCGGATTACCTCGCCGTCGCCTACACCGACGAAGGCGTGGAATTGCGCAAAATTGGCATCAAAACGCCGATTATGGTGATGAATATCGAGGAAAATAGCTTAGATAATCTGATTCGCTACGGACTTGAACCCGAAATATTTAGCCGCAACACGCTGGCGCAATTCCTGAATCACTTACGCCGTTTTCCCGAACATAAATCTTATCCGATACACCTAAAAATGGATACAGGTATGCGCCGTTTGGGTTTTGAGGCGGACGATATGGATTGGTTGGTGGATTATCCGAAGCAGCAAAATATTCAAATTGTGTCTATTTTTACGCATTTGGTCGCTACCGATAATCCGCTACACGACGCGTTTACGCACGAGCAAGTCCAAAAATTTGAGGCGATGTACGAGCGTTTGGCGGCGGCTATCGGCTACCGTCCGTTGCGGCATGTCCTTAATTCTGGCGGCATCACGCGCTTCGGCGGCTATCAAATGGACATGGTTCGGCTCGGTATCGGTTTGTATGGCATCGATAGCGGCGCGGTTTTGCAGTCGCGTTTGCAGACCGTCCTTGCGCTGAAAGCGACGGTTTCGCAGATAAAAAACGTAGCGGCAGGCGAAAGTGTAGGCTATAATCGTATGCGTTTCGCCGAAAAAGCGATGCGGATTGCGACGATAAGTATCGGTTACGCGGACGGTTTTGGTCGGCAACTAAGCAACGGGCGCGGCGCGGTGCTGCTGCACGGACAGCTCGCGCCTGTGGTCGGCAATGTCTGTATGGATATGACGATGATTGACGTGACCGACATCGCGGCGGCGCAAGAAGGCAGCGAAGTAGAGGTTTTTGGCGCGCAATACGCCGTGCAAAATATCGCTGCCGCGCTCTCGTCTATTCCTTACGAGGTGTTTACGAACGTGTCGGAGCGGGTGAAACGGGTGTATTTTCAGGAGTAGAAAATATTTTTTTTGTCATAACAAATATTATGCAAACGGGTCATTTCTTTTTTATTCATTCTTTTTTCTTGATAAAAAAGAACCAAAAAATCAAGACTTATTAGACTTGTCAGGCTGCTCTCCGCGTAAAAAGGGAACACAGCCCAAACTTGCAGCTCCCAAATGGTCGCGCTTCGAACAGTGCGCTGTTTATCACCTTTTTACACTCCGTTCCCGCCGACAATTCTAATAGGTCGGTCGCCCCAAGCTCCTAAGTAATCGACTTTATTTTATCGTCAGCCAGACTGTGGTTTTCGAAACCTAAAAGTCATAATATAGAATGTCTGCTGGGTAACATAAACTATAAATCCAAACTCCGTATTGCCCACAAAAACGATTTACAAAACGCCGTAAGTGTCGTATAATCAAGGACTTGCGCATCTAATTTGAGGTTCGGAAACCGCGCTTGATGCGCCTGTACAATGGTATCAATTGCTGTCGTAATTTCGTCTTTTTGCAATACGCCGTCCGTATCCGTGAGCGGCTGCGCGTCTTGGATTGCTACAAAAAAATCATTATTGATGATGCGATACAGCAACTCGAATAAGTCTTTATCGGGCGGCGGCGGCGTGCCGTTAAACAAGCAAAAACCTGCAATATATTCCGCGAAAACCACTATAAATGGCGGCGAAAAAGCGACCATTTTGCCGAGTTGCTCGTCGATGATTTGGCGTACCGCAACGTGTTTTAGACTGCCCGTAATGCTAAATGTAGCGATAGTTGGATAGCTTTCGACAGCAAAATCGGCGGCAGAAACTGCCGCTATTTTATGGATTGCTTTTAGCATCAAAGGATTTTTTTCGGCAACCGAACGGTCGGGCGCGTCGTTCCACGCGCTATGTATTTCCTCTATCACGTCCATCGTAAAACCCTCAGGCACAAGCAGATAGTCAATTTTATAAGCGGTTCGCAATAAGCGGTAAGCGATTTCGTTGGTGGCACGCAGCGCGTCTAAACGCGCTACTTCCTGTAAAGTGGAAGTGAGCCATTTTTGCAAAAAAGCGTATTTTAGCTGCTGTTGTTCGGCGGTAAACGGCTGTATGTGGAGGTTATCGACGGCTTGTAAGCCGCTAAATTCTTTGAGCAAAATATCGTCCGCTTTATCAGCCGTGAGCGCGAGTTCTTTGAGTGCGAAATACAGTTTTTCGGGCGGACAATCGAGCAGTGCGGACGAAAAATGCAGGCAAATCATATTATTCGCGTCTAAGCTGTACGCACAATAGCGAAGGCTCGCATTTTGCTCTAATAAGCGGCGCAAAACACCTACGCTCGGCGCGGTCGCGCAGCGCAAAACAGCTACTGATGCCTTGATTTCGGTACTATTCGCGATGCCTTGTACAACACCTTGCACGCGCTTCGAGCCTTGTATCAACTCAAAATGTACGCTCGAGTCCTCGATAGTACAAGTCGCATTTTCGGTATTTTCATTGTTTAAATAAACAAAAAAAGCGTCGATATAAGTGGCATAGTCGCCTTCCGCGAAGGCGGCAACGGCTGCGTCGTAAGCCTTGATTTGCGCGTTCGTTTTGTGTGCGTCGGAGTATCTGCCGAAGTGCAGCGTAGGCGCGGCGATTACGTTAGTCGTCATTTTTCACGATGATTTGTGCTAAAAATTTGGTTTGCTTATCGTCTAACGCCGTCACGTCGGCTTCGCCGATAATGGCATTTATAATCTCTATGAGGCTATTAATTTTGGCTTCGGTAGTAAAAAACTTATTGATAACCGCTATTTTTTTGTTTTGCACCAAGCAATACCCCGAGTTGAAATTGCCTTTTTCGTATCGAATAACATATCCGACCGCTTCGAGCAGTGCCTCCAATTTTTTTTGCGCGTTGAGGGTGTAGTTCATTGGTGGGAGATGATTGTTGCGGTACAAAAGTAACAAAAAAAGTGTAAATAAAGTACGGTAACCTTATTTATGCCGCATGGAATAGGTCGGCTCGCCTACGAAGCGATACAAACACACGATTACCCGACCGTTTTTGCGGTCGTGCTGCTCGCCGCATTCATGACTATCATCGGTTATATCATCGCCGACCTGCTCTACGTCGCCGCCGACCCGCGTATTCGATTGCGGTAGAAACGGTAAAAATAAATTTAGAAATATTTTTTTATTTTGTAAAATGGCTTAACTTTGCATTACATTATACCACGATATTGTGCGTATATTTCGAGGTAACTTTGGCTAAGGAATGAAGAGAAAATAAGGGACTGAATATTGTCGCGCAGAATTTCGGGTCAAAATAAGGCAGATTTGAGGCGCAATGCCTTTGCATTGTAACGATAATCTAACGCAATTTTGGCGTGAAAGGCAAGTGAGCATACAGTACCTTATTTTGGACGCGTTCCTTAGATAGATTAACAAAATATTGGACGTAAAAAAGCGGCAACTCTGAATCCAGAGTTGCCGCTTTTTTGGGGTCATGCCTAACGCGTTGAGAAACGTGCGACTGGTACTACTTCTACACGACGACTGTTTGCGTCTTTCTGCGCTGCGCCTGCAGCTTCGCCACTATGCGTAATCTGTATATTACTTGCCGCTAATCCGTTGGCAATCAAATAATTGCGTACAGCTTCGCATCTGCGACGCGCTAAGGCGAGATTTGCTTCGGGGTTGCCTGAGCGGTCGGTATAGCCGCGCAGCTCAAGTTGAAAATCATCATTTTCTTGCGCATTGCGCACAAAAGCCTCGAGTGCTGTTTTTTGGTCTGTGCTAATAATAGCCGCGCCGCTCGCGAAAAAAACATTGTTTGTGGCTAAGACGTTATTAGGTGTCCGCTTGGGTGCTGCGGCAGTAGGCTCGGGCGCGATAGGCACAGCTTTAAGCTGCGCGACGGCTTGTCGAAGGTCGGTAATTTGCTGTTGCAAAGCGGCAACTACCATAGCTTCCTTATCTTTTTTTTCTGTGTGGAGTTGTGTCTCGAGGTTCGCTATTTTTGTTTTGAGCAGCGTGGTTTCGCTTTCGGTTTGTTGTTGGCGCAAAGCCGCTACTTCGGTCCGCAACTGCTTGATAACGAGCAAGTCTGCCACGCTGAGAGTAGCTTTTTCGGTAAGTTTTTCGGTAGGCGTATTGGTAACAATAGTCGTAACAGTAGGTTCTGGCGTAGCGGTAACTACTGGGTTTGCGGGTTTCGGCGCGTCCATATTTGTCGCATCGGGTTTGGCTGTTGGTGCTATTTTTACGCTTTCTTTTGCGTTTTCTTTTGTATTTTCAATAATCGGAATTTGTGCTATTGGTTCGGTAATTGTGTTTATTTTCTCCTCTTTTTCTTTAAATGGCAGATTATTAGCAACCATCATATCATTGACGCTTTTAATCGTAGATACATTACTTTTAAGCTCAGTGAGGTCGCTTTGCAGGGTATTAACCTGCGTCAATAAATTGACATAATCCGCCATCAGATAGTCATTTTTGGTTGTATTTATGGTTGCTTTATATTCGTTAAAATATGTTTTACGCTGTTCTAAATAAGCTGTTCTTGCTTGAAGTTGAGCTAAAATATCGGCATTATTTTCATCAACATTCATATTTTTAACCGCTTTTTGGAGATTTTTAAGCTCCGTATTTAGCAGACGAAGTTCTGCGATAGCAGCCGTATCTGTATTTTTATAATTCGTATCTGTGGTGTTTTTACCAATAACGGTGTCCCAATCTGTCGGTTTTTCTACCGTTGTTATTGCGTCTTTCGCCTCCGCTTTTTGCACCTCGATAGGTGTATTTGTATCCTCGATAACTGGTTCGCGGACTAACTTTTCGTTGCTAACGAGTGCCGCTTTTGCTTCGTCTTTCTTGGTTTCTTCGGTCGGATTAATGAGCGGAATAGACTCGGGTTCGGCGTGAATAGAGTAAAAAACAGGCGCGTTGAAGCCGCCGTTGCTGCGCCCTCTGCTCCCAAAACTGTATTGCAGCGAAAGCGAGAGCGACCCATAAATATCGTTTAATTTGTCGTTCGGTCTGCCGCGTTGCGTTGCCGTAAAATTATTTGGATTTGCGGCATACGCCTGCAATTCACTGCTGTATTCCGCTTTGAATTTTCCGCTCACATCGTCCAAATAATCGGTCATTGTGTAGCGCGCCATCGCCTCTATATTAAGATTAAGCTGGTCGGCAAGGCGGAATTTCAAGCCTAATGCGAGTGGAAAATTGGCAGTTATATTGCTATAATTAGCACTTTTTTCCGTTTGTAAAGTAGTCAATTCGGTTTCATAAGCGTTGTCCTGCGCAGTGAGTTCAGCGCCGGGCGACTCCTGCGCCGCCGTGTGTACGGTGTTATCATTCCAATAATAATATTGTTTACCGTTTCTATCGTATAAATCGGCGTAGGTACGAAACTGCGTAACGCCAATGCCGAGCGAAATATAAGGGGAAATAAAGCTTTTTTGTGACAATATTTTACCGTTATCGAGGTAGTAGGTGACTAATAAACTAAGGTCTTGCAGCTTAGTTTGCACATTCAGCGAACGCTGAAAATAAGGATTATTAGTAAGCAATTGCTGGTTAAAATCACGGGTGCGGTCGTTAGCCGTAAACTGCCCTACGCTGCCTAAAACCTTAATGCCGACAGACGGACTAAGGTTTTTTTCGATAGAAACGCCATAAGTGTAATCCTTCGATTTGCGCTTAAAAGTGTTCGGGAAACCCGCCAAAAAAGGTTGCGCGTCGATACCGCGATAGCTCAAATCGCCATAGTAGCTACTCGCGCCACCATATATTCCGAGCCGCCAGCCGTAGCCGTTTTGTTGTCCTGAGGCACAAAAAGGAATAGCTATAAAAAGAGAAAGAAGTAGTTTTTTCATGATAAAATAGTTGTTTTTTGCTTTCCGCAATATAGCAAAAGCAAGGATAAGTCGTTGTAAGAGAACAATTTATAAAAAATGTGTGTGTAGTGCAATTTTTGATATTAATATTTGCGGCTTATTTCGCCAAATCTAACGAAAGATTAAACTCTACGCCTAAGCTCACCATTGGTGCAAATAGGATTTGTTTGGTTGCTGCGCTGCCGTCGGCAGGCATCGATGTACGCTCCAAAGCTGCTGCGCCAACATTCAATTTGAGGAAGCTCAACGGGCGGAAACCGAGCGCGGCAAAAGTGGGTACTTTCACCAACGGACCACTGTAAACATCGCCCGACTGATCGGTCAATGACGATACCATAAATGCCCCTATTGTGATAGAGGTTTTACGCAAAAATTTAGGCCCAAATTCTTTCGCGAACGGAAACGATACACCCAAATAAGGTGCAGTAATGTAATTATTGAAACTCCCCGTCGCGCCTTGCGGAAAAATACCACCGTAGCCTAAGTTCAACCCAATAGAATTTTTTACCCGTTCGGTTTGGTATTTATCTATCAATAATTTATCAGTCAAAACAAATACATCGGCATTCATAAAATTAACTATCTCATTGTGTACCAATTGTTTATAATCAGCAATACTTTTATCTACCACTTTACGCATCGCTTCGTTTATTTCGTTATTTTTATCTTTTTTGAAGATAGAAATAGTAGCAGGCAATTTCAATTCTTCCAAACTGCGGAGTTTACTGCGGATAATATCGCTAAAACCTGCAAAATTATTATTGATGCGATTGCGGTACAACTCGCTACCTTTATTCACGATAGCATTCATATCTGTGACCATGCTTTTCACGTTGTCGTTGAGGCGAATGTGTCTGCCTTGCAGCCGCATCGACATATCTATATAGGCATCTACCGCCTTGATGAGGTCGCTTTGCAGCGCGATTTTTTCGTCGAGTGTAGCGGCGCGAAAGTAGCGAAACTCAAAATCGTAGGCGGCGTTTTCGCGCAATTTATAGTTTATCGGAACGCTAAAATTGGTTGCACTTTCATTAAAAGACCGTTTCCAGTTCGCTTGAAAAATCATTTTATCAGGACGATGCTTACTTTCGTCCGAAAAAACGCAGACCTCCAAGTACTGTATAGCAGGTTTGACAACTCCCGTGAGCATGAAATATTGAGCGGTCG